>NZ_SSBM01000035.1:0-69313 GCF_004795115.1 Streptomyces sp. A0592
GTGGTTCAACGTGCGTGCGTCGAACACCGAGCCGCTGCTGCGCCTGAACGTCGAGGCCCGTGACGCGGACACCCTGGCCCGGGTCCGTGACGAGGCCCTCGCCCTCATCCGCGCCTGACCGTCCCGGGCCCGCGCTTGTCGGCGCGGGCCCGCACTTCCCGAGGCGCGGGGCGGGGCGGAGCCCGATGCCCGGCGCAGCCGGGATCCCCGTGCCAGGCCCGGCGGCGCAGTGCCCCGGCCGACGCACTGCGCCGATGATGCTTCAAGGGGATACTGGATCGAGTTGGGCGCCCTCCTGAACGCACCCCCGACGACGTGGCGCCCCGGAGGTTCCCATGCCCCGTCGAACGATCGCACGCCGACCTGCCCTCCTCGTCGCGGCCGGAGCCGCCCTCCTGCTCACAGCGGCTCCTCTGACGCCGGCCTCGGCGGCCGTCGGCGACATACAGGTGGTCCTGGGCGAGCCGGGCAAGGACGGGCCGCTCATGGGCTCCCCGATCAAGCTCGTCCGGAGCCCCGCGGACGGGCATTGCTACACGGTCAAGGAAGTCTTTCCCGACGCCCCGGACGGCAGCTACTTCCGGTCGGTCTCCAACCACACCAACGCGTCGGTGTTCGTCTACGAGGCCGACGCGTGCGCCGGCGCTCCGCGGGACCGCACGCCGATGGAGCCGGGCAAGGTGATCATCAACGTGCCCATCCACTCCTTCAAGGTCACCCCCTCTCCGGACCTGCCACTCACTACTCCGTCACCGCCGGCGGGGTAGGAAACGCCCTAAGCCCGCGAGAACAGGCCCTGGTAGGCGTACGCCGCGGACATCACCGTCATGTGGTGGTGCCAGCCGGGGAAGGAACGCCCCTCGAAGTCCAGCAGGCCGAAGTCGTCGGCCAGGACGCCGAGCGTGGCGGCCGCCCGGCCCGACCGTCGTACCAGGTGCAGCAGGTCGTCCATCCGGTGGTGGCTCATGTTGGTGAGCCATACCGCCCCGCCCGGCCGGGCCCCGGGCCTCGCCCCCGTCCCCGGCCACGCGGACGGTTCGCCGAACAGCCGGTACGTCTGGTGCGTGCCCGGGGTCGCCGGGTCCCCGCCCGGTACCCGGACCAGGGCCGAGCGGATGTGCTGCCGCGGCGGCCGCTGAGGGCGCGTGGCGGGGCCGGCGTACTGAGCGGCGGGACGGCTCGTGTTCCCCCGCCGGGCGAGGTCGCCGGCGGTGGCCGCGTGCACCGGCACCCGGGCCGGCTCTCCGCCGTGGGCCGGGCCGGTCGCGCGGACGGTGAGGGTCGGCGGGACGGAGACCAGGAAGTCGTGGCCGCGGCGGCCGAGCGTGCCGATCAGCGCGGCGGCGGTTCCCAGACGGCTGATGTCGGCGACCACGGGGGCGCGTACCGACGAGGTGCGGCCGGCGATCGAGTCGATGAGTTCGAGGACCAGTGACTCCGGCGTCCGGTGCGCGGCGTCGGGGGAGATGCGCGCCCGACGGCGCAGGGCCGGGTCCACCGACCAGCTCTCCGGAAGCACCAGCCGCCAGTCGACGGGCACGCTCATTCCGTCGAGGGAGAGAAAGAGTCCGAAGCCGAACTGGCAGTTGACGATGCGTCCGGCGACGGGGTCGAAGCGGCGGTGCACGCCGACCGAGTGCTCACCGCGCTTGGGGAAGCAGACCTGCCCGATCGTCCAGGCGTGCACCCGGTGGCGTTCCTCCACCCAGCGGAGCAGCTCGGCGCGGGCCGGATCCCAGTCCCAGGGGCTCGCGTTGATGAACTGCTGCAAGGACTGGGACGCGGTGGGTGACGCGGTCACGGACGCGGCGAGCCTGCGGACGGACTTCTTGCCCTGCGTGCTGAGCAGGCCCTGTAAATAGACCCGGGCCCATCTGCGCTGGTCGGCCCTCGGTAAGTGGCCGAAGAGGCGTTCGGTGAACTCGTCCAGGGCGGTGCCGCCGGCAGCCAGGGATCTGGTCCTCATGTGCGCCGTCATCTGTCGTCTCCCCTCCGGTGCGGACATCGGTGTGCGCCACGACAGCCAAGAGAATACAGAACGTTCGTTTTGTTCTCCAGCTGAAGTATGGCTTCTCCGGAGCGACTTGGGCACGTTGGGGGGGTACGGCGCCGCCTGCCCCTTCGCGGGCGGCGCGGGACGGCGGGGCATGGTCGCTTCTTCGTCGAGTAGCCGTTGTGCGCGGTCGGCGCCGGGGTGACGCTGGAGGTCGTCCCCGTGCCGGGCGCGGGGGTGAGTGAGGAACGAACCGGATGGCAGTGGTAGTGCAGTGGTGAAGCAAGAGCGCGGCGTGCGCACCCGTAATCATCTGATCTCGGTGGCCGCCGCCGAATTCGACCGCAATGGGTACGAGGGGACATCGCTTTCCCGGCTGATCAGATCGGCCGGGATTTCTACTGCTGCGCGCCGGACGCCCCGTGCACGGCGTGGTCTTCTCCGGCCGCCGCTACGACACGGGGGACCGTGCCGAGTGCCTGCGCGCGACGGTCCGGCTCGCCTGCGAGCGCGAGGACCTTGGCCCAGAGTTCCTCTCCTGGCTGCGGGAGTTCGTGCGCGCCGAAGAGCTCGCGCCGGTCTGATCCGCCGCCCGGTGGGCGACCGGGGAACTTCCGCGGTCACCCACCTGACCTGCCCCGACTCCGCCAACTTGCCGAAATCTCAAGAGGGTTCGGCTGATCCATAGGTTACCGAACGGTAATTACGTAATTTCTTCTCGGGGCCCGGCGAACCGTGCGGCGCCCCAGGCGGCGAGTACGAAGGGAGGTGAACCATGGACGACTCGAACGCAGGACACCCGGCGAAGCGGACCCCCCACGCCGCCGCCGAGGTACCGGTGGGCGCACTGCTCGCGGCGGATTCCCCCCGTGCCGTCCCCGTGGACGAGAGCCACGCGCAGGCCCTCGCGAACTCGGGCCGGACCTTGCCGCCGCTGCTCGTGCACCGCCCCACGATGCGGATCATCGACGGGACGCACCGCTTGCGGGCGGCCGTGCTGAAAGGCCGCGACACCGTCGGCGTGACGTACTTCGACGGCAGTGCCGAGGACGCGTTCGTCCTCTCGGTCGAGGCCAACATCAGCCACGGACTCCCGCTGACCCAGGCGGAACGGACGGGCGCGGCGTTGCGCATCCTGCGGTCCCACCCGGACTGGTCGGACCGAGGGATCGCGCAGCGGACCGGTCTGTCGCCGGCCGCCCCACCGCCTCCCTGCGGCAGATCGCACGGGAGGCGGGCATCGCGCCCTCGACCGTACGGGACGTACGCCGCCGGATCGGCGAGGGCGAGGACCCCGTACCGGCGGGGCAGCGCCGCTCCGGCAGCGCACCGTCCCCGCCGGCCCGGACGGCGGACCGGGGACGGGCCCGCGGGCAACCGCTGCCCACGCTGGTCACCGGCCTGTGCAAGGACCCCCTGCTCAGGCTCAGCGAGGCGGGCAGGCTGCTGCTGCGCATGCTCGACCTCCAGGTGAGCGGTCTGCGCCAGCGGGAGCGGATCGTCGCCGCGGTACCCCCGTACCGCGCCGAGACCGCTGCCGCCGCTGCCGCGCAGTGCGCCCGCGACTGGCAGGAACTGTCGGAGGAACTGGGCCGCCGCGCCTCGGCGGAGGCCCGTCCTGAGCGGTCCTCCACCCCCCATACCGGCCTTCCCTGCTGGAAGGCCCCGTTCATGTGTGTGTAGGAAAGGAAGTCTGGCGATGTCGGTTGTCGAGGGTGCGCGGGTTGATGCGGGTGCGGGGGAGGTGCCGGCCCGTTTGGATGGGCGCCTGAGGTTGGTGCTTGTGGTGCTGCTGGTGGCGCAGTTCATGCTGGCGGTGGATTTCTCGATTTTGAATGTGGCGTTGCCGGTGATCGGTGACGGGCTCGGTTTCTCGTTGTCGAATCTGCAGTGGATTGCGACGTCGTTCGCGTTGTGTGCTGCGGGTTTCACGTTGTTGTTCGGGCGGGTCGCGGACCTGTTCGGTCGTCGGCGGCTGTTCCTGGTGGGTCTGGCGGTGCTGGGTCTGTCGTCGCTGGCGGGTGGTCTGGCGACGTCGCCGGAGATGCTGATCGTGGCGCGTGTGTTCCAGGGTCTTGCGACGGCGGCGGTGACGCCGGCGGGTCTGTCCCTGCTCACTACGTCGTTCCCTGAAGGGCCGCTGCGTCAGAGGGCGTTGGGTCTGAACGGTGCTCTGATGTCGGCGGGGTTCACGACGGGGCGATCCTGGGTGGGGTGCTCACGGATCTGTTGTCGTGGCGGTGGGCGTTCTTCATCAACGTGCCGGTGGCTCTGGCGGTGTTGTTCATCGCTCCGACGGTGATCAAGGAGTCGCGTCCGGCGGTGCGTCCGAGGCTGGATGTGCCGGGTGCGACGGCCGTCACCCTGGGTCTGCTGGCTCTGATCTACGGGTTGACGCAGGCGGGTGAGCATGGTTGGGGTGCGCCGTCGGCGTTGGGCTGGCTGGCTGCGGGTGTGGCGCTGCTGGTCGCTTTCTATGCGATCGAGGCGAGGAGTTCGGCTCCGCTGGTTCCGGTGAGCGTGTTGAAGAAGAAGACGGTCGCGTGGGGGAACATTGCGGGTCTGATCGCGTTTCTGACGGAGACCAGTCTGGTGTTCCTGATGACGTTGTACCTGCAGGAGGTGTTGGACTTCTCGCCGCTGACGGCTGGTCTGTCGTTCGGTGTGCTGGGGATCGGGACGGTGATCGGTGGTTCGGTCGCTCCGCGGGTGATCGGTGCGGTGGGGACGCGGTCGACGCTGATCATCGGTGGTGTGCTGCAGGCGGTGGCGACGCTGAGTCTGGTGGCTTTGGGTGAGTCGCCGGCGTCGGCGTCGATGTGGCTGTTGCTGGTCGCGACGTTCGCGGGTGGTGTCGGCAACATGCTGGTGATCGTGGGGTTCATGGTGACCGCGACGACGGGTCTGCCGGATCACGAGCAGGGTATGGCGACGGGTCTGGCGACGATGACGCAGCAGATCGGTATCACGATGGGCACGCCGATCATGTCGGCGGTCGCCGCCGCGAGCACCGACATCCATGCGGGCGTCACCACCGCGGTCATCGTCAACACCGCCATCGTGGTGGTCGGGATCCTCACCACCGTCCTCTTCCTCCGCACCAAGCAGCCCGGCAACTAAGGCAACTCCGCCTTGTGACACACCTGCCGAGGCGGCGAACGTTGGCCCCAGGCACGGAGGGAAGGAACCCCGATGGCAACACCCACCCACTCGGCCGCCGCACAGAGCCGTGCCCAGGTCCGCTGGGAGCACGCGCGCATCCCCTCCCCGTCCGGCCCCGTCCCCGCCCGGGTGTACCGGCCGGCGGCGTCCGCACCGCAGGGCTGGCTGGTCTGGGCCCACGGCGGCAGCCGGCGCGCCGGGTCCGCCCGGGACTGGCACGGCCCCACCGCCGAACTCGCCCGGACCTCCGGCTTCGCCGTCGCCAGCGTCGACTACCGGCTCGTCCCCGAGGTGCGCCACCCGGCCATGGTCGAGGACGTACTGGCGGCGCTCGCCTGGGCCCGGGAGCAGGCTCGGGTACAGGCCGGGGAACGCGCCGGGGAACGCGCCGGGGAATCCTTGCCCGTCGCGGTCGGCGGAGACAGCGCGGGAGCCACCCTCGCCGCCTGTGCCGCCCTCGCCTGCCGCGACAGGGCCCTCCCGCTGGCCGCGCAGGTCCTCGTCTACCCGCCGCTGGATCCCGGCTGCGCGGCAGCCTCGTACCACCGCTTCCCCGACATGTTCCCCACCGCCTCCTGTCTGACGGCGGCCGGCAGGACTACCGGGACCCGGGCCGGCCCGCCGCCGCCGACGGCACCCTGCTCCACAGCACCCCCTTCGAGGCGGCCGACCTGCGCGGCGTGGCACGGGCCGTCCTGACCACCGGCGACCTCGACCCCGTCGCTGACGACGTACACCGCTACGCGCGCCTGCTGCACGCGGCCGGGGTGGAAGTCACCCTGCGGGAGTTCGGGCAGACCGGCCACGGGGCGTTCCTCCAGCCGAGCCGCGCCACGAGCGGCGGACCCGAGACGGCGACCCTGCGCGGCTGGCTGGGCGTGGCCCTGCGCCTGCTCACCTCACCGGCCGCCCCCGGCGCCTGAAGCACCCCTTCCACCCTCCTCCTTCAACTCATCCCACGTGGAGCCGACATGAGCCCCGACCAACAATCTCGACGCCCTTCTACGGCACTTCGCCGACCTCCGCGACGGCCACCACGGCGGCGCCGTCACCCGTCCCGACAAGGAGGAGCACTTCCGCACCGCCGCCCGGCTCCTCGACCCCTACGCCCGCCGGGCACTCGCCGAACTCAACGACAAACTCCTCCTCGGCCGGGGCGTGGTCGACGCCAGCGGCGTGCAACGCGCCGACGACGGCAGCCTCTTCCACGCCTGGACCCTCTGGTGGGACGAGCAGTCGACCGCCGACATCCCGCCGGTGACGCTCTACGCCCACTACGGCGCGGGCTTCCACCACCCCCACCTGCGCGGCGCCACGGTCTCCGAATGGCGCTCAACGTCTTCGACGAGGAGCAGGCCGCCGCCGAACTCCCCACGATGCGCGCCATCGCCGCCGCCGACCTGCACAACCTCGTCTTCGAACGGGACTTCAGGATCGTCCCGGCGACCGTGGCGGGCGCCACCGGCCTCCCCGCCCACCAGCACTGTAAGGCCGTCCGCCATGACGAAGCCGCGACTGTCCGTACTGGACCAGACGCCCGTCGGCGAGGACCACACCGCGGACCAGGCGCTGCGCGCCTCCGTGGACCTCGCCCGGGCCGCCGAGGACCTCGGGTACACCCGCTACTGGGCCGCCGAGCACCACGGTTCCCCGGGTTTCGCGAGCAGCGCCCCCGAGATCCTCGCGGGAGCCCTGCTCGCCCACACCTCGCGTATGCGGATCGGCACCGGCGGGGTACTGCTGCCCCGCTACGAACCGGCGAAGGTCGCCGAGGTCTTCGGGGTCCTCGCCTCACTCCACCCGGGCCGCGTCGACCTCGGCATCGGCCGGGCCGGCGGCCCCGCACGGGACTTCCCGCAGCGGCTCGCGGACCTGCGGACGCTGCTGGGCGCGGGCGGCGTCGTACCGCACCCGCCCGTCCCACCGCAGATGTGGCTCCTGGGCGCGGGGCGCGAGTCGGCGCGGCTGGCCGGCCTGCTGGGCACCGAGTTCGCCTTCGGGCACTTCTTCTCCCCGGTGGGCGGCGCCGAGGCGTTCGACGACTACCGCTCCCAGTTCCGCCGGGCCACCGGCCGGCCCGCCGGCGGCGCCCTCGCGGTACGCGTGGTCACGGCCGACAGCGCCGGCCGCGCCGAGGAGCTGGCCCAGAGCCTGCTGCTGTGGCGCGCCCGCAAGGACCTCGGCCGGGACGCGCCGCTGCCGTCGTACGAGACCACGCGCCGCCACCGCTGGACGGGCGCGGAGCTGGAGCGGGCCAGGGTGCACCGCACGGCCCTGGTCTCCGGGGCGCCCGAGCAGGTGCACGCCGTACTGGCGGGGCTCGCCGCCACCCACGGGGTGGACGAGTTGATCATCAACACCCTGACGGCCGACCCGTCCGACCGGCGGCGCTCCTACGAGCTGCTGGCCGAGGCCTTCGACCTCCCGGCGGACCGCCGGGAGGCAGCAGTGCCGGCGGCCCGCTAGAGCCCTCCGTGCCCCGCGGATCCTGCCGAGCCCGCGACGCCCCTCCCGGGGCGCCGCGGGCCGGGCCGGATGATCTACGGTGGGCCCGGGGCGCCGTCGGGAGCGGCATCGCCACGGACGAGGGGGAGCGTCGATGGACCGGCACGTCGCATTCGAGAACCTGCACAACTTCCGTGATCTGGGCGGCTACAGCGGCGCCGACGGCGCAACCGTCCGGTGGCGGACCCTGTACCGCGCCGACTCACTGGGCAAACTGCGCGGCGCCGACTGGGACCGCTTCCTGGAGCTGGGCATCGCCACCGTGATCGACCTGCGCTACCCGTGGGAGATGGCGGCCAAGGGCCGGGTGCCCGAGGCGGAGCGGTTCCGGTACGTCAACCTGAGCATCGAGCACCGGCCCTACGACCAGGCCGAGATCGACCCCGCGATCGACCCCTGGCGCTATCTCGCCGACCGGTTCGCGGAGGTCACCGAGGACGGCGCCGAGGAGATCCGGCAGGTCCTGGAGACGATCGCGGAAGCGCCCGGGCCGGTGGTCTTCCACTGCACTTCGGGCAAGGACCGGACCGGGCTGATCGCCGCGTTCGTCCTCACCCTGCTCGGTGTCCCCGAGGAGCAGGTCCTCGCCGACTTCGCGCTCACCGAGCTGGCCACCGAGCGCCTCGCCGCGGACTGGCGGGCCGCCAACCCGGACCGGGTCATGAAGTGGCCGAGCTACGGCCGTGCCCCCGCGGTGATCATGGAGCTGGTGCTGGCGGACCTCCGGGCCCGCCACGGCTCGGTGCACGGCTACCTCAAGGACCGGGTGGGCCTCTCGGACCGGACCGCGGAGCAGCTGCGCACCCGGCTGCTGACACCCGCCGACGCCTGACACCCCGCCGACGCCCGACACCCTCCGGCCGCGGGGTGTGAACCGGCGTGCGCGCGGGCGCCGTTCCGCGACGCGAAGTCGCTCTGGTGGCGCCGCCGGAGGATCCCTACCATCGACAGCAGGGGCGGGGGAGGGGATGCGTTCATGGCAGCACAGGTCGGGCGGCTGGAACGCTTCGTGGCCTGGATGCTGCGCAACGCCGACGTGGTGGTCGCCCTCTGCGTCGCCATGGCGGTCGGCTTCCTCGACATCTTCGGAGACGTCGTCAGCGACGACGTCTCCTCCGGTGCCACCCTCGTCGTCCTCGGCCTCCTCGCGACCGGCTCGATCGTGGAGCGGGTGCGCCGGCCCGCCAGCATCCACGAGGCGCTGAGCGGGACCCGCCAGGCCCTGGAGGACCTCGCCATGGTCCGCTCCCTCTCCGGCAACGAGGTCGGCGAGGCCCTGCGCAAGGCCAGGCAGCACACCAACCTCTGGTATTTCAAGGGAGGTACGGGCACCTACCTCAGGGCGGTCACCCTGCCGCTGTGCGTGGCCGCGGCCAAGGAGCAGCGCTCCCAGCTCAATGTGAAGATCGACATCGTCAACCCGGCCGACGAGCGCGCCTGCGCCGCCTACGCCCGGTTCCGGCAGATGTTCGGCGGGCAGCGCCGGGGCGACGACGTGTGGACCACCGACCGGGTCCGCCGGGAGTCGTACGCCACCGTCCTCGCCGCCTGCTGGTACCAGCGGCAGCTGACCACCCTCGAGATCAGCGTGCACCTCTCGTCCGCCGTGCCCACCCTGCGCTTCGACCTCTCCGAAACCTGCCTCGTCATCACCCAGGACGACCAGTCCCGGGTCAACCTGCTGGTGGAGCGCGGGCAACCGCTCTACGACTACTACGTCACCGAGTTGCACCAGAGCCGCGAGCAGGCCACCGTGCTCGATCTGCGGGTCGCGTCGCCCCTCGGCCAGGAACCCACCGTCGACGAAGTGCGGACGCTCTTCGACGACCTCGGGCTCTCGCTGCCGCGCGTGTTCACCGACAGCGACATCGGCAAGATCATCGAGAAGGCCCTGCACGCGGAGGACCCCTACAGGAGGTGAGGCGCTCCGGCGCGTGCCATGGACCACGAGCTCGAAAGGACCCTTGTCTCCCTGGAGGAGATCGCCTCCGGGGACCGTGAGCTGCGTGCGGTGCGCCATCCGCTCGGGTTCCTGTGCCTGCCGCTGCTGAGAGAAGGCCTGCGCGGAATCTGCGTGCACCTCTTCGAGGCCGACAACCGAGCCGAGCCCGACGCCTCTCCCCTGCACGCCCACAGCTGGGAACTGCACAGCCGTGTGCTGTACGGGCGGGTCGCCAACCTTCCCGTACGCACCACGGCGGTACGGGACGGCGAGGAGGGCGCGACCCACCGGGTGTTCGAGGTGCACAGCCACAGCGACGGCGTGGACGAGATCCGCCCCACGCCCCTGCTGGTACACAGCGAGCCCGGTCCCGCCCACATCAGCTCCGGCGGGGAGACGTACACACTGCCCGCGGGGGAGTTCCACGCCACTGCCCTGGAAGGCCCGGAACCGGCGGCCACCCTGGTGCACGGGCTGTCGGTCCCCGGCCGGCGCGACCTCTCGCTCGGACCGCTCGACGGCCGGCCGCGCCGCACGACCCGCCGGCTGTGCGACAAGGCGCAGACCGTACGCAGCGTCCACACCGTCCTCAGGAGGATCGATGCGCAGCAACGGGCCTGAATTCGACCGCGAGCGGCGGATCGCCGTCGCCGCGGCGGAGGAGGCGGGCGGCCTGCTGCGCAGGCGCTTCGGGGACGCGCACTGCCTGCGGACGAAGGACGAGTCGGGGGACGTCCAGGTCGACCTCGACCTCGCCGCCGAAAAGCTCGTACTGGGACGGATCCAGCGGCACTTCCCGGACGACCGGATCCTGTCCGAGGAGGCCGGACTGCTGGACGCGGCGGGCGAGCGCACCTGGCTGGTCGACCCGCTGGACGGCAGCAACAACGTCGCGATCGGCCTGCCCGCCTACGCCGTCGGCATCGGACTGTGCCTGGCCGGCGCACCGGTGCTGGGCGTGGTGCACGAGCCGGTCACCGGACAGACCTGGCACGCGGTCAGAGGGCACGGGGCCCACGGCAGCTCCGGAGTGCTGACGGGCCCCGTGCCCGGCCTGCCCCGCCCCGGTCCCGTCGTCGCCTGGACCCAGGGGTACGCCGTGCGGCGCGGTGACGCGACGGCGGTTGCCCTGCGCGGTGCGCTGGAGCTCCACTGCCGGCGGGTCCTCCAGCTGTGGGCGCCGCTGCTCGGCTGGAGCCTGCTGGCACGCGGCACCATCGACGCCTTCGTCGGCTACCGCGCCGAGGGAGTGGACCTGCCGACCGGGGCGCTGCTCGCCGCCGAGGCGGGGGTGGAACTGCGCACCCTGTCCGGGGCGCCCTTCACCCCCGGCTTCGCCGGGGACGACTCCCGGCGCAGCTTCGTCGCGGCGCGCGGCGAGACCCTGGCACACCTGCTGAGGGAGGTGGGCGCCGTAGCCTGAGGGGTTGCCGCCGCCTCAGGTGGTGGCGGCCAGGGCCAGCGTCGCCGCCAGGGTGCCGGCCACCGAGAGGACCAGCCCGGTACCGAGGAAGCGGCGCATCTCGATGCGGGTGCCGTGCCAGCGGCACCGTTCGAACCACAGCAGGGTGGCCAGCGAGGCCCACGGCGTGATGACCGGGCCGACGTTGACGCCGATGAGCTGCGCCAGCAGCTGGTGGTGGTTGGCCTCGGGGATGGCCGCCTCGCCCGCCAGGTAGGCCGGCAGGTTGTTGAGCACGTTGGAGAAGCCCGCACCGACCGCGGCCGACCTCAGCATTCCGACGAGGTCGTTGTCCGCACCCATCGCCGCGGCCAGGACGTCGTGCAGCCCGTGCGCGTTGACGGTCTCCACGACGAGGAACATGCCCGGCACCAGGACGAGCAGCCGCCACGGGATCAGGGACGGCCGCAGCGCCCCCCGGTCGCGGACCGCGAAGGCCGCCACCACGACCAGCGCGGCCGCCATCGACGCCGACCACAGCGGCACGTCCGCGAGGAGCAGCGCCACGAGGAACCCGCCGCACGCCACCGCGCACACCCGGAACAGGACCCGGTCCTTGGGGCGCGGCGGAGCCGGGGGCGCGTAGCTGACCGCGCCGCGCCGCCCCGGGCGCCAGTAGAAGCCCCACAGACAGGCCATCGTCACGGCGATGGCGGCCAGCTGCGGCGCCCACATGGTGGCGGCCATCTCCGACGGGGCCAGCGCCACCCGGTCCGCGGCGAGCAGGTTCGTCAGGTTCGACACGGGCAGCAGCAGGCTCGCCGTGTTGGCCAGCCACACCGTGGTCATCGCCAGCGGTACGGCCGCGATGCCCACCCGGGTCGCCAGCGCCAGCATCACCGGGGTCAGCAGGACCGCCGTCGTGTCCAGGTTCAGGGTGATCGTCGTGACGGAGGCGAACGCGACGCAGAGGAGGAAGAGCAGGGCGTAGTTGCCGCGGCCCACCCGCGCCACCCAGGTGGCGACCACGTCGAAGACCTCCGCCCTGCCGGTCAGCTCGGCGAGGACGATGACCGTCGCCAGGAAGACCACCAGCGGCCCGATGCGTCGCAGGACGTCCCCGGCGGGCTCGTGCGGGAGCAGACCGGTGGCGACGCAGAGCACACCGAGTGCGAGCAGCCCGCCGGCCAGCCAGTCCAGTGGATGCAGACGCCTGAGGGAAGACACGGCGAACAGAGTCGCACACACACGCGCCGGGGCGGCAGACGGTCCCGGCCGGAACCGGACACCCCCGCGCCGGGCCCAGTGAGCGGACCCTCACGCTCCGCGACCCGTCCTCGGTGGGAGGGGGTCGCGGCCGGAGCCCCCGCCCTACCATGGGATCCATGATGACGGACGGGCAATTCGGGGCGTCGGCACGGGAGTTCGACTTCTTCATCAGCTACTCGCCGGCGGACGAGAAATGGGCCGCGTGGATCGCCTGGACCCTGGAGGAAGCCGGCTACCGCACGGTGGTGCAGGCCTGGGACTTCGTACCGGGGACCAACTTCATAGACTTCATGGACCGCGGGGTCAGCGAGTCCGTCGCCGTGATCGCCGTCCTGTCGCGCCACTATGAACGCTCCACCTACGGGCGCATGGAATGGCAGGCCGCGCTCCGTGCCTCCCCCGAGTCACCCGAACGACGCCTCCTGACCGTCCGGGTGGACGAGATGCCGATCGAGGGACTCCTCGCCACGATCACCTACGTCGACCTGGTGGGCGTCGCCGACACCGACACCGCCCGCTCCCTGCTGCTCACCCGGGTCGAACAGGCCGTCGACGGGCACGCCCGCCCCGGCCGGCGGCCCGGCTACCCCGGCAGCGGCTCGGGCACCGCGGCGGGCACCGCATCGGGCGGCGGCCCGGGCGGTGTCCGCCTCCCCGAGCAGGCCCACCCGGGCCGGCTCCGGCCGAGCGCGCTCGCCGGACCCGGCTGGGCGGGCCGCCGCCGTCCGGCCCGGGCGCCCCTCTACCCGCAGGCCTCCCCGGCCGGTGCCGCCGGCAGCGGCCACGACGCCGTGACCGTCCTGCACCTGGCCGGGCCCGACTTCGGGCGGGGTCGCGAACCCGACTCGCTCAGCCGCCAGATCCGCGGCGACCTGATCATGCTCAGGGACGCGGGCGCCCCGTCCCCCGACCTGATGGTGGTCACCGGCGACCTCACCGCCTCCGGCAGCCCCCGCGAGTGCGACCAGGCCCTCAGCTTCCTCACCACCCTGCGCGCCCAGCTCGACCTGTCGCCCCAGCGCGTGATGGTCGTCCCCGGAGCACAGGACGTGAACCAGGCCGCCTCCCAGGCCTACTTCCACACCTGCGAGGCCGACGAGGTCGCACCGCAGCCGCCGTACTGGCCCAAGTGGCGCCACTACACACGCCTGTTCCGCGGCCTCTACCAGGGACTGGACACCGTCTTCGACAGCGACCAGCCCTGGACCCTCTTCCCGGTCCCCGAACTGAGCACGGTCGTCGCCGGATTCAACTCCTCCATCGCCTACAGCCACCGCCAGGAGGAGCAGTACGGCTTCATCGGCCGCGACCAGGCCGCCTGGTTCGCCGAGGCCATGCGCCGCTACGAGGACGAGGGCTGGCTGCGCATCGGCGCGCTGCGCCACCCGCTCACCGACGGCCGCCGCCCCGGCGACGCGGTCGGCGGCCCCGGCGGCCTGCGCGACGTCGACACCCTCGCCCGGCTCGCCGCCCCGCGGCTCCACCTGCTGCTGCACGGCCCGACCGGCGGCCCGCGCACCCTGTCCGCCACCCCCGGACACAGCCGGCTCACCGGACCCGCCGGCGGGCTGCCGCTCTTCGGCTCTGCGGCCCCCGCCCGCTTCCAACTGCTCCAGGTCACCGCGGACGCCGTCACCCGGTGGGACGACCGGATCACCTCCGAGGCCGAGCGGTTCCCCGGCGAGTGGCGGCACACCCGCCGGGTCTTCCCGGTCCCCGAACTGCCCCCCGTGATCAACGTCGAGCACGCCCAGGGCCGGGCACCCCTCGACGACCCCGCCGCCGCGCTCGCCGAGCGGGTCAAGGAGATCTGCCGGGTACGCAGGGCGGGCGTCCGGCTGCGCGACGTCCCGCGCCGCGAACCGGGTGACATGGTCCAGATCATGGCCACCTGGCAGGAGCCGGAGGACGACGTCGTCCAGCAGCAGCGCATCGCCGTCCACCCCGGGACGCCCACCGAGGAGGAGATCGACCGGTTCGTCGGCCAGGTGCACGCGACCGACTCCGGCTCCGAGGCCGTCCTCGTCCACGGCGGCGACGCACCGGCCGGCGGGCTGCGCCGCCGGGCGGCCGGCCACGGCGTGCGGGTCAGGGTGCGCAGCTTCATCGAGTTCCAGGGCCTGCTCGACCTGCGCGGCTACGTCGCCGCGCAGACGGCCCGGCTCGGCAGCAGCGAGCAGTACGCCCCCGGCCTGTACCTGCCCCAGCGCTACCGCGACGCGGACCGCCCCGACGGACAGGAGCACGACGGCCTCGTCGAGGAGCTCCTGGAACTCCTCGAATCCGACCACGGCCGCTTCGTCCTGCTCCTCGGCGACTTCGGACACGGCAAGACCTTCGCCCTGCGCGAGCTGGCCCGCCGCATCCCCGAACAGCTCCCGCACCTGACGCCGCTGCTGATCCCGCTCAACACCCTCGACCGGGCGCACAGCCTCGAAGGCCTCGTCGCCGCCCACCTCGCCAGCCACGAGGTCGACACCATCGACCTGCGGGCCCTGCGCTACATGCTCGCCCAGGGCCGCGTCGTCCTGCTCTTCGACGGCTTCGACGAACTGGTCCACCGGGTCAGCTACGACCGGGCCGCCGACCACCTCCAGGTCCTCCTCGACGCCGCCGTCGACAACGCCAAGATCGTCGTCAGCAGCCGCACCCAGCACTTCAAGTCGCACGCCCAGGTCCTCACCGCGCTCGGGGAGCGCGTCGGACTGCTGCCGCAGCGGCGCGTCCTGTCCGTCGAGGGCTTCACCCCGGCGCAGATCCGCTCCTACCTCGTACGCAGCTACGGCGACGAACGCGCCGCCGACCAGCGCTACCGGCTCCTGCACAACATCCCCGACCTCCTGATGCTCTGCCGCAACCCGCGCCTGCTCTCCTTCGTCGCGGACCTGAGCCAGGACCAGCTGCGCGCGGTCGCCGGCGCCGGCCGCGCCCTCAGCCCGGCCCGGCTGTACGAGGACGTCTTCACCTCCTGGCTCGCCTACGAGGAGGCGCGCGGCCAGGGCGGGCCCGGCGCCCCGCCCGGACTCACCGTCGACGAACTGTGGGCGGCCGTGACCGCGCTGGCCCGGCGGCTGTGGGAGAGCGGCCGCAGCGCCCTGCGCCTGGACGAGCTCACCGAGACCGTCGCCGCCACCCTCAGCGAGCTCACCCAGTCCCCGCTCACCCCGTCCGAACGGGCCCAGGCGGTCGGCGCGGGCAGCCTGCTGGTCCGCAGCTCCGACGGCGTCTTCCAGTTCATCCACGGCTCCGTCGTCGAATGGCTCGTGGCGCGCGAAGCCGCCCACCAGCTGGGCCGCGGCCGCCACACCCTGCTCGTCGCCCGCCCGCTCAGCCAGCTCGCCGTCGAGTTCTTCTGCGACCTCGCCGACCACGAGCTGTGCGCCCGGTGGGTGCGCGAGGTCCTCGACGCACCCGGCCGCGGGACCAGTGACGCCGCCCGTGCCAACGCCGTCCGCATCAGCGACCGGCTGCGGGTGCCGGCCAACGCCGACCTGCGGGGCGCCCGGCTGGCCGGCGAGGACCTCTCGCACCGGGACTTCTGCGGCGTCGACCTCTCCGACGCCGACCTCACCGACACCCGGCTGATCGGCGCCAACCTCGCCGGAGCCCTGCTGCGGGGCACCCGGCTGACCGGGGCCCGCCTCGACCGGGCCGACCTGAGCGGGGCCGACCTGACCGGCGCGAACCTCAGCCGGGCCCGCCTGACCCGGGCCGACCTGCGGGGTGCCGTGCTGACCGGCAGCCGCTGGCACCGTGCCGCACTCATCGACGTCCGCATGGACGACGCCGTACGGGCCGCCCCCGAACTGGGAACCGCCGCGATCGCCCCCGGGATGCCGGTGGACGCCGGATTCCGGCCCTCGGCGGTCGGGGTCCCATACGGCTTCGGCATGCGCACCGGCCGCCTGCCCGAACCCATCGCCTACAGCAGCGACGGCGAACTCCTCGCGGTCGGCAGCGAGGACGGGTCCATCCTCGTGTGCGGCGCCGACGACGGACGGGCGGTGCGCACCCTCCAGGGACACGAAGGGCGCGTCTACGCGGTGAAGTTCCGGCCGGACGTGATCGCCACCGGCGGGTCCGACGGCACCGTACGCCTCTGGGACCCGGTGACCGGCGCCTGCCGCCACACCCTGGAGATCCACCCCGACGGGGTGTGGCCGGTCTCCTTCGACGAGGCCGGCACGCTGCTCGCCACCGGCGACAGCGAAGGCATGGTCACGGTCTGGGACGTGGCCACCGGGCGGCCCGTGCACCGGCTGCCCGGCCACACCGCGCCCGTCTACACCGCCGTCCACAGCCGCGACGGTCATCTGCTCACCGGCGACGCGGCCGCGAAGGCACGTCTGTGGGACCTGAACACCGGCACGTGTGTACGGGAGATCGACGGGCACCAAGGAGCCGTCTACCGGGCCCGGTTCAGCCCCGACGGCACCCTCTTCGCCACCGCGGACCGGGGCACGGGAGGAGGGGGCGGCACCGTGCGGATCTGGCGGGCGTCCGACGCCCGGCTGCTGCACGAGTTCACCGGACACACCGGCCGCGTGTACGTCCTCGACTTCCACCCCGACGGCAACCTCCTCGCCAGCGGCTGCACCGACGGTCAGGTCCGGCTCTGGGACCCGGTCGTCGGCACCCCCGCCGGCGTCCTCGAACGGGGCACGGGCGCCGTCTACCAGGTGCTGTTCGGCGACGGCGGCGACCTCCTCGCAGCCTGCGACAGCAACGGGGCGGTCCGGCTCTGGACGGTCGCGGGGCGCCCCCACGGCTACACGATCGCCCTCCACCCCCAGCAGCCCGCCGACCACCGCGGCACCGCCTGGGCGTGCGCCTTCCGCCCCGGCGACAGCGAGCTGCTCACCGTTGGCAACGACGGCGGCGCGCAGATCTGGGACTCCGCCACCGGCCAGGGCAAGCGCATCCTGCGCGGGCACGGCCGCAGGATCAGCGGCGTCGCCTTCGGCGCGGACGGCTCCCAGCTGGCGACCGCCGGCAACGACGGCGTCGTACGCCTCTGGGACACGCGCACCGGGCAGCGTACGCAAGAGCTCCTCGGCCGCGGCGACCGGCTGGTCTCCGCGGCGTTCAGCCCCGTCGGACCCGTCCTGGCCACCGCCAGCAACGACGGCGACATGTACCTGTGGGACCCGGTGGGCGGCCAGTACCTGCGCGAGCTCGACGCCGAGACCGAGCACGTGTGGGCGGAGGCCTTCAACGCCGACGGCACCCTGCTCGCCACCGCCAACGACGACGACTCGGTCCGCGTCTGGTTCCGCGCGACCGGTTCACCCGTGTCGAACCTGGCCGGGCACCGGGGCCGGGTCCGCTCCATCGCCTTCCGCTCGGACGGCGACGTACTGGCCACCGGCTGCGACGACAGCGTCGTACGGGTGTGGGAGGCACGCAGCGGCCGCCTGCTGGAGGAGTTCGGCGGCGGCGCCGGCCACGCGGACCGGGTGTACGGCGTCGCGTACGGCCAGGGAAGCGCGTGGCTGGCGAGCGTGAGCTGGGACGGCAGCGCCATCGTCCGGCGGGACGGGCAGGAGCCCCTGCGCCTGCGCGGTCGAGGCGGACGGCTGTGGGCGGTGGCCGCCCACCCGCGCCGGCCGCTGCTGGCCGCGGCCGGCGACGACCGCGCGGTCGCCCTCTGGGACGCCGACACGGGCGAGCGGATCACCGACCTCGTGGGCCACACCGGACGGGTGCTCTCCCTGGCCTTCTCCCCGGACGGCGGCCTCCTGGCGAGCGGCGCCGAGGACGGCACCGTACGGCTCTGGAGCATCCCGGCGGACGGGGAACCGCCGTCCCTGCGCGCGACGCTGATGGGCGTGGCGGGCGGCTGGGCGGCGCTGACACCGGCCGGCGGCTACAAGTACGAGGGCGACGTGGCCGGGGAGTTCTGGCACGTGGTGGGCATGTCCCGGTTCACACCGGGGGAGCTCGACGAGTACCTGCCGGGCATCCACCGGCTACCGCTCGGCGAGGAACTCTGACGCGCCGGTCCGGCCGCGGTCGCCCGCGGCCGGACCCCGGCAGCTGCCCTCAGCCCAGGTCCGCGGCGGTGGGCACGACAACCCCGTAGAGGTCGGCGACGGTCGCGAGCGCGGCACGGTGGATCTGCTCGGCGGGCAGCTCGCCGCCCACCGAGCCCAGCGGCCTGGTGGCGCAGGCGTCGGCGACCACGGTCGGCCGGTTGCCGCGCAGGAACGCGCCCTGCGCCGTGAACGTCACGCACATGTGGGTCATGAACCCGGCGACGATCACGTTCTCGTGGCCGGCGGCGTCGAGGTGCTCACCCAGGTCCGTGCCGACGAAGGCGTCCGGCGCGGCCGTCTTGACGACGACGGCCTCACCCTCGGCGGGGGCGACCCGGGGGTGGATCCGCCCGATGTCCTGCCGCACGTCGTACAGGGTTCCCTCGCCGTCGTCGTGGATCACGTGGACCACTTTCGTACCGGCGGCGCGGGCCCGTGCCAACAGGTCGGCGGCGGCATCGAGGGCCGGCTCCCAGCCCGTCAGCTCCAGCACGCCGCGCGTGTAGGTGTTCTGGTAGTCGACCAGGATCAGCGTCGCCTCGGCCAGTGGGGCCGGCGTCCGGTCGAGGCCGTTGAGCTCACGCAGGGTGGTCGTGGGCATGGGAGAAGCCTCCTGGGGCGTCCAGTCGAAAGGTGGGGCGGCCACTCCGAGGAGGTGGCCGTACCCAGAACGCTATGAGCCCCCGGGTAATGTCTGCAATGTCATCCAACTTGCAGAAACAGACATACCGCGGGCGGTACCGGAGCCCCGGCCCACCGAACGGAGACCCCCGTGAACAGCGCCGGCCGGCTCGTCGTGGTCGTCCTCTTCGAGGGCGTGGACCTGCTGGACGTCACCGGCCCGCCGGAGGTCTTCGCCCTCCTGCGCCGCGAGGTCGGCGACGCCGCCGGCTACGAGGTCCTCCTGGCCGCCGAGACCGCGGACCCGGTCACCACCTCCGCCGGGGTCCGCATCCTGCCCGACACCACCTTCGCCGAGCTGGCCGGCCGGAGCGTCGACACCCTACTGGTCCCCGGCTCGGTCGAGATCGACGACGCGGGCCGCGCCCGCGCCGTCGCCGACCCCGCCGTCGTCGGCCGGGTCAAGGACCTCGCCGACCGGACCCGGCGCGTCGCGTCCGTCTGCGTCGGCGCCCACATCCTCGCCGAGGCCGGGCTGCTCGACGGCCGGCGCGCCACCACCCACTGGTCCACCGCGCAGCAGCTCGCCGCCGACCACCCGGCCGTCGAGGTCGACGCCGACCCGATCTTCATCCGCGACCGCGACGTATGGACCGGCGCGGGCATCAGCGCCTGCCTCGACCTGTCCCTCGCCCTCGTCGCCGACGACTTCGGCGAGGCCGTCGCCCTGCGCGTCGCCCGCCAGCTCGTGATGTACCTGAAGAGGCCGAGCGGGCAGAGCCAGTTCAGCGTCCCCCTCGCACCCCTGTCCACGACCCGGCGCACCGAGGACCTCCGCCACCACGTCACCCGCAACCTCGCGGGCCGGCTCTCCGTCGCCGACCTCGCCGCGTACGCCCACGTCAGCGAACGACAGCTCACCCGGATCTTCAAGACGGAACTGGGCACGACCCCGGCCGCCTACATCGAATCGGCGCGCGTCGAGGTGGCCCGCAACCAGCTCGAATCCACCGACGCCACCCTCGACCGGATCGCCTCCGCCTGCGGCTTCAACACGACGGACACCCTCATCCGGGCCTTCCGCCGCACCCTGGACACGACCCCGACCGAGTACCGCAACCGGTTCCGTTCCCCCGTATAGGCCGGGGGTGTCCCGGCCGCGTCGCCCGGACGGCGAGGGGGCCATCCGGCGGACGTCCTGCATCCGTCCCGCCCGCGACCGAGGAAGAGATCAGGGAACCACCCCGGTCGACGGCCGAACGGAGCACCTCCATGACCGACACACAAGGGCCCCCGGCCCACCCCCCCGGCTCGCTGTGCCTGGTCACCGGCGCCACCGGCTACATCGGCGGCCGGCTCGTCCCCGAGCTGATCAAGGCCGGACACCGCGTCCGGTGCCTCGCCCGCACCCCCGCGAAACTGCGCGACCACCCCTGGGCCGGCCAGGCGGAGATCGTCCGCGGCGACGTCACCGATGCCGCGTCGCTCGCCCCCGCCATGGAGGGCGTCGACGTCGCCTACTACCTCGTGCACGCCCTGGGCACCGGGCGCGACTTCGAGGAGACCGACCGCCGGGCCGCGCGCACCTTCGCCGAGCAGGCCCGCGCCGCCGGCGTGCGCCGCATCGTCTACCTGGGCGGACTCACCCCGAGCGGGGTCCCCGGCCACGCCCTCTCGCCCCACCTGCGCTCCCGCGCCGAGGTCGGGCGCATCCTCCTCGACTCCGGCGTCCCCACCACCGTGCTCCGCGCCGCCGTCATCATCGGATCCGGCTCGGCGTCCTTCGAGATGCTCCGCTACCTCACCGAGCGGCTGCCCGTGATGGTCACCCCGAGCTGGGTGCGCACCCGCATCCAGCCCATCGCCGTCCGCGACGTGCTGCGCTACCTGGTCGGCAGTGCGGGGATGCCCGACCACGTCAGCCGGGCCTTCGACATCGGCGGCCCCGAAGTCCTCACGTACCTCGACATGATGCGCCGCTACGCCGTCGTCGACGGACTGCCCAAACGCCTGATCTTCCCCGTCCCGGTCCTCACCCCGCGCCTGTCCAGCCACTGGGTCGGCCTGGTCACCCCCGTGCCCCGGTCCATCGCCCGGCCGCTCGCGGAATCCCTCAAGTACGAGGTCGTCTGCGACGAGCACGACATCGCCGACTGGGTGCCCGATCCGCCCGGCACCCCCATCTCCTTCGACACGGCGCTCTCGCTCGCCCTCCAGAAGGTCCGCGACGCCCAGGTCGTCACCCGCTGGTCCTCCGCCTCGCTGCCCGGCGCGCCCAGCGACCCGCTGCCCACCGACCCCGACTGGGCCGGCGGCAGCCTCTACTCCGACGTCCGCGAGCGCACCGTCGACGCCCCGCCCCAGGCGCTGTGGCGCGTCGTGGAGGGCATCGGCGGGGAGAACGGCTGGTACTCCTTCCCGCTCGCCTGGGCCGTCCGCGGCTGGCTCGACCGCCTCGTCGGCGGCGTCGGACTGCGCCGCGGCCGGCGCGACGCCACGCGCCTGCGGATCGGCGACTCCCTCGACTTCTGGCGGGTCGAGGAGATCGAACGGGGGCGGCTGCTCAGACTCCGCGCCGAGATGCGGCTCCCCGGCCTCGCCTGGCTGGAGATGTACGCCGAACACGACGACGAGGGGCGCACCCTCTACCGGCAGCGGGCGCTCTTCCACCCGCGCGGCCTGGCCGGCCACGCCTACTGGTGGAGCGTCTCGCCCTTCCACGCCCTCGTCTTCGGCGGCATGGCCCGCAACATCGCACGCACGGCAGAGGCGGCGGCGGAGGGGTCGCCCCCGCCGCCGCAGCCGACCGGGTCCGCCACCGCGGCCGGCGGCCCCGCCCCAGGAGCGCAAGCATGAACGTGTCGGTCGTCCTGTTCACCTCGGACCTGCGGGTCCACGACCACCCGCCGCTGCGCGCCGCGCTGGGGCCGCGCAACGAGACCGTTCCGCTCTTCGTGCGCGACCCGGCGGTGGACCACGCCGGTTTCGCGGCGCCGAACCGACTCGCCTTCCTCGCGGACTGCCTCGCCGACCTCGACCAGGGGCTGCGCCGGCGGGGCGGCCGGCTCGTCGTCCGCTCGGGCGACCCCGTCGCCGAAGTGTGCGCCGTCGTACGGGAGGCCGACGCCGACGAGGTGCACATGGCCGCCGGGTGCAGCGGCTTCGCCCTGCGGCGCGAGCAGCGGCTGCGCCGGGCCCTGGAGGCCGACGGCCGGCGCCTGTACGTCCACGACGGGGTCGTCACCGCCCTGCCGGCCGGCGCCGTGACACCGAGCGGCTCCGACCACTTCGCCGTGTTCACCCCGTACTTCAGACGCTGGTCCGGCGAGCGGCTGCGCCAGCCCCTCGGGGCCCCGCGCGTGGTCCGGGTCCCGCCCGGCATCCGGTCCGAGGGCCTCCCCGCACGGCCGGCCGCCGGAACCGTCTCGGCGGGCCTGGCCACCGGCGGCGAGGAGGAAGGGCGCAAGCGGCTCGCGTACTGGCTCGACCGGCACGCCGACGCCTACGAGGAAGGACACGACGACCTCGCCGCCGACACCACCTCACGGCTCTCCCCCTACTTCCACTTCGGCGCGCTCTCGGCGGCCGAGGCCGTGCACCGCGCCCGCGCCCGGGGCGGAGCAGGCGCCGAGGCCTTCGTACGGCAGCTCTGCTGGCGGGACTTCCACCACCAGCTCCTCGCCGCCCGCCCCGCGGTCGCCGACGCCGACTACCGCACCCGGTCCGACCACTGGCGCCGCGGCCGGGAGGCCGAGGCGGACCTGACGGCATGGCGGGAGGGCCGCACCGGCTATCCCGTCGTCGACGCGGCCATGCGCCAACTCGCCCACGAGGGATGGATGCCCGGGCGCGGCCGACTGCTCACCGCCTCGTTCCTGACCAAGACGCTGTACATCGACTGGCGCGCCGGAGCAGCCCACTTCCTCGACCTGCTGGTCGACGGGGACGTCGCCAACAACCAGCTCAACTGGCAGTGGATGGCAGGTACCGGCACCGACAGCCGCCCCAACCGGGTCCTCAACCCGGTGATCCAGGCCAAGCGGTACGACCCGGAGGGCGCCTACGTACGCCGGTGGGTGCCCGAACTCGCCGCACTGCGGGGCCCGGAGATCCACGAGCCGTGGAAGCTGGCCGGCTCCGAACGCACCCGGTTCGACGGCTATCCCGATCCGCTGATCGCACTCCCCGAGGGACTGGCCCGCTTCCGCAGGGCCCGCGGTCAGGAATGATCCACGGCGGCGGGCCGTCCCGTATCCGCACCCGAACCCGCCGCCGTGTCGCAGAGCCCCCGCAGCAGGGTCAGGGCCTCCCGCAGCCCGCGGGGCCGCAGCGTGCCCGGGGCGAGGGGCTGACCCGCCCAGCCCGGGCCCGCCGGCAGCACGGCCGGCCGGGCGCGGGCGCCCTTGACGCCCCATGCGACCTCGGCGATGTGCCGGGCCAGTGGGGGGTTCGCGGTGGACCGGGCCTGGGACCACAGCACGACCGCGGCCGGTCCGGTCCGGCGTACGGCCTGGTCGAGGGCCTCCGGCGGCACGGCCGCCCCGAACATGAGCGCGGGCAGTCCGAGCCCGGCCAGCCCCGCGGCCAGCGCCTCCAGCGCGAGGGTGTGCTGCTCGCCCGGAACACAGGCGAGCAGGACCGGGGGCACGCCCGTCCTCGCCCCGGAGGCCGGGGGCCCGGCGGCGCGGCGCAGGGCGCTCGACACGTGCCAGGACAGCAGGTGTTCGACCTCGACGTACCGGTCGCCCGAGGTCTCCCACTTGCGGCCCACGGCGTGCAGGGTCGGCGCCATCACCTCCTCCCAGGCGGTGACCAGGCCGTACTGGGCGATCACCGAGCCCAGCAGCTCGTCCACGGCCCAGGCGTCGAGGCGTACCGCGGCCCGCCCCAGCCCGCGGCACTCCTGCCGTACGGCGCCCAGCGGCAGGCCGTTGCCCGAACCGGGCCGGCGGGCCGGCCGGGGGAGGGGCTCCGGGGCGGCGGGCGCAGCGAACGGCGCGGCGGGAGCGGCCGGCGCAGGGGGAGCCGCGGGAGCGGCCGCAGCGGATGCCGGGCCGGCGAGGGCGGCCCGCGCGGCCTCCGCGGGCGGGATCCCCGACGAGGTCAGCCGGCACATCTCGTGCAGGACGGCGATGTCCCCGGCGGTCCACCGCCGGTGCCGGCCGTCCTCGCGGGCGGCCGGGCCGATGCCGTAGCGCCGGTCCCAGGTGCGCAGGGTCGTGGGGGCGACCCCCAGCCGGCGGGCCACCGCCCCCGTGGTCAGGCCGTGTGCGGTCTGCGTCATGCATCCATGATGCGACGCACAAACGATGCGAGTGGTGCCGAGGCGCGCACGGGCCGGAATCTGGAGGGGCTCCCGCCCCGGCACACCACGGGGCGGGGCACCCGTCCGCCGACCGGCCGGTTCGGGTCCCGGCCCGAGGAGCAGCCGCCATGACCGCCCTGAGCGCCACCGCCCAGCCGTCCCCCGAGACCGGGGACCGCCTCCTCGACCACGAGGTCGCCGAGGGCTTCGTGCGCGGCGACGAGCAGTGCCTGACCGCCGCGTACCGACGCTGGGGCGGCCTCGTCCACGCCCTGGCGGCCCGCACCCTCGGGGATCCCCGGGAGGCCGAGGACGTCAGCCAGCAGGTCTTCCTGGCCGCGTGGCGCGGCCGGGCCGGCTACCGGCCGGAGCGCGGCGCCTTCCCGGGCTGGCTCGTCGGCATCACCCGGCGGAAGATCGCCGACGCACTCACGGAGCGCACCCGGCGCCTCGACCTGGTCACCGCGGCCGGCGCCGCACTGCCCCCGCCGGACGAGCCCGTGCAGGGCCCCGAAGCCGTCCTGGACCGGCTGATCGTCACCGGCGAGCTGGCGCGACTTCCCCGCCCGCAGCGGGAGGTGCTGGCCATGGCCTTCTACGGGGATCTCACCCAGACCCAGATCGCCGAGCGCACCGGCATGCCGCTCGGCACGGTCAAGAGCCACACCCGGCGCGGCCTGCACCGGATGCGCCACCGCTTCGCCGCCGCGGCCCCCGCCACCGACCCGGCCGGGGCGGGGTACGCGTGAGCCGTGCCGGGGGTGCGAAAATGGCGGTGAGGCGTACGGCGGAGGGAGCAGCGGTGGCGGAGGCGGACGACCGGGTGCCCGGCCCGGCGCCGGTACGGGTGGACGGACGGACCGAGCGCGGACGCCGCACCCGGGACAAGATCGTGGACGCCCTGCTCGACCTGCTCGACGAGGGCGTGGTGGAGTTCCCGGCCGACCGGGTCGCCGAACGCGCGGGAGTCTCCCGCCGGTTGGTCTTCCACCACTTCGCCGACATGTCCGAACTGGTGGACCTCGCCATCACCCGGCGTCTGGAGCAACTGGCCGAGCAGATCAGGCCGTTGCCCGATACCGGGCCCCGCCGGGTCCGGGTGGCGGCGCTCGCCGAACAGCGGGCGCGGATCCTGGAGTGGATCACCCCGGCGCGGCTGACGCTGATGCGGATCGACCATCCCTCGCCGCGCATCCAGCAGGTCACGGACGAGGCGTTCGCGGACGCCCGGCGCCGTGTCTCCGAGATCTTCGCGGAGGAGCTCGGCCGCCTGGACGAGAGCCGGGCGGCCGAACTCCTCGACGGTCTGGACGCCGTCACCACGTGGGGCGCATGGAACCACTGGCGCTCCGGTGGCAAGAGCCCGCAGCAGGCGCGCGCGGCGATGGAGGCCACCGTGCTGAACCTGCTGGCGGCGGGCGACCACCCGGGCGGCTGACCGCCGGGCCGGAGGGCTCCGGCTCAGGCCGGGGTGACGTCCTCGGCCCGCGCGGTCACCGTCACGCCGTCCGCGCCCACCGACACCCCCGACGGCCGCAGTCCGAGCGGCAGTTCGGGCAGGTTCCGGGTCTGCCGGGCGAGCGCCTGCGCGATGAGCGGACTGTTGGGATCCATGGCCCGGCCGGCCACGGAGGCGGCCGTCGGGCGCAGTGACACGACCCCGTCGTGGAGTTCGACCCCCGCCGTCAGCACCACGGGCGCGCCCAGCACGCTGCGCCGGATGAGCAGTTGGCCGTTGCCGGCGTCGGAGACCAGAGTGTCGCCGTCCGGTCCCGCTCCCAGTGAGGAGTAGGGGGCGGTGAAGCGGGCCGACGCCGAGTCCGCCCGGTAGCCGTCGCCCTCGCGGGAGACGTTGTCGAAGGTGACGTCGGCCTTGACCGGGCTGCCGCGGTCGGTCTTCGCGTCGGCCCGCACCCGTACCTCGGGGTAGGTCTCGCGGGCGGCCTGGAGGAGGAACGGCAGACCCTCGATGGAGACGTCCGGGCGCCCCGCGAGGTTCGTCTGCCGCTGGCTGATCCGGTCCGCGAGCCGCTCCTCGGCCAGGCCGCGGGCGACCGAGTCGGTGACGGGCACCGCGAGCAGCAGTACGGCAGCCGTGCCGGCCGCGATCAGGGCGCGGCGGCGCCGTGGGCGGGCCGGGCGGGCGGCGGGCCCGGCCGGACGGCGGCCCGCGGTGTCGCCGGGGCGGGGGGTGGTGCGGGGCTGCATGGGGAACCTCACCGGGTGGGAAGGGGGCTGGTGGTGTCGGCCTGGCCGGCTTCGGGCGCGGTGAGGCCCTCGGGTCCGTCGGCCGGCAGGGTGTGGGAGCTGCCCTCGATGTCGAGTTCGGGCAGGATCCGGTCGAGGCGCCGGGGGAGCCACCAGCCGCGGTCCCCGAGCAGCGCCATGGTGGTGGGCACCAGCAGGCCGCGCACGACGGTGACGTCGAGGGCGACGGCCGCGGCGAGCCCCGTGCCGAACATCTTCACCACGGGGTCGTCCGAGAGCAGGTACGCGAGGAAGACGCTCACCATGATCAGTGCGGCGGAGGTGATGATCCTGCCGGTGGAGGCGAGGCCCGCGACGACCGCCTGCCGGCTGTTCCCGCTCGCCAGCCACTTCTCGCGCACCGAGGTCAGGAGGAATACCTCGTAGTCCATGGAGAGCCCGAACAGGACGGCGAACATCAGCAGCGGTACGTAGCCGGGCACGGGCACCGGCCCTTCCAGCCCGATGAGCTGCGCGCCCCAGCCCCACTGGAACACCGCGGTGAGCACCCCGTACGCGGCGGCCACCGACAGCAGGTTCAGCACGGCGGCCTTCAGCGCGAGGAGCGGGGAGCGGAAGGCGGCCAGGAGCAGCAGTGCGGCCACGAGCACCACGGTCCCGATCACGGCGGGCAGCCGGTCCGCGAGGCGGTCGTTGAGATCGGTGACCGCGGCCGCGGCTCCGCCGACGTGGGCGCTTCCCGCGGAACCGGCGGTGGCCGCCGGCAGCGTGTCCGCGCGCAGGGTGTCGACCAGTCGGGCGGTCGCGGGGTCACCGGGGGCCGTGGCGGGCGTGACCTGCCAGCGGACGGTGCGGCCGTCCGGGGTGAGCTGGGCCGGGCTCACCGAGGCCACGCCGGGTGTGCCGGCCAGCGCGGTGGAGACCTTGGCGACGCGGGCGTCCTGCGGGCCGGCGGCGGGCGTCGCCAGGGTGTCGGTCACCTGGAGCGGGCCGTTGACGCCGGGCCCGAACGCGTCCGAGAGCTGCTCGTAGGCGGTGCGGCTGGCGGAGCCGGCGGGCTTGTCGCCGGCGTCGAGCTGGCCGAACGACAGCTGGGTGGCGGGTGTGGCGAGCAGCAGGAGCAGGGCGAGGCCGGCGAGCAGGTGGCGCCAGGGGCGGGCCGTGACGCGCTCGGCGATCCGCTGCCAGCCGCGGCCCGCGGGGGCGGGCGCGTCCGGCCCGTCCTGCGCGGGGGCGCCCTCCTCCCGGGCGGCGCCGAGGAACCGGGCCAGCAGGCTCAGCAGGGCGGGCAGCAGGGTCAGGGTCGCGGCCACGGCGACGAGCACCGCGACCGCGGGCGCCAGCGCCAGGGCGCGCAGCAGCGGCAGCCCGCCCAGCGCGAGCCCGGCCAGCGCGGCGATCACGGCGCATCCGGCGAAGGCGGAGGCCTTCCCGGCGGTGGCCGTGGCCAGGGCGGCGGCCTCGGCGGCCGCCACACCCCGGCCGCGGAACTCCCGGAACCGGGTGAGGCAGAACAGCGTGTAGTCGATGCCCACGCCGAGGCCGATCATCGCGGCGATGGTGGTGCCGGAGGACGGCATGTCCATGAGGTGTCCGGCCAGGCCGATGGCGGCCAGCGACGCGATCAGTCCGGTGACGCCGATGACCAGGGGGAGCCCGGCCGCGGCCGCCTTCCGGAAGCCGATGAAGAGGATCACGGCGGCGGCCGCGAGTCCGATCAGCTCGCTGTGTCCGGTGTCCGGCCGGTCCACGGCGGCCGCCAGGTCGCCGCCCGGGGTGACCTCGACACCGGCCGCTTCGGCCGGTCCGGCCGCGTCGGTGATCTGCTCCGACAGTTCGGGGGTGATGTCGCGGCCGGTGACGTCGAGGCCGACGGAGAGGTAGGCCGTGTGTCCGTCCCTGCTCATCGCGGCGGCGCCGGCCGGTTCGTACGGCGAGGTGACGCTCACGACGTGGGGCACCTCGGCGATCGCCCGGGCGCTGCGCTCGACTGCGTCCCGGGCGCTCCCGCCGGTCAGGGCCGGGCCGTCGGGTCCGGTGTGCAGCACGAGCGGCTGGTTGCCGGACGCGGGGCCGGGGAAGGCCGTCGCCGCCGTGTCGAGGGCGGCCTGGCTGTCACTGCCCGGGATGGTCACCGCCTCGCTGGTCACGCGTCCGTACGCCATGACGGCGCCGCCGAGCACGAGGAGCAGCAGCAGCCAGGCTCCGATCACCCGTTTCGGCCGACGGGCGCACCAGCGCCCCATCGTCAGGAACATCCGGGCCCTCCATGATCCGATAAACATGTTGCACTCACCGTGCAGCTTTACGCTTGCACTTGGAGTGCAAGAATGTCAATCGGAGCTGGCGGAAGAAGGAGCGGCGCCGCAGGTCCGGTCCGCCTCCGGCAGCCTTCCGGTGGCCAGGTAGGCGTTGACCCCCTCGTCCACGCAGTCATTGCCGTACTCGCCGTAGAGCCCGTGCCGGTTGGCGTTCCGCAGGGTGATCAGCTTCGAGCTCGGCAGCAGCTCGTGGAGCCCGACGCTGCTGCGGTACGTGGTGCGGGGATCCCCGGTGGCCGCGACGATCAGCACGGCGGCGTCCCGGCGGACCCGGGTGAGCTCCTCGCGCGGCCGGTCCCAGAAGGCGCACGGGTTGATGTTGTTGGTGAGCGGCCCGAACAGCGGGTGCGCGGCCCGGCTGCGCTCGACGTCGCGCCAATAGACCTCGGGATCGCGCGGGGCGCCGACGTCCCCGCAGATGATCGCCGCCTGCACGCCGCCCGTCGCCGCCTGCTCACCGGTCAGGGCGTACCGCAGCAGTCGGGCGAAGTCCGGCGACAGCGGCGCGGGCCTGCCCTGCGCCGCCTTCGCCAGCGCCGACACCTGCTCGGCGAGGGCGGTCCGCGCCGTGTCGGTGTCGTCCGCGATCCCCATGAAGAGGATCAGGGGTACCTGGGTGTCGTCGAGCCGGAAGACGTCGGGGGCGGCGCCGACGGCCAGCGGTCCCCGCGCCGACGCCGCGACGATCCCCTCGACGGTGGCGAGGACCTCGGCGCGGGTGCGGCCCAGCCCGTGGGCCTCGTGGCGGCCGGCGGCCCAGGCGGCCCAGTCCGAGAGCGCCCGTTCGTTCTCGGGCTCGGCGCCCTGCATCAGCCGGGCCTTGTAGTCGCCGGGGGCCACGGCCCCGTCGAGGACGACCCGGTCGTAGCGGCCGGGGAACATCTGCGTGTAGACCGTGCCCAGGTAGGTGCCGTAGGAGTAGCCCAGGTAGGAGATCTTCCGTTCGCCGAGGGCGCCGCGGATGACGTCCATGTCGCGGGCTGTGTTGCGGGTGCTGATGTGCGGCAGCACCGAGGCGCCGGCGGCCCGGCACTTGTCGGCCAGGTCCTTCTGGAGGGCGACCTGGCGGTCGAAGCCGGCCCGGCCGGAGCCTGCCGAGAACCACGCCGTGCCGACCGGCCAGCCGCAGTCCAGCGGGGTGCTGCGGCCGACGAAGCGCGGGTCGAAGCCGACGATGTCGTAGCGCGCGCCGACCTCCTTCATCGCCTTGCGGACGTGCGGCGGGGACTCGACGGCGGTGCCGCCGGGGCCGCCGTTGTTGAGGAGGACGGCGCCGATGCGCCGGCGGGTGTCGGTGGCCTTGAGCCGGGAGACCGCGACGGTGATCGTGCGGCCGCGGGGGTCCGCGTAGTCCAGTGGGACGCTCACGTCGGCGCAGCTCACGCCCGCCCGGTCCAGGTCGCGGCCCGCCGTGTCGTCCGGGCCCTTCACGCAGCTGCCCCAGTCGAGGCGCTGGCGGTGGTAGCGGTCGAGTCCGTCGCCGGCCCCCTGCGCGGCGGCGTACGCGGCCGGACCGGGCGGCGCCGCCGCGTACGCCGCCGGGGCGCAGGCGGCCACCACGGTCGCGGCCAGGGCCGGCGCGACCGCGTACCACCGGCCGCGCCCGGGCCGCCGCCCCGGTCCCAAGGGCGCGCCCCTACCGCCGTGTTGTCCAGGTGTCATGTGCGTGTGGGTCATACACGTGGACGCTAGGCGCGGCGGAGGTGCTCGCTCACTACGGCTGTCCCCCGAACCGGAGTACGGCTCTCCCCACCGCCCGCCCGTCCCGTGCGGGAGCTGCACAGACACGTACGGCGGGGCGCGCGTGCGCCCGGACGGTACGCGTTGCAGGCCACCTGAAATCGGCCTCGGCGGCTGCCGACCGTCCGGGACGCACCTTTCTGGCGTGCACCTGCTGGGGCAAAATGCCTGGTGTCACTGGCAATTGCGGGCTTCGCGGCACATCCGTCCCCTCCGGCACACCCCCTGGGACCCCGCGCTGCCCACGACTTGGGGAGGAGTGGTCCCGGCGTTGCAGTCCTTACCGTTACACCGCATACGGGCACTGCGCGGAACGACCGCCGTGGGGTCGGGGACGCACCGGGCCCAGTCCTTCCTGATCGTGGCCACCCTGCTGTACCGGGGCAGCCACCTCACGGTCGCCGTCATGGCCGTCGCCCACCGCCCGTGGCACCTGCCCCTGCAGCACCTGGGCCTCGCCGCGGCCCTGGGCCTCAGCGTGCTGACCTACGGCACGGCCCTGCGCCGCGGCCGGTTCGACCGGCGGCACATCTGGGCCGACGTCATCGTGACCGGATGCGTCCTGCCCCTGGCCCTGTGCGCCTGGGGAGGCGTGCGCGAACCCCCCACCATCGCCTGGGCGATGCTGCTCGGAGGATCGGCGAGCGCCGCCGCTGCCATCGCCCTCGACCGCCTCCACGCCCTCACCGTCGTGGCGCTCCTCGTCGTGACCCACTTCATCGGCTACCAGGCCGTCGGCGCGACCCCCGCCGTCGTCGTCGGCCACCTCAACTCGATCGTGTCGTCCGCCCTGATGACCTACGCCTTCCGCTGGTACCTGCTCCGCCAGGGCCGCCTCCTCGACGAGGCCAACGCCCGCGCGCTGGCCGCCGAAGCGCACAAGGCGCGCTACGCCGAACGCCTCGAACACCACCGCGCCCTCCACGACACCGTCCTCGCCACCCTGACCACCCTGGCGGCCGGCACCGTCGACGCCAACGCCCCCGAGGTACGCGGGCGGTGCGCCCGCGAGGCCGCCTATCTGCGCCGCCTGATCCAGCAGACCGCCGACGAGGTCCCCCACCGGGAGATCGGCGAGGCCCTGGAGGAGGCCGTCGGATCCGTGGAGAGCCTCGGACTGCGGGTCACCGCCCAGTACCACGCCCTGCCGCAGGTACCGCCCGAGGTCGCCGCCGCCCTGGGCCACGCCGCCCGGGAAGCCCTCAACAACGTCCGCAGGCACGCCGGCACGGGCCACGCCTACCTCACCGCCACCGCCGACCCGGACGGAAGCGGCGCAGCCGTCGTCACCGTGGTCGACCGGGGCCCCGGATTCGACCCGGCCCGGTGCGAGCCCGGCCTCGGCCTGCGCGGCTCGGTCCACGGCCGGATGACCGAGGCGGGCGGCCGCGCCACCGTGGACACCGCCCCCGGCGAGGGAGTGCGCGTGGAGCTCAGATGGCCCGGGTGATCACGGTGGCGGTGGTCGACGACGACCGGATGCTCCGCGACGGACTGCGGGCCTGGCTCGGCGACGTACCGGACCTGCGCCTCGTCGCGACCGCCGCCACCGTCGGCGAACTCCTCGCGGACCCCTGCCGTTCCCGCGCCGCCGACGGCCCCGAAGGCACGGCCCCGCCCCCGGCCGACGTCGTCCTCCTCGACCTCGTCCTGCGGGACGGCTCGGACCCCGCCGACAACATCCGCCGGGTGCTGCGCACCGGGAGCCGCGTCCTCATGATCAGCACCGTGCCCGACCGCTCCCGGATCATCGAGGCGATCCGGGCCGGCGCCGACGGATACCTGACCAAGGACCACGACCTGCCGACACTGGTCGCCGCCGTCAAGGACCTCGCGGAGGGCCGGGGCGCCCTCTCCACGGAACTCGCCTTCGCCTGCGCCTACGACGACAGCCCCGCCCGCCCCCGGCTCTCCCCCCGGGAACGGCAGATCCTGCTCGACTACGCGTCCGGCATGACCCTCAAGTCCGCCGCCCGGCGCGCGGGCATCACCGTCCACACGGCCAAGGACTACCTGGACCGCGTCAAGGCCAAGTACCAGCAGGCCGGCCGCCCCACCTACACCAAACTCGACCTCGCCCTGCGGGTACGGGAGGACAGCCTCGACGGGGGCTGAGCCCGGCGCAAGCCCCCCAAACGGACGGCTACAGGGGGCACCCGAACCCCCGTACCGTCGACCCGGCGGTGTCCCGGACGGCCCGCCGGGAAGGGGAGGAGCCGGTGACCGCACTCCGGCCGACACGGCCCGCACGGCCGACCGAAGAACGCACCGCCACCGCCACGGGCCACGTGCGCGGCCCGTACCGCGGGCGCGCCCGCATGATCGGACGCACGGCCGAGACGGAGCGGATCACGGCCGCGCTCGCCGCCGCCCGGTCCGGGCGGGGCGGAGCCCTCTTCGTCACCGGCGAGCCCGGCATCGGCAAGACCCGGCTCGCCACCGCGGCCCTCGACGCGGCCGCCTCGGCGGACATGGTCGCCGTACGCGGGCGGGCCAGCACCGTCGGCCCGCCCGTCCCCTACCGGCCGCTCGTCGAGGCGCTGCTCCTGCTCGCCCGCGCCGGCCGGCTGCCCGACCCCGGCGAACTGGGCGTCTACGGACCCGTCATGGCACGCCTCCTGAGCGACACCCCGGAACCCGGCGGGCGGGCCGCCCCGCACATCGCGGTCGCCGAGACCGTGCTCCGCCTGCTCGGCGCCGTGGGCCGGCAACGGGGCTGCCTGCTCGTCCTCGACGACCTGCACGACGCCGACGCCGGCACCCTGGCCGTCGCCGAGTACCTCCTCGACAACATCGGGCAACAGCCCGCCGTCCTCCTGCTCGTCGCGGGCCGCACCCCCCGCGCCGCCACCGAGCTGGCCCTGCGCGCCCACCAGCGGGAAGCGGCGGAGATCCTCGACCTGAACCCCCTGACCCACCCCGACGTGCGCCTCCTCGTCGCGGCCGAGCTGGACGTCGCACCGGCGGAGGTCTGCCCCGACCTCCTCCACCGCGCGGTGACCGGCAGCGCCGGAATCCCCTTCGTCGTCAAGGAACTCGTCCACGACCACGCCGCCCGCCCCGCCCACCGCGGCGGTCGGACCCCCTCCGTCCCCTCCACCGTCGCCGACGACGTCAGGCGCCGCACCGAAGCGCTCGGGCCCCTGGGCGCGCGGTTCCTGGGCACGGCAGCCCTGTTCGGCCGGCGTTTCCCCCTGCCGGTGCTGGAGCGCGCGATCGGCGTCGACCACACGGCCCTGTCCGAGGTCCTGCGCGCCGCCCTCGCCTCCTGCCTCATCACGCCGGACGGGCCCGGAACCCAGTGGTACGCCTTCCGCCACCCGCTGGTGGGCGAGGCGCTCCTCGACGACCTCGGGCCGGGCGAGCGCGCACGGCACGCGCGGCGCGCCGCGCGCGCACTCGCCCACCTCCACCCGGGACTGCCCGGAAACTGGCGCGCGCACGCCGCCCGGCTGCACGAGCACGCGGGCCAAGCACACGAAGCCGTCCGCCTGTACTGCGAAGCGGCGCAGCGGGCGATGGACGAGGCCGCCCCGGACCGGCCCCTGGACCGCGCCCCGGAACTGCTCACCCGGGCCCACGCCCTCCTCGAACCCGGCACCGCGCCCGAACTGCACGCCACGGTGCTCGAACTGCTGCTGGACACCGCCGCCCGGTCGGCCCGCCTCGACCGGTTGCCCGACCCGCCCGCCCTCGACCACGGCCTCCCCGCCGCGCGACGGGCCGGGATCCACGCCCGGCTCGGCGCCGTCGCCACCCTCACCGGGCGTCCCGCCGAAGCCCTGCGCCACCTCGACACCGCCCGCACGCTGCTCCCCGGCCACCCCGCGGACGGCCCCACCGCCCTCGTGGACCTCGCCGCCGCCCACGCCGAGCTGGGCAGGCTCGCCCCCGACCGGCTGCACACCGCCGCCCGGCTCGCCCGCCGGGCGCTGGACGCCGCCCTCGCCGACGACCGGCCGGAAGTGGCGTGCGGAGCCCTCCTGCTGCTCGGCCAACTCGCCCGGTCCGAGGACGAGCCCGCGGCGACGGCCCACTTCGAGCGGGCCCGCGCGATCGCCCTCGCCCACCGGCTCCCCGTTCCGCGCGCGGCCGCAGAGGTGCAGCTGGCCGTCACCGCGGCGGGCCACGACGAGCACCCGACCCGCCTGGAGCAGGCCCGGCAGGACGCCCACCGCAGGGGCCTGCTGCCGTCGGCGCACGAGGCGGGCTTCGCCCTCGCCATCGAGCGGATCCGCCGGTGCGCCTTCGACGAGGCCCGCGACGGGATCATCGAGGGCGCTGCCGAGGCGTCCACGCTCGGACTGGGCCGGTCCCTCGCCCTGCTCCGGCTCGCCGACGCCGTACGGTACGCCCACCAGGGACGCCGCGCCGAGATGAGCGGGGCGCTGGAAAGGCTGGAGCCGCTCCTGGACGCCGCACCCGGCCTGCGCGCCATGGCGTACGGGTCGGCCCGGGCCTTCTGCTCGCTGCTGGAGGAGCGGCACGACGCCGCCGAGGCGGAGTTCGCGCAGGCACTGGCCCACGACACCGAGAACCCGTCCACCGCGGACTTCGGCCGGCACGGCATCGCCGTCCTGCTCGGCGTACTGGCCGGACGCATGGGCCGCGGGCACTGCCCCGGCATCGCGGAGGCCGGCGCCGCCGGCACCCGCTGGAACCGCCAGTTCGCGGGCCTCGCCCACGCCGTGCTCCTCGGCGGCGAGGGGCACCGCGAGCAGGCGACGGCCGTCGCCGCCGAGGCGCTGGCAGCGGGCGGCCCGTACCCCCTGGCCCGCCGCCTGGGCATGCGGCTGGTGGCCCGCCGGGCGTACGAGGACGGCTGGGGCGCGCCGGTCGAGTGGCTGCGGGAGGCCGAGGAGTACTTCCACGGCGCCGGCCTCCACCCGGTCGCCGCCGCCGGCCGGGCCCTGCTGCGCGGTATGGGCGCGTCCGTCCGGCAACGGCGCACGGGCACCGAGCAGGTGCCGCCGGACCTGCGCAGGTCCGGCATCACCGTCCGGGAGTTCGAGGTGGCCCGGCTGGTCGCGGAACGGATCAGCAACAAGGACATCGCCGGCCGGCTGCACATCTCCCTGCGGACCGTCGAGAAGCACGTGGCGAACGTCCTCCACAAGACCGGCCACCCGAACCGCCGCGCCTTCGCCACCGCCTCCCTCGACCTCGTCCGGACACGCGGCGGCCGTCCAGCCGGTCAGGGCGGCCCCACCTCGTCCAGCAGGAAGTCGGCCGGGCCGCCGGAGCCGGCGCGGTGGAGCACCCGCAGCACACCCGCCGAACCGGTCAGGTAATCGGTGGAACAGCGCAGCAGGCCCTCACCGGGCACCGCCAGCAGGGGCCGCCCGTCCGCACCCGCCAGACCGAAGCGTTCGGCGGGTGCGAAGAGGAAGACCCGCCGGACGAAGTCGAGCTGCCGCAGCGCCGTGTCGCGGTAGGCGGGGTCTCCGGTGAACTGCGCCGCGTCCAGCAGCGCGTCGGCGATCCCGCACATTCCGGTCGCGTATCCCGGCCGCGCCGAGTACCGGAGGGCCAGGCCCCGCAGGACGTGGCGGGCCGCGGCGAGGTCCCCGTAGCGCAGCAGCACCTTCGCCACGCCCGCCGAGCCCGACTCGACGGACGGACCCGTGCCCCCCTCCTCGCCGCCCGCCGCGGCGCGGGCCGTCTCCCAGGCGAGCGCCTCCCGTCCGAGGGCCAGGTGGTGCTCCTCGCCCGAGATCTGGTGCATCCGCAGCAGGAACATCGCGACGCCCGCCTGCCCGGAGCCCAGGCCGGTCAGCGGCCCCCGCGCGCCGGACCCGGTCAGCCAGTACGCCTGGCCCTCGTCGCGCTGCGCGGTGTCGGACAGCGCACGGGCGCAGTGCTGCGCCGCAGCGAGGTCGCGAGGGTCGTGGCTGCGCAGGAAGAAGTGCAGGTTCGTCATGCCCACCCCGGCCAGGCCGTGGTGGAAGGTGTGGTCGCCCCTCTCCACCACGCGCCGGTTGGCCCGGTCGAGCAGTTCCCTGGCCGCTGACCCGAGCCCGAGCGAGTCGGCCGCCCAGGCGATGCCGGCCAGGCCGTTCATGAGGCCGTCCGGGTACTGCGCCGGGTCGATCCCCGCCAGCTCGGCGCGCAGCCAGTCGCGCCAGGCGGGCCGGACGGGCACACCGGAGGAGTGCAGCGCCCACAGGACGCCGCTCGCCCCGGATCCGAGCCCGAGCGGGTTCGTGACGTGCGCGAACGGGTCCACGGGGAAGAGGGTGCTCCGGCCGGTGTCGGCGGAGGCCTCGACGAACGCGGCCACCGCGGAGGCCGCCGCCACCGCTCCGCCCGGCTCCGGCCGCTCCTCGACGGCCGGACGCGAGGGCGTCGCCCCGACCGGGCCGAGCGGCTCCGCCTCGTCCTCCAGCACGTCGAGCAGGCCGACGAGGCCGATCCGTCCCCGGGCCAGGTCCACGAGCAGCCGGTGCACCCGCTCGGGCCAGCCCAGACCCTCCACGACGAAGATCCGGTACAGGTCCAGGAAGTCCTCGCGCAGGTACGACATCGCCGTGACCGGGAGGACGAGGTCCGCCATCACGCAGGCCAGGGCGTACCGGTCCCCGGCCTCGGTCGCGCCGCTGCCCACGGAGCCGCTCGCGGAAGCGCTCCCGGACCCGCCTCCGGTCAGCCGGCACGACTCCAGGCCGACGATGGTCACCTCGTGGGTGTCCGGGGCGACGAGGACGTCCGGGGCGGTGAAGCCGCCGAGGACCACACCCCGGTCGTGCGCCGCCCGGACCGCACGGGCGAGCCCGCGGAAGACGGCCAGGAAGGTCCGCAGGTACTCCCGCGACCGCTCGGCGTCGAAGTCCGGCCGCGCGAGCGGGCTGCGTGCGAGCAGCAGCGGGCCGAGGCCGGTGCCTTCGACGAACTCCATGGCGATGTAGTGGTGTTCGCCGTGCTGGAACTTCGCGACGGGAGCCGGGTAGGAGCCCGCGGCGGCCAGCAGGTTCAGGAACATCCACTCGCGGCCGAGGCGGTCCACGGCGTCCTGGCGGGCCTCCTTCAGCAGCACCTTCCGGTCGTCGTGCGCGGTGTCCTCGGCGGTGTGGACGCTGCCGTCGTGGGAGGACCGGATCGTGTCGGTCACCCGGAACCGCCCGCCGAGCAGACCGTCCCCCGCGTCCTCGTCGGCGGGCTTCCAGTCGTCGAACGGCCAGGGCGCCCAGTCGGGTGCGGGCGGCAGCCGGCGCCCGAGGACGTCGACGGCACGGGCGTCGCGGAACGGGCCGTAGCGCAGGTACAGCGCCTTGCTGTCCCGGTAGCGCACGTCCGACGGGACGTACGGGCCCTCCACCCCGTCCAGGAGGGGGGCCAGGCCGGCCAGGCAGCTCCGGAAATCCTCGACGTCGTGCGGGTAGACGGTGGCGAGCCGGCCGCCGCCCCGCATCGTGAAGACTGTGGGATCCAGGGCGATCTCGAAGTCGGTGCCGCGGGCCGTCAGGTGCCCGACCACCGACGCGGCGACCTCGCGCACCTGCCGGTGCCCCGCCGAGATGTGGATCTTCCAGCCCTGCTCGGGCGGGGCCGGGTCGTGCCGGTGGCTCCACCGGAGGCCGCGGCGGACGAACCGCGCGCGCGTCGCCGCGTCGAACCCGGCGAGGAAGTGGTCGGCGTCCGGCTCGTGGAAGGCGTCGAGAGGGTCGAAGAACAGAGTGTCGTTCCACGTGAAGAGGGAGCGGTGGACCCATCGTCCGTTGCGCATCTGAGCTGTCAGCCTCTGTGATCGTCCGCGGGGCCGCCGCCGGCAGCGGCCGGCGGGAAACGACGGGATCCGGGCGGGGGCACGGGGGAGCGCCCCCGCACGGATCCGTCGGGTCAGTTCGGGTATCCCGGGCCGCGCTGCGTCCTGCGGGCCTCCGTGTTCTGGGGCTTGAGTACGCTCACCCGGTTCACCTCCTAGAAGGGTCGAATGCGCGGGATGCGCGGCTGGACTCGGACTGGCGCCGGCCGATCGGCACCTCCGACTCAACGCCATCCGCGCCCCCCGCGCATGGGCGCCGGCCGCCCCCATTCCCGACCGGCACCACCCATCGCCCCACCGCACCGCCACCGTCCGAATGGTGGTGGTGCTCGCCCTGCCGCCGCGGACCGCGCTGTGGTAGCGGAGGCGTGCGCGGGTTTGCCGCCGGGCGTCCGGTGGGACCACTGGATAGAATTCCTGCTGAGGAAGGGGGCGCCTGATGGGCGCGGACCTGAGCCAGTACACGGGCCGGCCCTCCGGGCTGGTCGGGCAGCAGATCGCCGGATACAAGATCGAGCGCATGATCGGCCGGGGTGGCATGGCCGTCGTCTACTGCGCCAAGGACCTGCGCCTGGACCGCACGGTCGCGATCAAGCTGATCGCCCCCGAGCGGGCCCGCGACGACACCTTCCGGCGCCGCTTCACCCACGAGTCGAGGGTGGCCGCCTCGATCGAGCACCCCCACATCGTGCCGATCTTCGAGGCGGGCGAGACCGACGGCGTCCTCTACATCGCCATGCGGTACGTCCCCGGGCTGGACCTGCGCGGACTGCTGGACCGGGAGGGGCCGCTGCCCGTCACCACGGCCCTGCGGATCGCCGCCCAGGTGGCCTCCGCCCTGGACGCCGCCCACGACCACGAGCTGGTGCACCGGGACGTCAAACCCGGAAACATCCTGGTCGCGGCGGGGCCCGACCGGGACCACCCGGAGCACATCTACCTCACGGACTTCGGCCTGACGAAGAAGTCCCTGTCGCTGAGCGGGTTCACCACGGCGGGGGAGTTCGTCGGCACGCTCGACTACATGGCTCCCGAGCAGATCTCCGGCCGGCCGGTGGACGGCAGGTGCGACCTGTACAGCCTGGCCTGCGTCGTCTACGAGACCCTCGCCGGCGGGCCGCCCTTCGTGCGCGAGGAGGACGCGGCGCTGCTGTGGGCGCACCAGTACGACCCGCCGACTCCGCTGACCGAACGGAGGCCGGACATCGCCCCCGCCGCCGACGAGGTCTTCGCGAAGGCCCTGGCGAAGGTTCCCGAGGACCGGTACGGCTCCTGCCTGGAGTTCGTCGCGGCCCTGCGGGTCGCCACCCGGGACGGCCCCCGGACGGAGCAGCGGCCCCGGCGCAGCCGGGAGGAGACCGCACCGCCTCCGGAGCCCCCGCAGTGGGCCCTGCCGGTGTTCCGCACCCCGGCGGACCGGCCACAGCACTAGATCCGGTCCCGCGGTCCCGCCCCCGTACGCCCCCCAGGGGGCCGGGCCCGGACGCCCTCAGAAGCCGAGGAGCGACTGCTCCGCCCAGATCGTCTTGCCGACCGGAGCGTGCCGGGTGCCCCAGCGCTGGGCGAGCTGCGCCACCAGCAGCAGGCCCCGCCCGCCCTCGTCGAAGGTCCGGGCCCGCCGCATGTGCGGTGCCGTGCTGCTCGCGTCGGAGACCTCGCAGATCAGCGTGTCCTTCTCGTGGATCAGCCGCAGCTGGATGGGCGGCTCGCCGTACCGGATCGCATTGGTGACCAGCTCGCTGACCAGCAGTTCGGTGACGAACGAGGCCTCCTCCAGCCCCCACTGCGCCAACTGGTCCGTGGTCTGCCGACGGGCCTGGGAGACGTCGGACGGATCGGAGGTCAGGTCCCACACGACGACCTTGTCGGCGTGCAGGGCCCGTGTCCGCGCGACCAGCAGGGCCACGTCGTCATCGGGGCGGTGCGTCAGCAGGGCCGTCAGGACCCGGTCGCAGACCGTGTCGAGGGTGGAGGCGGGCTGGGCGAGCGCGGCGAACATCGTGTCCAGCGCCTCGTCGATGTCCCGCTCGCGGGGCTGCAGCAGCCCGTCGGTGTAGAGGGTCAGCACGCTGCCCTCGGGAAGGTCCACGTCGAGCGTCTCGAAGGGCAGGCCGCCCAGGCCCAGAGGCGGGCCCGCCGGGACGTCGAGGAGGTACACGGAGCCCTCCGGGGAGACCACCGCCGGCGGCGGGTGCCCGGCCCGGGCGAGCGTGCAGTGCCGGGTGACGGGGTCGTAGACCACGTACAGGCAGGTCGTACCGATGCCCCCGGCGCTCTCGTCGACCGCCTCCCGGCCGCCCTCGTCCGCGGACAGGTGGATGATCAGGTCGTCGAGGTGGGTGAGCAGTTCGTCGGGCGGCAGGTCGACATCGGCCAGCGTGCGCACCGCGGTGCGCAGCCGCCCCATGGTCGCGGAGGCACGGATGCCGTGGCCGACGACATCGCCCACGACCAGGGCCACCCGGGCGCCCGACAGCGGGATCACGTCGAACCAGTCGCCGCCGACGCCCGCCTCCGTACCGGCCGGCAGGTAGCGGGAGGCCGTCTCCAGCGCCGGGTGGTCGGGCAGTGTCTGCGGGAGCAGGCTGCGCTGCAGCGTCATGGTGCTGGTGTGTTCCCGGGCGGACCGGTGCGCGCCGTGGATGCTCGCCGCCGCCCGGCCCGTGAGCTCCTCGGCCAGGCTCAGGTCCTGCGGAAGGAACGGCTCCCGGCTCTGGCGGCGGCCGAAGACGGCCACACCGAGGCTGACGCCGTCGGAGTGCATCGGCACCACCAGCATCGAATGGGTCCCGTGCGCACCCAGCCAGGCGGCCGCCGGGTCCTGCGCCATCCACTGGGCGACCGCCGGGGCAGTCGTCGCGTACACCGCGCCACGACCCGAGGCCAGGCATTGCGCGGGCGGCGACAGCGGTGGATAGACGGCCGTCTCGCCGACCGCGACCCGCCCCTCGGAACTCCCCTCGACGGCAGAGCGCACGGCCGTACGGCACACGGTGACCGGCCCCGACGGCGGGCCGGAGGCGTGGTCGTTGCCCCGCGGAAGCGGTTCGATCAGGTCGACGACCGCGAAGTCGGCGATCCGGGGGACGGCCACGTCGGCCAGTTCCTGCGCGGTGCGCGTGCTGTCCTCGGTGGTCCCGATCCGCGCACCGGCGGCGTCCGGCACGAACATCTGCTGCTTCTCGACCTCGGCCCCGGTCCGGTCGTGCGCGGCGAGGCACACGGCGCGCACCCGGCCGTCCGGATCCCGCAGCGGGGCCACCGAGGTCGCCCAGCCGTGCTCCGCGCTGACGCCCGTGGCACGGACGAAGGCCTCCATGTGCTGGGGCTCGCCGGTCTCCAGCGCCAGGCGCATCCTCTGCTCGGTCTCCTCGCTCACCGGGTCCGGGGCGATCTCCGGCAGGCGCAGCCCGGCCATCTCGGACTCCGTGAGGGACAGCGTGCGCTCCATGCCCGCGTTCGCCCGTACCAGCCGCAGGTCCGCGTCGAAGACCGCCAGAAAGCAGGGGGACTGGGAGAACGACCACTCGTGCAGCGGATCACCCCACGAGGAGCCGTCACCGCCCCGCCCGGCCGCCACCGCGGACACCACGTACCACTTGGTGGCGCCGCCGGTGGAGGTCCGGCGGTGCGCGAGCAGCCCCTGCTCGAGACGGCTGCCGTCCCGGTGCCGCAGCGCCACGGTCCCGCTCCACCGCTCCTGCTCGGGCGGGATCCGGCGCGCAGCGTCGCCGACCGCATCGGCCAGCAGGAACTCGGCGGACCGCCCCACCACCTCGGTGGACGCGTAGCCGAGCAGCCGGGCGGCACCTTCACCCCACTCGATGACGACGCCCTGCTCGTCGACGGCGGCCGTCGCCGTGTACGCGGGCTCCTGGCCGGCATCGGTCTGCTCCGGCCACTCACCGGGAGAGGTGGGAAGTTGCTCCATCGCCGCTCATCTCGCCCTCGCTAGATCCGTCGCTGCTGTCCCACGGGACCTGCACGGCCAGGGGCCCCACTGACAAGCATCGTCCGGCGGGGCAAGGAGCACCAACGCAGTGCTGCCAGCAGGGCCGGGTGCGCCAGGACGAGGGCCCTGTCGGGGCGGGGGAGGGGCCGTAGTCCCGGCCATTCGTCACTTGACAGAAGACGGAAAGGAGGGCTCGTGTCCGGCGCGGGAGCATGTAACAAGACCGGTCAAGGGCGTCAAGTCACGCCTTCACGCGGCGTGACGCCCGCGCGCGAGCGGGGTGTATTTGACGTACGCCTTCCCCGGGAAAATCCGGGAGGCTGCCCTGTCGGACGGAGAATCGGAGAATCGTCGTGTTCGAGCATTCCTGGATCGCCGGTGTCGCTCTGGCCGGCGCCTCCGTGGTGCTGGTGGGCAGCGGTATCGGCCTGCTGGCGACCTCGATGGCTGCCCCCACCACCGCCCCGCGGCCGGCCGTTCTGATCCTTCCCCAGGAAGGCGCGGGCGCCCTTCACACGGGCTATTCCACCGTGACGGTGCAGAAGCCGGATTTCGACGAGCGGCTGAAGGGGAGCCCTGAGGCGAAGCCCGGAAAATGAGGAGGCGGCATTCAGATCGCCGCGGGGATGTGGCGGGCCGCCGCGAGTCCGGCCAGCGTCCGAAGCCGCGCGAAATACGCGGCGCAGTACTCCTCGTCGATCAGGGGCACGGCCTTGTCGAGGGCGGCGATGCACGCCCAGAGCACGGCTGTGCGGTGGCCGTCGAGTCCTTTCGTCAGCTCCGTGTGCAGGAGGCCGGCGACGTCGGCGTCCAGGAGGATCAGCTCCACTCCCGCGACGGACACCCCGCGGAAGCCGTCGGGGAACAGAGCGCGCCTGTGTTCTTCGTACAGCCGGGCCAGCCGGTCTCCGCGCTCCGCTTCCTCGGGGACGGGCGGGCCGAGGAGCAGGGAGACGGCGTCGAAGACGGCGCGCACCGGGCGACGGCCCTGATCGGGGTCACGGCGGCGCTCGACCTCGCACCCCGCGTGAGCCCGTCGCGCAGCAGGCGGCAGTCGTCGAGGTCCGCGGCGAGTCCGGCCGAGAAGAGCCCGTCCTCGGCGGCCCGCCCGATCAACTCCCCCAGGGGCCCGTCCGACCCAAGCCGCTCGGCGAGCACGTGCTCCAGGGCGAACAGGGACTGTGCGACGGCGACGGTGGCGAACTCGTACCGGTAGTACGAGTACCGGATGAGCTCGCGGGAGGTCTCCAGCGCGCTCATCACGTACATCGACGCGTTGCCCGGAACGACCAGCCCGGCGGTTAGCGCCCGCATCGCCGCGAAGTCCGGAGCGGTGCCCCAGCTACGGGGGTCCGGTGTCGGCAGGTCCGGCACCTGCAGGTCCGGTGCGGGCAGGGGGAGCGGGCCGGGCGCCGGGGGCATGCTGTTCACCGGAGCAGTTTTGCCGTCCGCAGGCCGTCCGTGCCAGTGGTTTCCGGGGCCGCAGCGAGGAGTTCACGCCGCTTGCTGCCGCCCGAGACGCGGTGGAGACCGTACGAGCCGGGCTCCCGGGCCTCGCCGGCCAGGTGCTTGGCGATGCCCTGGCAGATGAACTCCTTGAGCTTCGCACCGGGGCGGCCGGCGATGTGGAAGCGGACCGCGACGTCGTGGCGGCGGGCGAACTGGAAGATGCCCGCGCGGCGGCCGAGGCTGATGCACTGGCCCGCGAACACCGCGTTGAGGGGGGCGGGCCGCTCGCCCGCGATCCGGCTGAGCACCGTGTCGGCGGCCCGCGCGCCCAGCGGGATCGCCGCCTGGCAGCTCATCCGCAGTGGCAGGTCCGAGGGGGCCGCCGAGTCGCCGGCCGCGATGATGCGGTCGTCGTCCACGCTGGTCAGCGTCTCGTCGGTGAGCAGGCGCCCCACGGCGTCGGTGCTCAGCCCGCTGCGTGCGGCCAGGTCCGGCACGCCGAAGCCGGCCGTCCAGACGGTCACGTCGCTGGGCAGTTCGCGGCCGTCACTCAGACGCACGGCGTCACGGGTCACGGCCGTGACCTTCGCGCCCGGCCCTTCCACCACGGTCACATCGAGCGCGGCCAGCCGCCGGGCGACCGAGCGCCGGCCCCGGGCGTGCAGGTACGGGCCGAGCACCCCGCCGCAGACCAGGGTCACCGCCCGGCCCTGCTCCGCCAGTTCGGCGGCGGTCTCGATACCGGTCGGACCCGCCCCGACCACCGTCACCGCCGCCGTCGCGGGCGCGGCCACGAGCACCGGCCGCAGCCGCTGCGCCTCCTCCAGGCTGTTGATCGGGTAGGAGAACTCCGCGGCCCCCGGCACACCCGGGTCGGCGCTGCCGCTGCCCACGGCGTAGACCAGGTAGTCGTAGGCAGCCGTGCCGCCCGACGCCAGCGTCACGCGGCGCGCGGCCGCGTCGATCCCCGTCACGGAGTCGACCAGCAGGCGGACGCCCCGGCCCAGGACGTCCGCGTAGTCGATGACCGCCTCGCTGGATCCGCCTACCAGCTGGTGCAGCCGGATCCGCTCGACGAAGGACGGGCGCGGGTTGACCAGCGTCACGGTCACGTCGGCGCGCTGCGTCAGGCGGTTGGCGGCCATGACGCCGGCGTATCCGCCGCCGATCACGATGACTTCGGTGTTCTCGGTCATGGTGGGTTCCCCGTTCTCTCGTTGTCGGCTTCCGGGCACAAGACACCGGTGCCACCGCCGGTGTGACAGGGAGGGTGGCGTGACCTGCGCCACACTGTCCAGGTCCGTGCCTGCGCCCCGTCGGCGGCCCCGCCCGCGGCCGCTCAGCGCAGTACGGCCGCCAGCAGGTCGGCGCCCAGCGCCGTCAGGTCGGGAAGGTTGAGGGTGTAGCGGACGTAGCGGCCGCGCCGCCGGGCCGTGAGCAGGCCGGCGCGGCGCAGTACGGCGAGGTGACGGGACACCTCCGGCGGGGAGAGCTCCCAGGCGTGGGCCAGTTCCCGGGTGGTGTGCGGGCCGCGGGCCAGGGTGCGCAGCAGCCGCAGCCGTACCGGATGTGCGAGGGCCTCCAGCCGGAGCGTGACCGTCTCCAGCGACACCGGCTCCGACGGGTCCGGCTCCGCGACCGGGTACTGCACCACCGGCTGCCAGCCGGGGGCGTGCACCACTGCCAGGTGCGGGCCGCCGAAGGCGCTGGGGATGAAGGTGACTCCGGTGCCGTGGGCGGTGGTCGCCTTGTCCGGGAGCTTGTCCACGACGATGTGCTCGCCGTCCGGTGCCAAGGAGACCGCGCCGGAGACCGCGTCGAGAGCCGCACCCGTCCCGTGCCGCCTGAGCAGGTCGTTCTTCACGCGCAGGTCGGTGGCGAGCCGTACGGCGACATCCGCCCAGGCGGCGTCGAAGAAGGCCTCGGCGCACTGTTCGAGGGTGTCGCGCACGCGGGCCCGTACGGCGGACGGATCCGCGAGCAGCCGTGCCGCGAAGGCCTCCTGCCGTACCCCGCGGGCCTGGGCCAGATCCAGGGCGCGCTCCCGCGCGGCCCGGTCGGTCAGCGGCGAAGGCGCCCCGAACCGGACCCGGTTGCTGCCGCAGGTGGTGACGAGCGCCGCCGTCACGTACCTCTCGTCGTCGATCCGGTCCACATCGTCCAACTCCTCGGCGAGGGTCGGCCGGGGCCGGGCGGGGAGCAGGAAGTCGGCCTGTGAGGAACGCCAGAGGAAGTCCGCCTCCCGCAGGCGCTCGGCCAGCTCCGGTGGTATCCCGGCCCACACCTCACCGGCCCAGTCCGCGAGCTGCGGATGGTGCTCCGGCTCGGCCAGCACGTGCAGCATCGCGGTCAGTTCGGCCAGCGGGGAAGCGGCGAACCGCAGCCGTCCGGCCGGCAGGCCGCCGATGTCGATCCTCAACGTCACCCGCCCAGGATCTCCGACGGGACGGCCCTTCTCGTCAGCGGGTTGACGATGTCCGTCAACCCGCGTGCCCGGCCCGGCGGCCGACCGCAGGGTGACGCCATGGAAACCACCACCAGGATCCGGCCCCGCGCCCTGGTCCGGGCCTCCGGAGGCCCCCGCTATGCCGTCGCCCTTGTCGTGGACGCGCTCGGCACCGGCCTGCTGCGGCCCTTCCTGCTCCTCTACGGGGTGATGGTGCTGCGGCTTTCGGCTCCGGCGACCGGCATCGCCATGACGGCCGGCATCGTCGTCGGCCTGGTGTGCATGCCCTCGGTGGGCCGGTGGCTCGACCGGGGCGCACGCAGCACGGTCGTGGCGGCGTCGATGCTGGTGCGGGCCCTGGGAGTGGCGCTGCTGCTGGCCACCCCGGCCGGGCACGTCTGGCCGTTCGCGGGGGCGGCGCTGTTCCTCGGCATCGGCAACCAGGCCTGGCCGGCAGCCCACGCGGCGCTGGTCGCCACGGTCGCCCACGGCCGCGAACGCGACACCGCCCTCGCGGCGGGCCGCGCCCTGCGCAACGCGGGCCTGGGCGCGGGCGGGCTCCTCGCCACCGCCTGCCTGGCCGGCGGCGCCACGGCCCTCCAGGCGATGGCGGCCGCCACCGGGATCGCCTACCTCGCCGCGGCGGCCCTGGCATGGTCGGTCCACCTGCACGCGCGTCCCGCCGCCGCCCCGGCCGAGGGCGCTGCCGAGGGGCCCGCGCCCCGTATGCGCGCGCTGCTGGCCGCCAACGTGGTCTACGTCTTCTGTCTCAACGTCCCCGAGATCGCGCTCCCCCTGGTGCTGGTGACGCAACTGCACGCCTCCCCGGTGTGGTCGGCGGCCGTCTTCGTGGCCAACACGGTGCTCGTGGTCACCCTTCAGGTACCGGTCACCGTGTGGATGTCCCGCTTCCCCCGGCGGACCGTACTGGCCCTCGGCGGCGTGGTACTCGCCGTGTCCTACCTCGGGTTCCTCGCGGCCACCTCGCTGGGGGCCGGCTGGGGCGCCCCGGCCGTCGCTGCGGTGTCCGTGGTCTGCACCCTTGGCGAGATCGTCTATGCCGGCAGTGCCACGGCGCTGGTCACCGCCCTCGCCCCGGCCCACGCCCTCGGCCGGGTCCTCGCCCGCTTCGAGCTCTCCACCGGCTTCGGCCTCGCCGTCTCCCCGGCGGTCATCACCGCTCTCGCACCCCACGGCCCGGCGGCTCTCTGGGGCAGCCTCGCCGGTGCGACCCTCGTCTCCGCCTCCGCCGTCGCCACCGAGAAGGACCGCACCGAACACCTCAGCCGGAGGTGACGGCCCGGGCGGCGGCTGATCGCCTTCGGCGACGCCCTGCACTCGCCGATCCCAGTCGACCACCCCGAGTGGTCCTCGGGTTTCGACCATGACCCCGCCCGGACCGCCGAGCACCGCCGTCGCCTCGTCGCCGAGCTGGCCGAGCCCGGGACGATCGGCTTCGGCGTCCACGTCGCGGACGTGGTGTTCGGACGCGTCCGCAGGGACGGACGCGGTCCTGCCTGGCAGCCCCTCGACGCCTGACCCGGCCCGGAGCCCTGACGAGGCGGGCGGTCGGGCGGGTGACTCACACGGTCGCCACCTGTGCCGTGAGGGGTTCGGTGCGCCGCGGCAACCCTCCCGGCGGCGCCCCGAAACGCCGGGCGACGACAGTCGTCCCATGCCTCCCGCGACCGCGACCGCCGCCGCCACGCCCACCCTGCCCGTGCCCGTGCCCGTACCGGCCGCGCCACCGCGGCACCGGGAACTGCCCTGGGAGCGGGCCCGGACGCTCGCCCACGGGGCGCCGCGGCCGTCGGCAGCCCGTACGGTGCCGCTCGCGGACGCCGCCGGGCTCACGCTGGCCGAGGCCCTGCGCACCCCGCGGCCGCTGCCGGCCTTCGACACGGCCGCCATGGACGGCTACGCGGTGGCGGGTACCGGCCCCTGGCGGATCCGCGGAGCCGTCCGGGCGGGATCGGTGTGGGAGGGTGCGCTCGGCGCGGGGGAGTGCGCGGAGATCTCCACCGGAGCGCAGGTTCCGGCGGGAACGCACGCCGTACTCCCGGTGGAAGCGGCCCTGTCCGGCGCCGACGGCCTGGTCGCCGGACCCGTGATGCCGCCGGGCCGACACATCCGGCGGGCGGGCGAGGACGCCCCGGCCGGCAGCACTCTCGTCCCGGCGGGCACCCGGATCGGCCCGGCCCTGCTCGGGCTCGCCGCGTCGTGCGGCCACGACACCCTGCCGGTACGGCCCGCGCCCCGGATCCGGGTCCTGGTCACCGGCGACGAACTGGACCACGCGGGCCCGCCCGGTCCGGGACGGGTGCGTGACGCCCTCGGACCGGCCCTGCCCGCCCTGGTCGCCGTACTGGGCGGCGAGTGCCGCGGGGTACGGCACGTCCGCGACCGGCCGGCGGGGTCACTGGCCGCGGCCGTGCACGGCACACGGGACACCGAGGTCGTGGCGGTCACCGGCTCCACCTCCGCCGGCGCCACCGACCAGCTGCGCCGGCTGCTCGCCGAGGCCGGGGCCCGGATGGTCGTCGACACGGTCGCCTGCCGCCCCGGCCACCCGATGCTGCTCGCCGAACTCCCCTCCGGCCGCTGGGTGGTGGGACTGCCCGGGAATCCGTACGCGGCCCTGGTCGCCGCCCACACGCTCCTCGGCCCGCTCGTCGCGGGCCTCTGCGGCCGGGACCTCGACCCGCTGCCGCGCGTACCCGTGACGGGTTCCGTGCGGCCCGCCCCCGGACTGACCCGGCTGGTACCCGTCACCTGGGACGGCGCCGGCGTCCGCATCACCGCGGGCCACGGCTCCGCCTTCCTGCGGGGCGCCGCCGTCGGCGACGCCCTCGCCGCCCTCCCCCCGGACTGGACGGAGGGCGGCCCGGCCCCCCTGCTCAGCGCGGGCTGAGGAGGCAGAACTCGTTGCCCTCCGGGTCGGCCAGGATCGTCCAGGAGATCCCGGACTGGTCGATGCCGGGATCGGTGGCGCCCAGGGCGCGCAGTCGCGCCCCCTCCGCCGCCGGGTCGTCACCGCGGTAGGGGCTGATGTCGAGGTGGACGCGGTTCCACACCGTCTTGGTGTCGGGCGTGCGGACGAACTCCAGGTAGGGGCCCACCCCCTGGGCGGATCGCAGGCTCGCCTGGTCGTCGCCGACCTCGTGGAGCTTCCAGTCCATCGCCTCGTCCCAGAACCGGGCCATCGCCCGGGGGTCGGCGCAGTCCACCACCACCGCGGCGATCGGCCCGGTGTCCCGGTAGAGCGGACGGGGCTCCAGGACGCAGAACTCGTTGCCCTCCGGATCGGCCATGACCGTCCAGGGGACGTCGCCCTGACCGATGTCGGCGAGCGTCGCGCCCAAGTCCCGCAGACGCGAGACCAGTTGCGCCTGATGGGCGGCCGAGGTGGTGGCCAGGTCGAGGTGTACCCGGTTCTTCGCCGTCTTGGGCTCCGGGCGGGCGATGAGGTCGATGCAGACGGCCGAGGGATCGGGGTAGGAGAAGCCGACCGGCTCGAGGTTCGTCACGCCGGGTCCCTCGCTGTCGACACCCCACCCGAGTGCCTCCGCCCAGAACCGCCCGAGCGCGGAGTCGTCCAGGGCCTTCATGTTGATCTGCACAAGTCGTGTCGCCATGGTGCAGATCCTAGAAGAGCGCCCCCGGGCCCTTCCCGGCGCCGGGCGCGCCGGTCAGCCGATGCGGCGGGCCCCCGCCGACGGCACGGCCTCCAGTACGGCCGGGGCCCCGAAACCCGCCGCGGCGAAGGCGGCCGTCACGGCCGCGGCCACGGTCTCGGCGTCCGCGGCCGTGACCAGCGCGATCACGGAGCCGCCGAAGCCGCCGCCGGTCATCCGGGCGCCCAGGGCCCCCGCCCCGACGGCGGCCTCCACCGCGAGGTCGGTCTCCGGGCAGGAGACCCGGTAGTCGTCCCGCAGGGAGGCGTGCCCGGCCGTCAGCAGCGGCCCCAGAGCCTCCGGTTCGCCCGCCGCCAGCCGTGCGACGGCCCGCCCGACCCGGGCGTTCTCGGTGACCACGTGCCGGACCAGCGGCGCGAGCGCGTCGGGCAGCCCCGCCAGGGCGCCCGGCAGCTCCGACTCGGAGAGGTCCCGCAGGGCGGGCAGGCCCAGCAGGCCCGCCGCCCTCTCGCACCCCGCGCGCCGCGCCGCGTACGCCCCGTCGGCGAGGTCGTGCGCGACCCGGGTGTCGAGCACCAGCAGGCGCAGTCCGTGCCCGGTGAGGTCGAACGGGACCTGCCGGACCTCCAGGCTGCGGCTGTCGAGGTGCAGGGCGCCGCCCTCCGCGCAGCAGACCGAGGCCATCTGGTCCATGACTCCGCACGGCACGCCGGCGAAGGCGTTCTCGGCGTACTGGGCCAGGCGCGCCAGCTCGGGCCGCGAGAGCCGCAGCGCGTACAGCTCGTCGTAGGCCACGGCCACCGCGCACTCGAGGGCCGCGGAGGACGACAGGCCGGCGCCCGTGGGCACGGTGCTGTCCAGGTGCACGTCGGCGCCGCCCACGGGCAGGCCCCTCTCGCGCAGCGCCCAGACCACCCCGGCGGGGTAGCGGGCCCAGCCGCCGACCGCGCCGGGGACGAGGTCCGCCACCGCGAGCTCGGTGATCCGGCCGTCGCCCTGGGCGCTGTGCAGCCGCAGCAGCCCGTCCCCGCGGCGGCGGGCCGCCAGGACGGTGGTCTGCGGCAGCGCCATCGGGAGCGCGAAGCCGTCGTTGTAGTCGGTGTGCTCGCCGATGAGGTTGACCCGGCCCGGGGCGGCCCACACCCCGTCGGGGGCGCGGCCGTGGATCCGCTCGAACTCCCGGCGCACGGAGGCTGCTTGTGCCGCGGCCGCCGCTTCGGTCCCGCTCCCGGTCACAGGACCTCCCGCAGCCGCCGAGCCGCCGCCTCGGGCGTCACGTCGTTCATGAAGGCGTCCATGCCGGCTTCGGTCCCCGCCGTGTACTTGAGCTTGTCCGCGGTCCGCCGGACGGTGAACAGCTCTAGGTGCAGGGCGAGTTCCTCGCCCCCGGCGAGCGGTGCCTGGTGCCAGGCCGCGATGTAGGGGGTGGGCGCGGCCAGCCCGAAGAGCCGGTCGAAGCGGCGCAGCAGGTCCAGGTACAGGCCGGGGAACTCGGCGCGCTCCGCCTCGCCGAGCCGGGTCAGATCGGGGACCCTGCGGTGCGGGTGGAGGTGGACCTCGTACGGCCAGCGCGCGGCGTACGGGACGAAGGCAGTCCAGTGCTCCCCGGCGAGGACCACGCGTTCGGTGGCCGCGCGGGCCTCCGCGAGGATGTCCTCGAAGAGGTTGCGCCCGGTGCGGGCGCGGTGCGCGGACGCGGCGGCGAGGTGCTTGGCGGTCCGCGGGGTGGTGGTGGAGAAGGCGTAGATCTGGCCGTGCGGGTGGGCCAGCGTCACGCCGATCTCCGCGCCGCGGTTCTCGAAGCAGTACACCTGCCGCACGCCGGGGCGGGCGGACAGCTCGGCGGTGCGGTCGGTCCAGGCGTCCAGGACCAGGCCGACCCGCTCGGGCGTGAGATCGGCGAAGCCGGCGTCGTGCTCGGGCGTGAAGCAGACCACCTCGCAGCGGCCCGCCTCGCCGGAGAGGGACGGGAAGCGGTTCTCGAAGACGGCCACCTCGTAGTCGGCGGCCGGGATCTCGCTCTGCCGGCCGTCCCGGGAGGGGCACAGGGGGCAGGCGTCCGCCGGCGGGTGGTAGGTGCGGGACTGCCGGTGGGCGGCGATGGTGACCCAGTCGCCGGTGGCCGGGTCCCGGCGGAGCTCCGGGGTGCTCTCGACCCGGTCCAGCGGGCGCCGGTCCTCGGCCCCGCGGTCCCGGCCGGGCTCGCTGTCGTAGTAGATGAGCTCGCGGCCGTCCGCGAGTTCGGTGACGGTCCTGTGCACGTGCACGTCCTCGCCTGTCTCGTCAGGGGGTGACGGCCGGGGCCGACGCGTCCTCGATCATACGGCTGTTTGCCCTGCTCCCGAAGGGGCAGGCGCCGTACGCGGGCGGAGCGGGCGTCTGACGGGCGTCACCCCCGCGGAAGGGACGTGACGACGATGAGGGTGGCGTTTCTCGTGGCGCCGGAAGGCGTCGAGCAGGTCGAGCTGGAGAAGCCGTGGCACGCCGTGCAGGACCAGGGCTGGCAGCCGCGCCTCGTGTCGACCGAGGACGGCCGGGTCCAGGCGTTCCACCACCTCGACAAGGCGGACACCTTCCCCGTCGACGACGTGGTCGGTACCGCCGGACCGGACGCCTACGACGCCCTGGTGCTGCCGGGCGGCGTCGCCAACCCCGACGCCCTGCGCATGGACGCGCGCGCGGTCGCCTTCGTCCAGGGCTTCTTCCGCGCCGGGCGGCCGGTGGCGGCGATCTGCCACGCGCCCTGGACGCTCGTCGAGGCCGGCACGGTCGGGGGCAGGACCGTGACGTCCTGGCCCAGCCTCGCGACCGACCTGCGCAACGCCGGCGCCACCTGGGTCGACGAGGACGTACGGGTCTGCCGCGCGGCGCCCGGCACGCTCATCACCAGCCGCAGGCCCGACGACCTCGACGCCTTCTGCACCGCCCTGGTCGACGAGTTCGGCGCCGCCTCGGCCGGACGCTGACGGACGGCCGGCGCGCGGAACGGGACGGCGGCCGGCGTACGGGCTGTGACGGGAGGTGGGTTGTGAGCGGCGGCGGTGAGGACCTTGCGCATACGGATGCTGCGGATGCGTCTACGGCTGCGGGCCGGGCCGGATCCTGGCTGCTGGACGAGGCGCTGACCGAGACGATCCGGCGGACGGGGGCGTCCGCCGGCGGGTTCCACCTCTGGGACGGGCCGGCGCACGGCCTGCTGGGACTCGTCGTGCTGTGCGGCGTCCCGGCCGAGGTGGCGAGGCCGTGGTACCGGATCTCCCCGGCCGCTTCCACCCCCGTGAGCGACGCCGTACGCGAGGAACGGCTGGTCTGGATCGGCTCGCAGGAGGAGCTCGCCCACGACTACCCGCAGGCCGCCGTGAGCCTGCCTTATGAGTTCTGCCTGGCATCGGCCCCGCTGACGGGCCGCCGGGGCTCCCACGGTGCCCTGTTCCTGCTGTGGCCCGCCGGCCACGCCCGTACGCCGAGCCTGCGTGAACAGCACCACATCACCTCGGCCGCCCGCCGCGTCGCGCGGATGCTGGACCAGGCCGACGGGGTACCGGCGCTGCCCGACCTGCCCCGCGTCATCCCGGCCACACCGCCCCGTAGGTTCGGCGGCCGGCCCCCGCAGGCCGCTGCCGACTGGGCGGAACGCCTGCCCGAGGGAGCCCTGGCCCTGGACCTGGAGGGCCGGATCACGTTCGTGGACGGCACCGCCGAGGCCCTGCTGGGCCGCGCGTCCGGCCAGTTGCTGGGCACCTGGCCCTGGCAGTCCCTGCCCTGGCTGGACGCACCGCTGGTCGAGGACCGGTACCGCGCGGCCGTCCTCAGCCGCGAGCCGGTGGGGTTCACCGCCCTGCGCCCGCCGGACGTCCCGCTGGGCTTCCAGCTCTATCCGGACTCCAGCGGCATCAGCGTCCGCATCACCCGCCCCGCCCGGCACACCGAGGAGGTCCGGTCCGGCCTGTCCGCAGGGACCGCCGGACCGCAGACCGGCCGGGTCCACCAGCTCCTGCACCTCGCGGCCGCCATGACGGAGACCGTCACCGTCCGCGACGTCGTGGAACTGGTCGCCCACCAGGTCCTGCCCGCCTTCGGGGCCGACGCCCTCGTCCTGTCCGCCGCCGACGCGGGCCGCCTGAAGATCACCGGCCACCACGGGTACGACCCGGCGGTCATCGAGCGGCTCGACGGACTGCCCCTGGACACCGGGCTGACTCCGGCGGGACAGGTCATGGCCACCGGCCTTCCCGCCTTCTTCGACGACGCCGCGGCGATGGCCCGCCTGCATCCCGGCGCACCGCAGATCAGCGGCAAACGCGCCTGGGCGTTCCTCCCCTTGACCGTCTCCGGCCGGCCGGTGGGCTGCTGCATCCTCTCCTACGAGCGGCCGCACGCCTTCACCGCCGACGAGCGCGCCGTCCTCACCTCCCTGGCCGGTCTCGTCGCCCAGGCCCTCGACCGGGCCCGCCTGCACGACGCGGCGCACGACCTCGCCCACGGACTCCAGCAGGCACTCCTCCCGCACACCCTGCCCACGGTGCCGGGCCTGGCCGCCGCCGCCCGCTATCTGCCCGCGGGCCACGGCATGGACATCGGCGGGGACTTCTACGACGTCATCGTGCTGGACGACACCACCGTCGCGGCCGTCATCGGCGACGTCCAGGGGCACAACGTCGCCGCGGCCGCCCTCATGGGCCAGGTCCGTACTGCCATCCGCGCCGCCGCGGGCGCCCCGCCGGGTGCGGTCCTCGCCCGCACCGGCCGCCTCCTGGCTGGCCTGGACACCGATCTGCTCGTGTCCTGCCTCTACGTCCACATCGACCTGACGAGCCGGTGCGCGACGCTGGCCAGCGCCGGGCATCCGCCACCGCTGGTGCACGCCCCCGGCTCCCCGCCCCACCGCGTAGAGCTCGACCCCTGGCCGCTCCTCGGGGTCGGCCTCGACACCCCGTGCCCCGTGACCCGCCTGGAGCTGGAGCCGGGGACCCTCCTGACCCTCTACACCGACGGGCTGGTGGAGAAGCCCACCGCGGCCGGCATCGACGCTGAGCGCGGCACCGACGACCTCGCCGCGGTCCTCGCCGACCACGACGGGGCGGACCTGGACGACCTCATCGAGGCCCTGCTGCGCGGTACCGGTGCGGCCTCGCACCACACGGACGACATCGCGCTGCTCCTCCTGCGCCTGTGACGGGGGAGGAGCAGCGCGGGGTGCCCGGCGCCCCGGTGGCGGGCGGCTACAGGTACGGGTCGAAGGGGATGCCCGCCGGCTTGGCCTCCGCCAGGTGGGACGTGAAGGAGCCGTCCTTCAGGCCGAAGTGCGCGCTGCCGAAGTCGGCCTGGCTGAGCTTGTCCCGCAGCGTCGCCGGGTATCCCGACCAGCCGACGAGCGTGGGGTACTGCCAGGTGCCGCGGTGGTTCTCCGGCGGCTCGTCGTTGGTGTTCGCCGCACGGAAGCAGTGGGTGCCGATTCCGTCCTTGTGGTAGACGACCTTGGGATGGGTGCCGTCCCAGCGGATCCGGTCGCGCGCGTGGACCACGAAGTCGCCGTGCGCGGAGGTGGCGACGTACTTCGCCTCGTTGTTCTGGATCCACACCACCACGTGTTCCCAGTCGTGGCGGTGGCCGCCGAGGCTGATGCCGGGGATGGCCTGGTCCTTCTCGAAGTAGAGCGCGTAGACCACGGCGCACCAGCCGTTGTTGCACTTCCAGCGCGAGTACCCGTTGGTGTTGGCGAGGTCCGAGGCATCCCGGCAGTTGCCGTCGAGGGCGCCGGTGGGCTTGAGCCCGCCGTTCAGGACCCCGGTCGGTCCTATGGCGGGTGTCGGGTAGCAGCCGTCGGTGTCGTAGTCGTAGGCGGGCTGGAAGGTCAGCTCGATCGCCTCGGCCTGGCCGGGCAGCGCCGGGGGCGGAGCCGCGAAGGCCACCTGGGGGACGCCTACGACGAGCGCGAGGGCGGCGCCGAGGACGACGAGGGATCTGCGGATGTGACGGTTGGACCGCACAACTGGCACAACTGGCCTCCTGGCCGGACGGGTTCGAGGGTGGCGGGCCGATGACGGCCACCGCCGACCGACACGCCGGGAGCATCATTCGCGAACCGGGTTGTCGCGGCAAGGGTGCGCGCAGCCTCTGCTTCATTCGCGGAGAGCTCGAACTGCCCGTCAGGTCAGGAGAGTTGGGGAAATGTCAGAAATGGCGGCGCGGGCGCCGGCGAGCGGCTCCCGTACGCACGAAAGGTCCGCCCCCGGGAGCCGGGGGCGGACCGGAGCCTCAGCCGGGTGCCGTCAGACGGTCACAGGCCGACCGTGTTCATGAGGATGATGGCCGCGAGGTTCAGGAGGATGACGGTGACGACGATGCCGATCGCGATCCAGGCCTTGCGTGATTCGTCCATGGGCGCGGGTCACCTCCCTGCGGGGACGCGCCGCGGCGCGGCGGTCAGGCGGTCCGGCGGCCGGGCGGCGCCCGGCCGGCCTCCTCCCATGCTGACCCCGCCGCGCGCGGAGCGCAGGTCGGCCGCCCCCGCGCCTGGCCCCGCCCCGGTCCTGGCGGGCCCGGCAGGGTGCGGTCAGCCCACCCAGGTGCCCGTCATGCCGAGCACGGCCGAGCCGTCCTGGTCCGTCAGCTTGGTCGCGGTGAAGTCGCGGGCCCACTGCGAGGTCTGGATGCGGAAGGCGGGACGGTCGGCGGTCAGCGCCTCCATGACGGCCTCGGCCGCCCCGGCCGGGGTCTGGGCTGCATCCTCGGTGAACTGGCTGACCGTGCGGTCGATGTAGGTGCGCAGCGCGTCGGCGTACGGTCCGGCGGCGGCGATCCGGGCGCCGAGGTCCAGTCCGATGTTGTTGACGAACTCGGTCGCCACCGCGCCCGGCTCGATGACGGACACGCTCACGCCCAGGGTGCTCGCGACGGGCGCCAGGCTCTCCATGTACCCCTCCACCGCGAACTTCGCGGCGCAGTAGGCCTCGTTGAAGGGCTGGCCGATGACGCCGCCGACGCTGGTGACGGTGATCAGGCGGCCGCCGGTGGCCCGGAGGTGGGGGAGTGCCGCCTTGGAGACGTTGAGTACGCCGAAGAAGTTGACCTCCATGACCTCGCGGACGTCGGCCACGGATTCCAGCTCCAGGGTGCCGAGGTGTCCGGCGCCGGCGTTGTTGACGACGGCGTCCAGTCGGCCGTAGTCGGCGATCACGCCGTCGATGGCGGCGGTCGCGGACTCCTCGTCGACGACGTCGAGGCGGCGGATGTCGATCTCGACGCCCGCCTCGGCGGCGGCCTTGCGCAGGGCGTGGGCCCGGCCGGTGTCGCGCAGCGTGGCCACCGTGCGCCATCCGGCGCGGGCCGCGGCGACGGCCGCCGCCAGCCCGATGCCGGAGGAGGTGCCGGTGATCAGGACGGTACGCAGGGAGGCGTCGGCGGTGGTCGCGGCGGGAGCGGTGGGGAGCGTGGACATGGCATACCTCTGGAGGATCGGATTTATGTGCGTGCACACACACTTTAAAGTTATGTGCGTGCACACGCAACCTCTAGACTGTGCGACATGCCGAAGAAGCTCACAGAAGCCGAGATGCCGGCGGCCGACTACGCCTTCTACGGGCTGGTCTGGGCCGGCACGACGATGACGGACCGCGTGGACAAGGCGCTGGTCAAGGCGCACGACCTGCCCGTGTCCTGGTTCGAGGTCATGCTGTGGCTGGCGTCCAGCCCCGAGCCGGTGCCCGCCTCCGTCCTCGGGAACAGCACCCTGCTCAGCCGCAGCCAGGTCTCCCGGGTCGTGGACGCCCTGCAGAGCCGTGGCCTGGTGACCCGTACGCCGTCGGCGCGCGACGCCCGCTCGGTGGAGGTCTCGCTCACACCGGCCGGCCGCACCGTCTTCGCGGCGGCCGACGCCACCCGTCGCGAGGCCCTGGCGCCTGTCTTCACGGACCTCCTCGACGCGGAGGACCTGGAGGCCCTCGGCACGGTCTGGCGCAAACTCAAGGCGGCCGCCAAGACCGCACAGGCCGAGTAGCCGGCGCCGGCCGTGATCCACCGGTCGCGGGGCCTGGCCCGCCGGGCACTACCGGCCGCGGGTCCAGGCCGGGCGGCGGCGGGACGTGCGGGGGCGGCGCAGCCTGCGGCCGGACGGGGCGGACGGGGCCAGCGCGAACGTCACGGTGATGTGCGCGCCGCCCAGCGGGCCGCGGGTGATGCGCATGGAGCCGCCCGTGGCGGTCGCCGCCCGCTGCGCGATGTCGAGGCCCAGTCCGGAGGACCCGGTGCTGCTGCCGCGGGACAGGGCCCGGTCCGGTTCGGGGATGCCGGGGCCGCCGTCCTCCACGACCAGCTCCACGGCCTGGGCGGTGCGCACGACCTGCACGCCGAACGGGGTCCCGGGCGCGGTGTGCCGGAAGATGTTGCCGATCAGCGCGTCCACCACGGCGGCGATGTCGTCGTCGGAGAGGCTGACGGCCGTCGGCTCCTGGGTCAGGTCGAGGGTGCAGCACCGGTTCTGCTGTTCCGCCAGGACCGTCCAGAAGGCGGTGCGGCGGCTCACGACCTCGGCCGCCTCGCAGCGCGGACCGGACGCCCCCGCACCGGTCGAGGCCTGGCCCGCGGCCGGGTCCGTACCGAGCAGGCCCTGCCCCATGGGGCCCACGGCGAGAGGGGTCCGCGCCGCGGCGATGATGGCCTGGAGCTCCGTCTCCAGCTCGCCGACCGCCGCCTCCACCCTGGCCGACTCCGGCGTTCCGGCCATCCGCTCCGACGCGAGGTGCAGGGCGGTCAGCGGGGTGCGCAGCCGGTGGGAAAGGTCGGCGACGAGTTCGCGTTCGACGGCGAGCAGCTCGGTCATCCGGTGGGCCATCGCGTTGAAGGCGATGCCCGCGTCGCGCAGCTCCTTGGGACCCATGGGCTCCACGCGGGTGTCCAGGTCGCCCTGGCCGAGGGCGTGGGACGCCTGCGACAGCCGCTTCGACGACCGTACGACCTTCGCGCCGAGGCGGTCGGCGACCAGGACGGAACCGCCGACCAGCCCCACCGCGAGGAAGAGCATGACCGCCCACGATTCCTTGACCCCGCGCGTGAGTTCCGCCTCGGGGACGAAGTTCTCGATGACGGCGACCTGGTCGCCGGGGAGCACCACCGGCTGGAGGCAGATCCAGCCGTCGGGGATCTCCTGGGAGATGGACTCGCGTCCCTGCTGGGCCCGTTCGAGCAGCGCTGCCGGGGCCCTGGAGGTGCCGAGGGGCCCGGAGCCCGGCAGGTGCACCACCAGGTAGTCGGACGCGTCCAGGCTCGCCGCGGACTCCCGCAGCGCGTTCGGGTCCGTGGTCAGGGTGAGCACGGGCGCCAGGGCGGCGGCGCGCTGCTCGGCGGCGTTGACGCCCTGCTCCTTGACCAGCGACATCACCAGCGCCGCCAGCGGTATGAGGAAGGAGAGGGCGACCATGGAGGTCACGGCGAGAGCCACTCCGGCCAGTGAGCGCCTCACCGCGGGGCCACCAGCTTGATGCCCACGCCCCGGACGGTCAGCAGGTAGCGCGGGGCCGCCGCGCGTTCGCCGAGCTTGCGCCGCAGGGACGACAGGTGCACGTCGACGGTCTGGTCGTCCACGTACGGCTCCCGCCAGACCTCCGTCAGCAGACGGCGTTTGGAGACGACCTGCCCCGAGTGGTGGGCGAGGAAGGCCAGCAGGTCGAACTCACGGCGGGTGAGGCGCAGCTCCCGCCCGGCCAGGTACGCGGTGCGCGCACCCGGGTCCACCGCCAGCTCGCCCACGACGGTGGCCCGCAGCGGTTCGGCCGCCGCGGCGACGGCCGCGCCCGCGGCGCCGGCGCCGGTGGGCGGGACGTGGCTGGTGCGCCGCAGGACGGCGGACAGACGTGCGACGAGCTGCCCTCCGGAGAAGGGCTTGACCAGGTAGTCGTCCGCGCCCGCGTTGAGGATCTTGATGATCTCCGACTCGTCGTCACGGGCGGTGGCCACCAGGACGGGCACGGAGGATATGCCCCGGATCATGCGCAGGGCGTCCCCTCCGTCCAGGTCCGGCAGCCCCAGGTCGAGGACCACGGCGTCGACCGGCGTCTGGGTGACCTCGCGCAGGGCACTGAACCCGTCGGCGGCGCTGCGTACGGCATACCCGTGTTCCGACAGGACCTCGATCAGGGACTGGCGGATGCTGGGGTCGTCTTCGACGACCAGGACGCTCGGCATGCGGACACCTTAGGGGCAGGGCCGCCTGGGCTCACCACCAGTACTGCGGGTAGCGGGTTCCGGTGCGGCGGGCGCGCGAGAGGGCACAGCCCGCGAGGACGACGAGCAGGGCCGCCCCGGCCAGCAGGGGGACGAAGGTGCGGGGGTCCGGCGTCCGCAGGACGATGACGACGGCGGTGGCGCAGGCGGGGGAGTGCGGGGTCCGGGCCAGGGTCATCACGGCGAGGGAGAGCCCCGCCGCGACGGCCGCCACCCAGGGCGAGCTGCCGAAGGCGCCGAGCCCCGCATATCCGACGGCGGCGCACAGCAGGTGGCCGGCGATCACGCTGCGGGGCTGGGCCAGCGGCAGCCCGGGCACGCTGTGCACGATCGCCGCGGACGCGGCCAGCGGGGGTATGAGGACGGGTTCGTGGAGGGCGGCGCCGATGGCCACCAGGGCCAGCATGACGGCGGTGGCACCGCTGGCGCTGTGCAGGACGGTACCCGGTGCCGGAGCGGGGGCACGTCCCACGAGGCGCGGCAGTATCCGGCCGGGCGGGGCGGCGGACGGGCGCGGTCGCGCGTGCTCGTGCTCGCGCTCGGGGGCGATCTGGTCGGTGCTCAAGGGGGATGGCGTCTTCGGGGCAGGGCCGGCGGGCAGGCGCCCGGCCGGCGGTGAACGGCAGTGCGCGGGGGCGGCCGCGAACCCCCAGGATCATACGAAGCCGCGCGAACCGGGCGCCCGCCGGGTCCGCCCCCGCCGAAGGACTGCCGTCAGGGAGCCTCGAAGGTGGGGCCGTCACCGGTGATGCGCAGCCGTACGGGGCGGTCGGACACCGGAATGGTGCAGCCGTCCCGCGTGCTGCAACTCGCGTAGCCGACCAGCACCGTCGCGTCCCCGTTCCCGTCGGCGCGGACGGGCAGCGTCGTGGTGACCGGGCCGTCGGGGTAGACCGGGACCTGGGCGTCCACGCCGGGCACGCTGATCGACCGTACCTCCGCGGCAGCCTTGAGGCCGCCCTTCGCCTTGAGGGCTCCGGTGACCGCCACGGCGGTCGGCCGGCCGACCCCCTCGATGCCGGTGGCCGGCAGCTCGGTGCTGTAGAGGTGGAAGCCCTTCTTCTCCGGTGTGAAGACCGCGGTCAGGGTGCCCTCCGAGGCCTTCCAGTCGGAGACGGACAGCGTGACGGTGACCCCGTTCTCGGAGAAGCGCGTCGTGGGGGCGGCGGCGCCGGCGGCGGTCACGGCGTCCGCGGCGGGCTGCCCGCCGCAGGCCGACAGCGCGGCCAGGGAGAGGAGGGCGGCCGCGACGCGGACCGTGCGGGAGCGCCTCACCTGCGTGGAAACGTTCATCTGTGCCTCTGCGTTGCGTGAATCGGATGGGGTCGGTTCGGTCGGACGGGGTCGGATGGGGTCGGTCGGATCGGTCGGGTCTCAGAGGGCCGTGGTGAAGTTCGCGCTCCACAACTGCATGCTGTACACGATGTCGTTCCACACGCCGGTGGCCAGCAGCCCGCCGACGAGTACGAGCAGCCCCCCGCCGGTTCGCAGAACCCACGGGTAGTGGCGCTTGACCAGTCCGAAGGCGCCCAGAGCCCGGCGGAAGGCCAGCGCCGCCAGGACGAACGGCAGGCCCAGCCCCAGACAGTAGGCGGCCATCAGCAGGGCCCCGCGGACCGCGCTCGCCTCGGTCCAGGCGAGCGCCTGCACGGCGGCCAGCGTCGGGCCGATGCACGGGGTCCAGCCGACCGCGAACACCGCCCCGAGGGCGGGCGCCCCGGCGAGTCCCAGCGCGGGACGCCGGTGGCTGCGGAACTCCCGCTGGGCGAAGCCCGGCAGGAACCCCATGAAGGACAGCCCCATGAGCACGGTGAGGACGCCGAGCACCTGGGTGACCGTCTCCTGGTGCGCCAGCAGGCTCCTGCCGAAGTACCCGAACAGGGCGCCGCCCGAGACGAGGACCGCGGTGAAACCCAGCACGAACAGCAGCGCGCCGGTCGCCATCCGGCTGCGCCGCCCGCCGCGCGCGTCCGCCAGGTCGGCGACCGACAGGCTGGTCACGTAGCTGAGGTAGCCCGGTACGAGGGGCAGCACGCACGGCGAGAGGAAGGAGACGAGTCCCGCGACGAACGCCACGGGCGCAGCGATCGCGAGGGTCCCGTTGACGAGGGAAGGGGCGTCCGCGACGGCGAGCGTCCAGTGTGCGACGTCCTTCACGACTCCTCCTCCAGGACGCGGGCGAGCAGGGGCCGCAGCTGCTCGTCGGTGACGGCCCCGCCGATGGCGGCGGCGACGCGCCCGCGCCGGTCGATCACGAGCGTCGAGGGGATCGCCTGCGGGTTGACCAAGGAGGGCGGGAACCGGAGCAGGAGTTCGCCGTCGGGGTCGTGGAGGCTGGGGAACGTCATGTCGTGGGCGCGTACGAAGGACCGGGCGGCGGCCCGGTCGCGGTCCCGGGTGTTGATCCCGAGGAACCGGACCCCGTCGCCCCGGGTCTGCCGGCTGAGCCGCTCCAGGTCGTCCGCCTCCGCGCGGCAGGGGCCGCACCACGAGCCCCAGGCGTTCAGGACGACGACCTGGCCCCGGAAATCACCGAGCGCGACCTGATTGCCGTCCAGGTCGGCACCGGCCAGGGCGGGCGCGTCCTGCCGGGTGCCGGGGTCCATGACCGTCGCCCCCGCCGCGGCGACGATCGCGTTCGGCCGTCCGGCCCGGGCCCCCGCGTCGGCGCCGTCGTCCGTCCAGAGGCCGGCGACGGCCAGCACGGCCGCCACCGCGAGGCCGGCGGCGGCCGGGACGAGGGCGGACGCCCGAACCGGTCGTCTCATGCCGCCCACTTGCGCAGGAAGGAGTTGATGCCCTCCGAGGTCAGCGACGGGTTGCCCGTGACGTGGGTGTCGGTGCGCACCGTGCCGGACGGCGAGACGACGACCAGGACGGGCATCGTGTAGGTGCCGCCCGAGGGGCTGTACTTGCGCAGGAGCGCGGAGTTGGCGGAGCTGTTGCCGCCGATGTCCACCTTGACCAGGTGGTACGAGGTCCCGAGGATCCCGGCGGTCTGCGACTGGGCGAACACCTTGTCGGCGGCCTTGCAGTTGCCGCACCAGTTCGCGCCGAAGTCGAGCAGCACCATCCGCCCGTCGGCCTTGGCGGCGCGCAGCGCCGCGTCGATCTGCTTCTGCGCGTCGGCGGAGCTGTCGTAGCCGGGGCCGGGCACCTTGGCCGGCGCCGGTGCGGCGGACGTACGGGCCGGCTTGGCGGAGCCGCCGCCGGTCGAACCGGAACCGGACTGCGCCCGCGAGGGGGTCGGTGAGGAGGACGCCGAGGCGGAGGCGGAGGCAGAGGCGGACGGCGAGGCCGAAGCGGTCGGGGACGTCTCGGCGGAGGCCGTCGCGGACTGCGACTCGGAGGGGAAGGCCTGCGAGGACTGGGCGGCCGTGGCTGGGGCGGCGGAGCCGGCGGGTTCGGAGGACGGGCCGCAGGCCGCGGTCAGGCCCGCTGCGACGACGGCCGCGGCGACCAGCGGCAGCCGCCTTCCCAGGGGCGCTGTGGAGCGGGGCGACGTCGTACGGCGGTCGGCGCGGACGGGTCGGAGCATGCGAGAACTCATGGCGGAGACACCCCAAGGCACGGTTCGGACTGCGGGATGGGCGAAACGCCCCCCGGCTCGGTGAAACCGGCGGCCCGACGGTGCGCCGGGGTGTCGTTCCCCGGTGCCGTCGGCCGCTCGGCTGACGCGAGCATAGGACCGCCCGGGCCCCGTGGAACCGCCTCGGCGTGATCTTGAGCTTGCCCTAAGGAAGAGCTCACCTTCCGCTTCGCCGGAACCCGGTCCATGGGCGGACACAAGGTGTTGATCCCGGTGAAAGGGGCGGGAGCGGCCGAGCGGGACTCAGAAGGACGATTCGCGGACGCTGGCCTTCGCGCTCGGATCGATCGTCGCCGTGACGACCGACTTGTGGTCGGAGCTCGTGAACGTCACCGTCAGGGTGCTGTCCGAGGTCTGCGAGGTGGAGGTCTTGAAGCCCCGGCTGGGGACTGCCGAGATCAGGCACACGCCGCGGCTCCCGTACCGCACCGTCACCTTCCCGCCCTGCGCCGGGACGGTGTACAGGCCCGCCCCTCCCTCCTCGCAGTCGACCTTCCTCGGTGCGGGGGTCCGGGGCGCGCCCGACGTGGCCTTGACGGGCGTGGGGGCGGCCGTCGTCGGGGAGGGGCTCTGCGACGCCGTGGGCGAGGGGCTGGCCGACGCGGACGGGGACGGCGTGTCGGCAGGCGGGCTGCCCGCCTGCCAGGCGGGAGGCGTGTCGATGACCGTCGGGGCGGACCGTGCGACCGGGGGCGTATGCCGGGTCGAGCCGACCACGAACTGGACCGTCGCGAGCACGGCGGTCACGCTGGCGGCCGTGCACGACAGCCATATGAGCAGGTAGCGCGGAGTTCGGGGCACGGCCCCATAGTGTCCGACGTTCCGGCCGGTCTGTCACCGGCTCCCCCCGGAACGGCGCCGGCCCGTGTGCCGGGCGGGCGGGTGAACGCCGACGTCCTCCCACCCGCGGACGGGTGGGAGGACGTGGCTGTGGGGGGTGGTTCAGGGTGGTTCAGCGTGGTTCAGGGGGCGGCAGGGGCTTTCGCCCCGTAAGCCCTTTGTGCGCGGCTCGGTTACCTCGGGGCGCCGAAGTTCTGCGTCCACCACGGGCCGCCGTCGCCCTTGTGGACGCCTATGCCGATCTCCTTGAAGGCGCAGTTGAGGATGTTGGCCCGGTGGCCGGAGCTGTTCATCCACGCCTTCATGACGGCGTCCGCGTCGGCCTGCCCGCGGGCTATGTTCTCGCCCAGGTTGGACCACTTGTAGCCGGCGGCCTCCACCCGGCTGGTCATCGTGGACCCGTCCGGTCCGGTGTGCGACATGACGCCGGCGCGGGCCATGGTGTCGCTGTACCCCCGTGCGGCGGCGCTCAGCTTGGGGTTGGAGGTCAGGGCGCCGCATCCGGCGGCCGCCCGTTCCTTGTTGACCAGGGCGAGCACGGCGGACTCGGCGTCCCCGTTGACGGTGCCGCCGCCCCCGCCCGTGCTGCCGCCTCCGCCGCCCCCGCCGGAGCCGCCCGTGCTGCCCGAGCCGCCGCCCGTGCCGGTGGAGGGCTTCTTCGGGGGCTTGGCGGCGGGGGAGGACTCCGACTTGGTCTCGGCGTCGTTCTCCGTCGTCGCGGGGGCCGCGGGCGTGGCGGACGCCGAGGCGGAGGCCTCGGGCGTCGCGGACGCGCTGGCGCTCGCGCTCGCCGTGGCCGGGGAGTCGGTGGTGGGCGAGGCGGCGTCCGGGGTGGGGGTCGCCGTCCCGGAGGACGTGCCGGCGGCGTCGGTGCGCCGGTCGGAACGCGCGTCATCGCCGGAGTCGGCCACCGCGACCCCCACCGCCACCACCGCGGCGGCCGTGGTGACGGACAGCACGATGCGGGTGCGCACCGTCTTCTTCCGTCGGGCCTCGACGCGGGTCTGCGTTTCGGGAGTTCGGCTGCGGCTCATGCCGGTAACACCTCGCAAGAGAAGGGGAGGAGGGGAGTCCGGCTGAGCCTAGGCCGGTGACCAGCGAAAAAGTCCGCCAGGAGGGGTTCTTCAAGTTCCCTTAAGGAAGCCCGCAGGGTCAACACAGGGACGAGTCGGGCAATCGCCACAACTCACCCTGGCGTGAGGGAAGGTGAGGGTCGGACCCGAAGCCGGACCGTGCCCGCGCCCGGCGCAAGAACGCGCCCCGGGGCGGATGTTGCCCCGGGGCGCGTACGCGTATGCCTCCCGCGTCAGCCGCCGAAGTCGGGCAGCACGAGGGAGCCGTCCTCGGTCAGGGTGAAGCCGGGGTTGTGGGCGATCTCCCAGGCGTGGCCGTCGGGGTCGGTGAAGACGCCCGAGTAGAAACCGATGGCGTTGACCCCGGCCGGCCGGGTGACCGTGCCGCCGGCCGCCGCGGCCGCGTCGAGGACGGCGTCCACCTCGGCGTCGGTGCGCACGTTGTGGGCCAGGGCGATGCCGCCGAAGCCGGCCGACGGGGTGTCCGCGAGGCCGCAGTCCGCGGCCAGCTTCCGGCGGTCCCACAGGACCAGGGCCAGGCCGCCCGCCTGGTGGAAGACCGTCTCCTCGACCTCGGTGCCGCGCCAGCCGAGCGCCGTGTAGAAGCTCTTGGCACGGGCGAGGTCCGCGACGCCGAGGGTGACCAGGCTGATGCGCTGTTCCATACCGCCACCGTAACGCCCGGGCGGGGGGTCCGCTCAGGCCGCGGGCGTCCCCGGCTGGTCGTGCGTCGAGCAGTGGATGCCGCCGCCGCCCGAGGCGATCGTGTCGATGGCGACCGGCACGATGTCCCGCTTGGGGAAGTGCTCCTGGAGGATTCCGCGGGCCCGGTCGTCGGCCTTGCGGTCGCCGAACTTCGGCATGAAGACGGCGTCGTTCGCGATGTAGAAGTTGGCGTAGGTCGACACGAAGTCGTCGCCCTCGCCCGTGATCCTGTTCAGGTCGGGCTGCGGCAGGTCGATGACCTCGAAGCGCCGGCCGCGGGCGTCCGTCGCCTTCGACAGGACGGAATTCGCCTGGTCGGCGGAGCGCGACCAGGAGTCGGCCGGGGTACTGGGGTGCGCGCGGTCCAGCAGGACGACACCGGGCGCGGCGAAGCGTACGAGGCTGTCGACGTGGGCGTCGGTGATGTCCTCGCCGCGTACGCCGGCCAGCCAGACGACCTTCTGGACGCCCAGGGTCTGCTTGAGCTCCGCCTCGATCACGTCCCGGTTCTTGCCCCGGTTGCGGTTGTCGTTGACGATCGAGCTCTCCGTGACCAGCAGGGTGCCCTCGCCGTCCGTTTCGAAGGAGCCGCCCTCGGCGACCATCGGTGCCTGGATCCGGGGGATCCCGTACTTCTGGAGCACGGCCCGGGCGACCGCCCCGTCGTTCCCGTGCTCCTGCTTGTTGCCCCAGCCGTTGAAGTTGAAGTCGACGCCGACGACCTTGCCGCCCTCCTCCACGAAGACGGGGACGGTGTCACGGGCCCACAGGTCGTCCACCGCCAGCGGGATGACCTCGACGTCGTTGCCGCAGGCCCGCTGGGCCGCGGCCACCTGGTCGGGGCGGGCCATCATGACGACGGCCTCGTACTTGCCGACGGCCCGGGCGATCCGCGCGATGTCCTCGCGTACGTAGCGCAGGTCCTGCTCCCACACCCCGGCGGCCAGGGCCGGCCAGGCCATGAAGGTTCGGGTGTGGCTCTCCCACTCCGCGCCGAGGCGGCGCCCGTCGGCCGCGGGGGCGGATCCCTTCGTGGCCTCTGGCTGCACTCCGACCGCCGAGGGGCCGCAGGCCGAGGCGCCGGCGACGATCGCGCCGATTCCGGCGAGGGTGCGAAGGACGGTGCGGCGGGTGGGGGGAAGGAAGGACACGGGGAACTCCGATCGTGGGCTGGCGGAAGGGGTGCATCCGGCCAGGGCGGGCGCGAGTGTCACGTAGGCCGACAAACCGGGCCCTGTGGACAAGGGTGCGCGCTCCGCACCGCGAACGGCCGCTCTGCACGGTGAAGTGATGCGGCCTCGTGTCGACACTGTGGCACTGACTGGAATTTCAGTCAATTCGTGAGGGGTGGGGAGAGGGGGATGCGGGGGAGGGGTGGGAGCCCAGGCGGCCCACTTCCACCGCGATCGCCTCGCGCACCAGGCCGCGGGCGTGCCGGAGGGGGAGCAGCCCGCTGAGCCAGCGGACGCTGAGTCCCTCCAGCAGGGCCGTGAGCCGTTCCGCGGCCGCGGCGGCGGCGCCCGGCGGGGCGGTCGGGCACAGCTCGGTGAGGTGACCCGCGACCTCGGCCGCCCAGGCCGCACCCGCGGCAGCGAGGTCCTCCCGCAGCTCGGGGTCGAAGACCGAGTGGGCCCGCAGTTCGCCCCACGCCGTGCTGTTCTCGCGGACCTCGGGCAGGTCCTGGAACTCCAGCAGCAGGGTCCGCTCCAGCAGCTGCCGAGGCCCGGCCGGGTGGGCCGCCGCCTGCGCGCCTTCCTCCTCCGCCTCGGCGGTGTAGCGGTCGGCCCGGTCGCCGATGAACGCCAGCGCGTGCCGCAGGATGCCGGCCCGGTCCTTGAAGTGGTAGTAGATCAGGGCGGTGGACACGCCGGCCTCGGCCGCCAGGTCCGCCACCCGCAGCCCGCGGACGCCCTGACGTGCGATGACGCGCGCGGCGCCGGTGAGGATCTCTGTTCTGCGGTCGGTCACTGCGTCTTCCCTCCTGGCCGAGTGCGTCTCGCATTGTCACACATTGACTGAAACTTTAGTTAGCGGCACGATGCGCGCAGGTCATTGCCGCATCGTTGAAAGAGCAACCGCATGTCCGAGCACCATCCCGGCGCGCAGCCCGCCCTCACGGCGCTGGCCGCCGACGACCCGTACGAGATCGGCGGCTACCGCCTCCACGCCCGCCTCGGCTCCGGCGGCATGGGGGTGGTCTACCTGGCGTACACGCCGGGGGGCCGGCCCATCGCGCTGAAGGCCGTCCGCAAGGAGCTCGCGGCGGATCCCGAGTTCCGCGAGCGGTTCGCGCAGGAGGTGGCGAGCGCGCGCCGGATCCACGGCCTCTTCACGGCCCAGGTGGTCGACTCCGGCGTCGACGACCGCACCCCGTGGCTGGCCACCGCCTACGTGCCGGGCCCGTCGCTGCACGAAGTGGTGCGGCGGCACGGGCCGTTGCCGACGCGCACCGTACTGCTGCTCGTCGCGGGCATCGCCGAGGCGCTCCAGGCCATTCACCGGGCCGGCGTCGTCCACCGCGACCTCAAGCCGGCCAACGTGCTGGTGGCCGGTGACGGGCCACGGGTGATCGACTTCGGTATCGCGAGGGCGGCCGACGCGGCCGCGCTCACCGGCACGGGGCTGCGGATCGGCACGGCCGCCTTCATGGCTCCCGAGCAGGCGCTGGGCCACCGGGTGACGCCCGCCACCGACGTCTTCGCGCTCGGGGCGCTCGCCGGGTACGTGGCGGGCGGGGTGCCGCCCTTCGGGAACGGGCCGGAGTCCGGCGCGCTGTACCGGGTGGTCCATGAGCACCCCGACCTCAGCCACGTCCCCCGCGACCTGCACGACCTGATCGCGTGGTGCCTGGCCAAGCGCCCGCAGGACCGCCCCACGACCGTCGACCTGATCGCGTCCGTGCACGCGCACCCCGAGGTGGGCCCGCGGCCGGAGTTCACCGACGGCTGGCTGCCCAGCCCCGTCCGCGACGAGGTCGGGGGCCGGGCGGACCCCGGGCCGCCCGCCCCGGCCCATGCCCGGGCGACGCCCGCCGTGGCCTCGGGTGCGGTCGCCGCGGTCTTCGACAAGGGCGCGTACGAGGCCGCGTACAGCGGCTTCGAGGGGGCCGACGAGAACGGTGAGGGCCTCGCCGCCTGG
>NZ_SSBM01000036.1:0-68269 GCF_004795115.1 Streptomyces sp. A0592
GCGATTCCTTCGACCTGAAGGCCTGGCACATGGCGGCGCTGTCGCAGGGTTCGCTGGGGCTGGACGACCTGCTGGACGAGCTCTCGAAGCTCTGACGGCACCGCAGCCGGTCGCCGGACGCCGTACGGGCCGCTCGTCTCCCCCGGGAGCGAGCGGCCCGTACGCGTGGTCCGTACGTCCGTACGCGTGGTCCGGGCGCGTGGTCCGGGCGCGTCAGCAGCCGCAGTCGTCCGAGTCGGTCGGCGCGGTCAGCGGGTCGGCCTCGCCGCGCTGCTGCGTGCCCTGCCAGGTCTCGACCTCGAAGCCCTCGCGGATCCAGTACTCGATGCCGCCGAGCATCTCCTTGACCTGGAAGCCCAGTTCGGCGAGGGCGAGGGCGGAGCGGGTGCCGCCGTTGCAGCCGGGGCCCCAGCAGTACGTCACCACCGGGAGGTCCTTGTCCAGGAGCCGCTCGGCCTGCTCGGGGATCAGGGCGGTGGGCAGGTGGACCGCACCGGGCACGTGCGCCTGGTCCCAGGAGGGCGTGGAGCGGGAGTCGACGAGCTGGAATCCCAGCTCGGCATCCGTCTCGCGGTGGGCCTTGAAGGCCGCAGCGACGTCCGAGACGTCCGCGTGGAAGGCCAGGCTCGCGGCGAAGTATGCGGCGGCCGCGGCCGGGGAGGCCGGGGGCACGCGGAGCACGGGGTTGGTGGCGGCGGGAGCGGAGGAGGTCTTCTGCGTCGTCGTCATGGCCAGAAATCTACGATCTGTCGATCACCCCCGGAAGTCGGTTTCCCCGGCCTTTTCCTTGTCTCACCGGGGAATCCCCTGCTAGACCTGCCTCATGACCGACTATTCCCCTGACGCCACCGACTGGCGGATCCTCGAAGCGCTCCAGCGGGACGGCCGCGCCAGTTTCACCGAGCTCGCCCGCTCCGTGTCCATGTCCGCGAGCGCCGTCACCGAGCGGGTGCGCCGGCTGGAGGAGGCCGGAGTGATCACCGGCTACACGGCCGTGGTGGACCCGGAGAAGCTCGGCAAGTCGATCCTGGCCCTGGTGCGGCTGCGCTATCCGCACGGCAACTACAAGCCGTTCCACGACTTCCTGGAGGCCACACCGGAGATCCTGGAGGCCCATCACGTCACGGGCGACGACTGCTTCGTCCTCAAGGTCGCGACCCGCTCGATGGGGCACCTGGAGGAGGTCACCGGCCGGATCTCGGGACTCGGATCCGTGACGACGAGCGTCGTCTACTCCTCGCCGCTGCCCCGCCGGCCGCTCAGTCCGTGAGGGCCGCCGTGCGGTGGCGCACCACCGAGCCGCCCCGCTGCTTGACGATCTCCAGCTGGGCCTGGACCCGCGTCCGCAGGTCGGCGACGTGGCTGACGATGCCGACGCTGCGGTCCCGCTCGCGCAGCGAGTCCAGCACGTCGAGCACCTCGTCCAGCGCCTGGTCGTCGAGGCTGCCGAAGCCCTCGTCGATGAAGAGGGTGTCGAGGCGCGTACCGCCCGCCTCGTCGGTGACCACGTCGGCGAGGCCCAGCGCGAGGGCGAGCGAGGCGAAGAAGGTCTCGCCGCCGGACAGGGTGGCGGTGTCCCGCTCGCTGCCGGTCCACGCGTCGACCACGTGCAGCCCGAGGCCGGAACGCCCCCGTCCGCCCGCCCGTGCGTCGGAGTGGACCAGGGTGTAGCGGCCGCCGGACATGCGCAGCAGCCGTACCGTCGCGGCGGCGGCCACCTGCTCCAGGCGGGCGGCCAGTACGTAGGCCTCCAGGCGCATCCTGCGCTCGTTGTCGGCGGAGGTACCCGCGGTCAGTCCGGCCAGCCGGGCCACCCGGTCGTAGGCCTCCCGCAGCGGGCCGAGCGCGCGCAGTTCCTGCTCCATCTGCCGGGAGAGCCGGTCCAGCTCGGCGCAGCGGACCCGGGCCGCGTCACAGGCGGAGCCTGCCGTACGAAGCTTCGCCGCGGCCCGGACCGCGTAGGCCTCGGCCGCGTCCGGTGCGGCCGGGGGCAGCGCCGCCGCTTCGGCGGTGCCGCTCTCGCCGAGTCGGTCCGCCAGGAGGGCCTGCTCCGCCTGCCAGACGTCCGACCGGTGCTGGAGCGCGGTGCGTTCGTACTCGGGGAGGACGGCGTCGGCGGCGGCCTCGATCGTGTCGAAGCCGGCCTTGAAGGCGGCGTCGGCGAGCTGGTCGTCGGCCTCCTTCAGCCGGGCGGCGGCCGTCTCGGCCCGGCGCAGGCAGGCCGCGGCCCCGGCGACCATGCGGACCCGGTCCTCCAGGGTCCGGGCACGGGCCGCGACGGTGGGCGCGTCGCGGCGTACGAGGGCGAGTTCGGCCTCCAGCGAGGCCTGCTCCCGGTCCAGGGCCTCGCGGCGGGAGGCTCGGGCGGCGGCCCGGGTCTCGGCGTCGAGCCGGTCGGCACTGCGCGCGGAGTGCTCCCGTTCGGCGCGGGCGAGCTGCTCGCGGGCGGCGTGCAGGCCGGCGGCCGCCGCGTGGGCGGCGGCGTGGCGGGCACTCAGGTCCGCGGTCAGGGCCAGGAGTTCGGCGGTGGTGGCGTCCCCGGCGGCGGACGCCGCCTCCGCTCGGGCCTCCCGGGCGGCGGCGAGGCGGCTCTCGACGGCGGCCCGGGCCTGCTCGGCCTCCTCGAAGGCGGCGTGGGCGGCGTCCTCGGCGGCCCGGTCCACGTGGCCGGGGGCGGGGCGGGCCGGAGCGGGGTGCTCCGCGGACCCGCACACGGTGCAGGCCTCTCCGGCCACCAGGGCCTCGGCGAGCTCGGCGGCGATTCCGCGCAGCCGGGCCTCTTTGAGCTCCAGCCAGCTTTCACGCGCGGCGGCCGACTCCTCGCGCAGGTCGAGCAGTTCGCCCTCGGCGCGTTCGGCGTCGGCGGCGAACTCGTCCCGCCTGCGGGCGGCGTTCAGGTTCATCCGGGCCGGTTCCAGCCGGCCCGCGAGCTGCTCGGCCAGCGTGGCCGCCTGCTGGGCGGCGTCCGCGCGCTCCTGGAGGGCGGTGCGGGTCTCCTCCCAGCGCTCCAGCCACTCGGCGGACTCCTGGTGCTGCTCCTCGGCGGCCCGGGACTCCCGTTCCAGATCGGCCCGTTCGCGGCCGATCCCGGCGCTGCGCTGCTCGGCGCGGTGGGCGGCGGCGAGCGCGCCCAGCTCCTCGCGCAGCCGCTGCTCGACGGCGGCCAGCTGCTCGGCGCCCGCCTCCCGCAGCGGGGGCGGCAGTTGCGCCCGCGCCGCCGTCTCGGCGTGCGCGGCGGCGAGGTGCGCCGAGGAGGCCGCGCCGCGCAGTTCCAGGGCGGGGGCCACCAGGGCGCCCCGCCGGGCTCCGTCCAGCAGGCCGCGCACGCGCTCGCGCTCGGGCTCCGCCTCGGCGAGCAGGGCGGCGCGGCGGGCGGTCTCCGCGTGCCGGCGCTGGAGCCGGTCGAGCTCGCGCGCGTCCTCGGCGGCCCGCCGGGCGGCAGCGTGCCGGCTTTCGACGGCGGCCAGCGCGTATTCGGCGACGTCGAGCCGTTCCCGGGCCGAGCTGCGGGCGACGGCCGCCCAGGCGCGGACCGCCCCGGCCAGCCCGGGGTCTCCCGGCTGGTGTCCGGGCAGCGGCCAGGCCCGCAGGTCGGCGCTGTCCCCGGCGGCCTGGGCGAGCCGCTGGGCGGTGTGGAGGACCTTCTCATCGCCGGCCCGGACGCCGGCCTCGGCGGCGCGGCGCCGCTCCCCGAGCAGGGTTTCGACGGCGGCGAACCGGCGGGTGTCGAAGAGCCGGCCGAGGAGCCGGCCGCGGGCCGCCTCGTCGGCGCGCAGGAACCGCGCGAACTCCCCCTGCGGCAGCAGTACGACCTGGCAGAACTGCTCGCGGCTCATGCCGAGCAGCTGCTCGATCTCCTCGCCGATCTCCTGGTGGGAGCGGCTGAGCGCCTCCCAGCCCTCGCCGGTGTGCTCGCGCAGGAAGCTCTGCGCCTTGTCCTTGGTGGTGCCCGTGCCCCGCTTCTTCGGACGCTCCTGTTCGGGGCGGCGGGTGATCTCCAGGCGGCGGCCGCCCGCGGTGAGTTCGAGGGTGACCTCGGTGGGCGTGCCGGCAGCGGCGTGGTCGCTGCGCAGGCTGGTGCCGGGGGCCTGGCGGGCGCCGGGCACGGAACCGTAGAGGGCGTAGCAGACGGCGTCGAGCACGGAGGTCTTGCCCGCGCCCGTGGGGCCGTGCAGCAGGAAGATGCCGGCGCCGGACAGGGCGTCGAAGTCGATCTCCTGGGGGTCGGCGAAGGGTCCGAAGGCGGTGACGGCGAGCCGGTGCAGCCTCATCGGTGGGTCTCCCGGCGGCTGTCGTCGGCGCGTACGTCGTCGAAGGCGCCCTGGAGGACGGCCCGTTCGGCCTCGTCCGGGTGTCCGCCGCCGCGTACGTGGGCGACGAAGTCCTCGGCGATCTGCTGGTCGGTGCGGCCGCGCAGCCGCTGGGCGTAGGAGGCGCCGGTCTCCTCCTGGCGGCCCTCGGGGTCGAAGGCGAGGGCGAGGGTGTGCGGGAAGCGGGCGGCGAGGCGGGCCATGGGGTCTTCGGGGCGGACCGGGTCGGTGAGGGTGGCCTCCACCCAGGCGTCCTCGTGCACGGCGTGGGCCGGGTCGTCGAGCAGGTCGTCGATCCGTCCGCGCAGCCTCGCGAGGGGGCGCGGCACGGGGGTGTCGATGCGCTCGGCGGCGGCGATCCCCCCTTGCGCGCCGAGCTCGATCAGCCACATGGTCTTGCGGTGGTCCGCCTCGGAGAAGGAGTAGGCGAGCGGGGAACCGGAGTAGCGGACCCGTTCGTTGATCGTCTGGCAGCCGTGGAGGTGGCCGAGGGCGGCGTAGTCCACCCCGTCGAAGACGGAGGCGGGCACGGCTTCGACGCCGCCGACGCTGATGTCGCGCTCGCTGTCGCTGGCCTGCCCGCCGGTGACGAAGGCGTGCGCCAGGACGACGGAGCGGGTGCCGGGCGGGCGGGTGGCGAGGTCGGCCCGGATCCGGTCCATGGCCGCGCCCAGGACCGTCTCGTGGCTGACCTTCCGCGCGGCGAACTCGTCCTTGACCAGGGCCGGCTCCAGGTAGGGCAGCCCGTACAGCGCCACGTCACCGTGCACGTCGGCCAGTACGACGGGGTCGGCGCAGCCGGCCGGGTCGGTCCGCAGGTGGATCCCGGCGCGGCCGATCAGCCCGGCCCCGACCCCGAGCCGGCGCGCGGAGTCGTGGTTGCCGGAGATCATGACGGTGGGCACGCCGAGGTCGGCGAGCCGGTGCAGGGCCCGGTCGTACAGCTCGACGGCGGGCAGCGGGGGCACGGCGCGGTCGTAGACGTCGCCCGCGACGAGGACGGCGTCGACCTCGTGCGTGCGGACCGTCTCGACGAGGTGGTCCACGAAGGCGGCCTGGGCACCGAGCAGGTTCACCCGGTGGAAGGCCCGGCCGAGGTGCCAGTCGGAGGTGTGCAGGAACTTCACTCGCCGGCCCCGCCGCACATGCAGTCTCCCCCTGGTCGTCTCCCGCTCGCTGAACCCCACTACGCTAACCCGTCCCCGGGGGCGCTCAGGGCGCGTACGTCTCCCCGCCGAGGGTGAGGGCGGCCGCACCGGCCGTGCTGTCGGCGAGCCAGGCCTCGAAGGCGGGCAGCTCCGCCTCGGGGAGCGCGACCTCTATCTCCACGGCGGCCCCGTAGCGCAGGTCCACCACGGTCCGGCCGGTGGAGCGCAGGTCGTTCTGGGTCTTGCCGGCCCGCTGGTGGTCGACGGTGACGGTGGCCAGCCGGTAGCGCCGCCGGGTGACGGTGCCGAGCTCGTCGAGTGCCTCGCCGACGACGCCGCCGTAGGCCCGGATCAGCCCGCCGGCGCCGAGCTTCACGCCGCCGTAGTAGCGGGTGACGACGGCGACGGCGTAGCGGACGTCCCGGCGCATGAGCATCTGCAGCATGGGCACCCCGGCGGTACCGCCGGGCTCCCCGTCGTCGCTGGCCTTCTGGACGGCGGCGTCGGCGCCGATGACGTAGGCGTAGCAGTTGTGCGAGGCGGTGGGGTGCTCCTTGCGGATGCGCGCGACGAACTCCTGCGCCTCCTGCTCGGTCGCGGCGGGCGCGAGCGAACACAGGAAGCGCGAGCGGTTGATCTCCGACTCGTGCGCGCCCTCACGGGCCACCGTCACGTACTGGTCTGCCTTCACCGCTCCACCCTAGACCGTGGCCCCTGCGGCCCCGGCGCCCGCTGTGCGCCCGCGACGACGGCCGGCCCACCGGGCGCGGGGCCTGTGCCCAGGGGCCACGGGGAATCGGGCGTGCGGGTTTTCGGTTGATGCGGCTGAGCAGCGCAGCATCAACAGACGACGGCAGACAGCAGCAGCAGGAGGCGGCACGCGTGTACGGCGATCCGGCAACCATTCGCAAGATCCTCACCGAGCTCGGCGACACCTGGGCCGTGGTGGGCCTCTCCAACAACAGGGACCGGGCGGCCTACGCAGTGGCCCGCGTGCTCCAGCAGTACGGCAAGCGCGTGGTCCCGGTCCACCCCAAGGCCGAGACCGTGCACGGCGAGCCCGGTTACGCCTCGCTGGAGGCGATCCCGTTCAAGGTGGACGTGGTGGACGTCTTCGTGAACAGCGAGCTGGCCGGGGCCGTGGCAGACGAGGCGGCCGCCGTCGGCGCCGAGGCCGTCTGGTTCCAGCTCGGCGTGATCGACGAGGCCGCCTTCGACCGGACCCGCGAGGCCGGCCTGACGATGGTGATGGACCGCTGCCCCGCGATCGAGATCCCGGTCCTCTAGTGCTGTGGCCGGAAAGGTTTGCCGGGGCGCGGTGTCCGGTGCGGTGGATCGCAAGGCGGAGGGCCACGGCCCGTACCGGACGTACGTGCGTGGTCCGACAACGCGGCGAGGTCCCGTGCCGGGCGCCGCGACACGGTGAACCCTTCCGGTCACAGCACTAGCCGGACACCCCCTGGTCCTACCGGTCCGCGGCCGTGCCGCCGTGTGCGTGCGCGGTCGGGGTCGCGGTCGCAGGGGCCGGTGCGGACACCGGCGGGACCGACACCGCGAGGGTCATCTCCATCGGCACGGGGCCTTCGTTGCGGTAGGAGTGCGGGAGGTTGGCCTCGAAGGCGGCCGCTGCCCCGGCGGGGACGCGGAACTGCTCCTCGCCGACCACCAGGGTCAGCTCCCCGGCCGTGACGTGCAGCATCTCGATGGTGCCGGAGGGGTGCGGAACGGAGTCCGTGCCCTCCCCCGGCACCAGGTGCCAGGTCCACAGCTCCATGGGGCCGCGCTGGTCGGTGCCGATCAGCATGGTCGTCGAACTGCCCGCCTCGCTCGACCAGATCCGCACCACCTGCTCGGGCGGGACGACCCGGACCTGCGGGCCGCGGTCGTAGTCCAGGAGTGCGGAGATGCTGACGCCCAGCGCGTCGGCCAGCCGGACCGTGGTGCCCACGCTGGGGTTCGTACGGGCCTGCTCGATCTGGATGATCATCCCGCGGCTGACGCCGGCGCGGGCCGCCAGGGAGTCCAGCGTGAAGCCGCGCTCTCCGCGCCACCTCTTGAGGTTCCGGGCGAGCGCCTGGCTGAGCTGTTCGAGATCCGACACCATTCCGTCCAATATCCTGGATGACACAGTCCAACAGACTGCACTACCGTGTTCCGTATTCGATGCTGCACCCCGGCGTTCACTGCACTGTACTGCGAGGCCCCCGATGACCGCCCTCTTCGCCCTTGCCACAGCCGTGCTGTGGGGCCTCGCCGACTTCGGCGGCGGGCTGCTGACCCGCAAGATACCGGCGCTCACGGTGGTCGTCGTCTCGCAGGTCGTCGCCGTCGTCGTGCTCGGCGCCGTGGTCCTCGGCACCGGTGCCTGGCACGAGGCCGACCCCCGGCTGTGGTTCGCCGTCGCCGCCGGCCTGGTCGGACCGGTCGCCATGCTCAGCTTCTACAAGGCGCTGGCCCTCGGCCCGATGGGCGTGGTCTCGCCGCTCGGCTCCCTCGGCGTGGTCGTACCCGTCGCCGCCGGGCTGATGCTGGGCGAGCGGCCCGGCCCAGGCCAGTTCGCCGGCATCGCCGTGGCCGTCGTCGGCATCGTCCTCGCCGGCGGGCCCGAGCTGCGCGGCGCCCCCGTCCAGCGGCAGGCCGTGGTCCTCACCCTGGTGGCGGCCTTCGGCTTCGGCGCGGTGATGGCCCTGATCGCACAGGCCTCCACCACCATCACCGGGCTGTTCCTCGCCCTGTTCGTACAGCGGGTCACCAACGTCGCCGTCGGCGGCGCGGCCCTCTGGGCGCAGTCCCGGCGCGGTGCCCCCGCCCTCCCGGAGGGCACCGGCCCGCGGATCCTGTGGGGGCTGCTGCCCGCGCTGGCCTTCGTCGGCCTGGCGGACGTCGCGGCGAACGGCACGTACTCCGTCGCCGCCCAGAACGGCCCGGTCACCATGGCCGCCGTGCTGTCCTCGCTCTACCCGGTGGTCACCGCGCTCGCCGCCTTCGCCGTCCTGAAGGAGCGGCTGCGCACCGTCCAGGCGGCGGGTGCCGGCCTGGCCCTCGCGGGAACGGTCCTGCTGGCCGCCGGCTGAGCCGCTCCCCCACAGGCGCCCTACTTGTCGGCCTCGGCGAGCTCGGCCCCCGCACGCTCGGCCCCCGCGCGTTCGACCTCCGCACGCTCGACCTCCGCCAGCTCGGCCTCGGTGAGCTCGGCCAGCCCCCGCAGCTGCTGCGACGTCATGCCGTCCGGGATCGGAACGGGCGCCGGGGTCCGCAGCGGCGGCTGCCAGCCCGCCTCCGGCGTCCAGCGCCGTACGATGCGCGCCGGCGCCCCCGCGACCACGGCGTGATCGGGCACCTCGCCCCGTACGACGGCCCCCGCGGCCACGACGACATTGCGGCCCAGTCGCGCGCCCGGCAGGATCACCGAGCCGGTGCCGAGCCAGCAGCCGGGGCCGATCTCCACCGGTGCGCTGCGCGGCCACTGCCGCCCGATGGGCTCGTGCGGATCGTCGTAGCTGTGGTTCGTGGACGTGATGTAGACGCCGGGCCCGCAGAAGGTGTTCGAACCGATCGAGATGGGGGCGTCCGCGATGACGTGACTGTGCCGGCCGATGACCACCCCGTCGCCGAGCACCAGCATCGGTTCCGCGCCCAGGTCGAGGTCCGGCATCATGCCGGCGGTCAGGGTGACCTGCTCGCCGATGATGCAGTGCCCCCCGAGCCTGATCCACCGCTCGCCGAAGACCGTGCCCTGCGGGAACGCCAGCCGGGTGCCGTCCCCGATCGCACCGAACCGCAGCCGGCCCGGAGTCTGCGCGGTCACGGCGCCGGCCTGCTGCATCCAGCGCCAGCCGGTGTGGACCACGCGGCTCGCCAGCCTGCGGCGCAGGGCCGCCACAGATGAGAACGTGTTCTGTTTCTTCGGCACCCGGCCACGGTAATGCGCCGTGCCCCGGTCGTCCGGGCGACGATCCTGTGATCTTCACCCCATCGCGGGCGCGGTGGGCCGTGTGCCCTACCGTGCTGTTGGCGCGGCACCAGGACGACAGACCCCCGACGACGGACGGCAGAGGAAGAGATCATGACGCACCAGGCGGCCCAGGCACTCGTGGCGGGTGTCGGCGGAAAGACCCCGGACATCGACCCCACGGCCTTCACCGCACCCACCTCGGTCGCGGTCGGCGACGTCACCCTCGCCGCCGGGGCGAGCATCTGGTACTCGGCGGTGCTGCGCGCCGACTGCGGCCCGATCACGCTCGGCGCCGACAGCAACGTGCAGGACAACTGCACGCTCCACGTGGACCCGGGCTTCCCCGTGTCGATCGGCGAGCGCGTCTCCATCGGTCACAACGCCGTCGTGCACGGCTGCACCGTCGAGGACGACTGCCTGATCGGCATGGGCGCCACCATCCTGAACGGCGCGGTGATCGGCGCCGGTTCCCTGGTCGCCGCGCAGGCGCTGGTCCCGCAGGGCATGGTCGTCCCGCCCGGCTCGCTCGTCGCGGGTGTCCCCGCGAAGGTGCGGCGCGAGCTGACCGAGGAGGAGCGCGAGCACATCCGCATCAACGCCCTGATGTACGTGGAGCTGGCCAAGCAGCACCGCGCCTCGGTCACCCCGGACGTCTAGTGCTGTGACCGGAAAGGTTCACCGTGTCGCGGCGCCCGGCACGGCACTAGTACGCCCTCCCCGGCGGCCGGTCCGGCCGCGGTGGCTCCGCCGCCGTCACTCGCCGACGGTGGCACGGGCCGCCGGCTGCGCGGGGATCTCCGCACCGGCCGCCCCGGCCGCCTCAGCGGCCTCGGCCGCCTTCTTCATCCGGCTGCGCACCACCAGGGTCACGACGAGCCCGAACGCCACGGCGAGCCCCAGGGCCAGCCACGAGAACCGCTTCAGCCAGGGTTCCGCGACGATACCGACCGAGTAGATGACGGCGGTGGTCCCGCCCGCCCAGAGGATCCCGCCGAGGACGTTGGCGACGAGGAACCGCCAGTACGGCATCTGGAGCACGCCCGCGAGCGGCCCTGCGAAGATCCGCAGCAGCGCCACGAACCGGCCGAAGAAGACGGCCCACATGCCCCACTTCTCGAAGGAGCGTTCCGCCAGGGCCACCTGCTGGGGGCCGAAGTGCTTCGGGAAGCGCCGGCCCAGCCGGTCCAGCAGCGGCTTGCCGCCCCTGCGCCCGATGGCGTAGCCGATCGAGTCGCCCACGATGGCGCCGGTGATCGCGCAGAGCCCCAGTACGACGGGGTCGATCTCCCCGTGCTGCGAGGCCAGCAGTGCCGAGCTGACCAGGACGATCTCGCCGGGCAGCGGGATGCCGAGGCTCTCCAGGCCGATGACCAGACCCACCAGGAGGTAGATGCTGACCGCCGGAATCGTCTCCAGCCATTCCTGGATGTGCACCGGTGCGTCCTCCCGAATCGTCCCCGGCGCGCCCCCTGTGACACGCCGAACGGGCAGCCTATCGGCTCGCCGGCACGACCTTTGACCTCAGAGGCAGTTCCCGCGAGGAACGCCCCGCGAACACCTCGCGGCGGCCGGTGCCCCGCACCCAGGCGTGCTTCTCCGGGTCCCACGACGACAACGTCCGGGCGTCGATGTCGACGGTGACGCGCTGCGCCGCGCCCGGCGCGAGGGTGATCCGCCGGTAGCCGGCGAGTGCGCGCACGGGCTGGTCGAGCCGGAGCTCCTCGGAGGGGCCCACGTACACCTGGGCCACGTCCGTGCCCTTGCGCCGGCCGGTGTTGCGGACCGTGAACTCCACGCGCAGTCCGCCGCGCTGCGGCCGGACCGTGAGCTTCTCGTACTGCCAGGTCGTGTAGGACAGGCCGTGCCCGAAGGGGAAGAGCGGGGTCGCGCGCTTGGTGTCGTACCAGCGGTGGCCCACGTGGACGCCCTCCGCGTACTCCTGCCGGCCGCCCACCCCCGGATAGCGCGCCGGGTCCGAGCCGACCGGGGTCGTCCGCTCGTCGGCCGGGAAGGTCTGGGTGAGGCGGCCCCCGGGGTCCACGTCGCCGAAGAGCACGTCGGCGGTGGCTCCGGCACCCTCCTGCCCCGGGTAGTACATCTGGAGGACCGCTCCGGTACGGGAGAGCCACGGCATGGTCGTGGCGGACGAGGTGTTGAGCACGACCGTCGTACGGGGGTTCGCGGCGGCCACCGCCTCGATCAGCCGCTCCTGCCCGCCGGGGAGCGCCAGTGAGGTGCGGTCCCTGCCCTCGGTGGAGTCCTCGTAGGCGAACAGGACCACGCTGCGTGCCGCCTTCGCGGTCCGCACCGCCTCGGCGAGGTCTGCGGCCCGGATCGCCCCGGTGATGTGGCGCAGGCGCAGCCGCTGGCCCTTGTCCCCGCCGGCGGCGGTCACGGCGAGCCGGTGGGTGCCCGCCTTGAGCGCGAGGGTACGGCGGCGCACGGCCATCCCGTCGGGTGCGGAGCCGAGCAGTCCGCCCGCGTAGTGCTCGGCCATGCCCTGCCGGACGGGGAACAGCTCCTCCCCGTCGAGGCGTACGCCGGGCCGCTTCCCGGTGTAGTGGACCAGCAGGGTCCACTCGTCGTCCGCCGCCAGGCGGAACTCGCCCTCGTACGTCCACACGCGCCCGGGCCCGACCTCGCGTGCCTCCAGGTCAGCGGCCGGGGTCAGCAGCTTCGCCGGGAGCGGCCGCCCGTAGACGTCCTCGCCGACGGCGTGGTGCACGGCCCCGCCGTTCCCGGCGCGCCGCCGGATGGCGTTGAGCGGGGCGGCCGCCCCGTCCGGTACCACGTGCGAGCTGCCCCCGCCGCCGGTGAACGGCACCTGGGCGGTGGGCCCGATCACCGCGATCGAGCGGGCCGCGGCCCCGGTCAGCGGGAGGGTGCCGTGCTCGTTGCGCAGGAGCACCGCCCCGGCGGTGGCCACCTTGCGGGCGACCCGGGCCCCGGCCGCGGCGTCGCGCGGGGGCCGGGCGGGCCGGCGGGCCGCGAGCAGCCCGAAGCGGTCCATGGTGGTCAGGATCCGGTGCACGGCCTGGTCCACGGCGGCCTCGGGCACGGAGCCGCCGCGCACCGCCTCGCGCAGTGGCTCGCCGAAGTGGGTGCCTGCGGGCATCTCCATGTCGAGGCCGGCACGGATGGCGGCGACGGTGCTGTGGGCGGCGCCCCAGTCGGAGACCACCCAGCCGTCGAACCCCCAGCTCCCCCGGAGCAGTTCGTCGAGTAGTGGCCTGCTCTCGCAGGCGTGGACGCCGTTGACCTTGTTGTAGGCGCCCATCACGGCGCCGGCGCCGGCGGCGACGGCGGCCTCGAAGCCCCGCAGCTCGGTCTCGCGCAGTGTCTGCTCGCCGACGGTCACGTCGATGGTGTCGCGGCCCTGTTCCTGGTTGTTGACGGCGAAGTGCTTGACGGCGGCGATGAGTCCCTCGTCCTGGATGCCGCGGACCAGCTCGCCGACCAGGTCGGCGGTCAGGCGCGGGTCCTCGGAGAGGGTCTCGAAGTTCCGGCCGCCGTACGGGGTGCGGATGAGGTTGACCATGGGGGCCAGCACGACGTCCTGGCCGAGGGCCCGGCCCTCGCGGCCGATGACGCGTCCGTACTCCCGGGCCAGTGCGGGATCGAAGGCGGAGGCGAGCAGCACGGGCGCGGGCAGTGCGGTGGCGGGCCGGTCGACCCGTACCCCGGCGGGCCCGTCGGCCAGGCGCAGGGCCGGGATGCCCAACCGCGGTACGCCGGGCACGTATCCGGCCTGGCCCCGGGGGGCGGGGTCGACGGCCCCGTGCAGCAGGGAGGTCTTCTCCTCGAGGGTGAGCCGCTCCAGCAGGGCGTCGATCCGGGCGGCGCCTCCGGTGCCGGTGCCGCTCCCGGCGGCGGGCGCGCCCGGTGCGCCGCTCGCGGACCACCTCGGGACGGCTCCCGGCGGCACGGTGGGGGCGCAGCCGCCGGCCCCCAGGGAGGCACCCACGGCACCCGCAGCGCCCGCCGCCGCGATCAGCCGCATCGCCGAACGTCTGGACACGTCCTCGCTCATGGGTGCTCCCTGCGGCGTGGGTCGGCGGGAGCGGCCCGCGCCGGACCGCTCCCCGTGCCACTGTGCGCCGCGGGCCCGCGGGCCCGGCCGAGACGCGCCACCGGGCGCGCCCAGGTTCAGCCCTCCGGCAGGGGCGGGAGGCTGTCGGTGGTGCGCCGGGGCTCGTCCTGGCGCTGGACGCGGGCCTCGGTGCGGTGTCCGCGCGCGATGTAGTCCCGCACGACGGCCTCCACCGCGTCCTGCGGGGAGCCGACCCCGGCGAGCACCATCACCTCCACCACGAGCTCGGCGTCGAGGCTGATGTTGACCTTGGCCACGGGTACCCCCTCCATCGTCGTGCCGGAACTCCCAGGACTCTATCGCCGGAAGCCGGAAGCAGTACGTGCCCGCCGCCCCATGGGCGGCGGGCACGTACCGGGCCGGGCGTTACGCGTTGGGGCGCAGGGTCCAGACGACGGTCATCTCGCCGGTCACGGCCTCGTCCTCGCGCTGGATGGCGATGGTGACCGGGAACTCGGGGCGGCCGCCCGCGTCGAGCTCGGCCACGACCTCGGCGGCCGGGCGGCCGAGGGTGGCGGTGGCGGTGACGACGCCCTTGGCGAGCTTCTTGTAGCCGATCTCGGCCTTCACGGCGAGGGGGACGGCCCGGGAGAGCTGGTCGCCGAAGGCGGCCAGGACGATGGCCCCGCTCGCGGACTCGGCCAGGGTGAACATGGCGCCGGCGTGCGGGCCGCCGACGTGGTTGTGGTAGTCGGGCTGGTCCGGAAGGCGGACGACCGCACGCTCGGGGGTGGTCTCCAGGAACTCGAGGTTCAGGGTCCGGGCCATCGGCACGGTCGCGGCGAGCAGTTCGCCCACGTTCATCTGGTCTGCGCTCATGGAACGCTATGTTACCCGCGAGTAGACAGGATTGGCCAGAGCTCTTCAGGGGGCGGCCGTGGCTCCCCGGCACCGCTCCCACTATCGTTACCGGCCATGTGGCCAGGACAGCAGCAGCCGCCCGGGGGCGAGCAGAACCCCCAGGACGCGCATCAGAACCCGTACGCGCAGCCGCCGGGACAGCCGGCGCAGCCGAACCCGTACCAGCAGCAGCCGGGTTACGGATACCCGCAGCAGCCCGGCTACCCGCAGCAACCGGGCTACCAGCAGCCCCCGACCGTCCCCGGCCAGCACTGGGGCCAGCCCCAGCCGCCCCAGCCGCCCCAGCCCTCCGGCGGGAGCCCGTACTCGACGAAGACCGTGGCCATCGTCGCGGCCGCCGCGGTGGTCGTCGCGGCAGCTGCGACCGGCGCCTACGTCCTGACGCGGGACGACAAGAACACCGAGGCCGACAACAAGCCGGTCGCGAGCTCCTCGGCACCGGTGGAGGCGCCCGCTCCGGCCGGCAGCAGCGCCAATCCGCGGGCCGGCGGCGCCATGCAGCCCGTCATCCCGGGCTGGAAGGTCGTCACCAACACGAAGTACAACGTCGCCTACGACGTTCCCCCGGAGTGGAACGTCAACGACCCCGGCGTCTCCCTCTTCTACGAGGACGATGTCAAGAACGACGGCAAGCCGGTCATCACCATGTCCGGCACCGCCACCCTCAAGCAGGAGTGGTGCACCGTCGACAAGGACGCCGACGGCAACCTCGAGAAGTTCTCGATCGCGGACGCCGGCGTCAAGGGCGCCCAGGGAGCCAAGGACACCGCCCAGGCCGCGACCGACAACACCGGCACGTGGGTGTGGGCGGGCTTCGCCCAGAAGGAGCCCAAGGGAACGGTCAAGGTGACCGACCCCAAGGAGTTCACGACCGCCTCCGGCATCAAGGGCCACATGGTCGTCGCGACCGCGCCGAACGTGAAGAAGGAGCACAAGTGCTCCACCGACGGCAAGGCGGTCGGCTTCGCCTTCCGGAACGCCGCCGGTGACTTCGCCAGCTTCGCCCTGGTCACCGCGGCCGGTGTGAAGGAAGAGGTCCCGACTGACATCTCCGACAAGATCCTCAGCTCCATCCGGTTCAGCACCGGATGATCTCCGGCTGAACCCGCTCGCCCCGCCCCGGGCCGGATATCCATTTGGATTTCCCGGCCCGGGGCGGGGATAGTCCGGGGGTGAGCTCTCCCCCCGACGCACCGCACCGCACCCCCACGCCCCGCCGCAGCCGGCCGGAGTGGGCCGGCCGCAACTACACCCTGCTCACGGGTGCGGCGGTGGTCACGAACCTCGGCAGTCACGGGGCGCTCATCGCCTCCGCCTTCGCCGTCCTGGAAGCCGGCGGCTCCGGCGGCGACGTGGGCCTGGTCGCGGCCGCCCGCACGCTGCCGCTCGTCCTCTTCCTCCTCATCGGCGGAGCCGTGGCCGACCGGCTGCCGCGCCACCGCGTGATGGTCGCCGCCAACGCCCTGAACTGCGTCTCGCAAGGCCTCTTCGCGGTGCTCGTCCTCACCGGCGACCCGCAGCTGTGGCAGATGATGCTGCTGACGGCCCTGTGCGGCACCGGTACGGCCTTCTTCAACCCGGCGGCCGAGGGCATGCTGCTCTCCACGGTCTCCGGCGAACACGCCAACCGCGCCTTCGCCCTCTTCCGCATGGCCATGAACGGCGCCGGCATCGGCGGTGCGGCCCTCGGCGGGGCGATGATCGCCGCAATGGGCCCGGGCTGGGTGCTGGCGGTGGACGCCGCCGCGTTCGCGATCGCCGGGGCGCTGCGCGCCTTCCTCGACGTCAGCCATACGTCCGACCGGGCCCCGGGCGGCGGTCTCCTGGCCGACCTGAGGGAGGGCTGGGTGGAGTTCCGCACCCGGCCCTGGCTGTGGAGCATCGTGCTCCAGTTCTCCGTCGTCGTCGCGGTCGTCGGCGCCGCGGAGGCGGTCTACGGTCCGCTGGTCGCCCGGGACCAACTGGGCGGGCCGGCGCCCTGGGGCCTGGCCCTGGCACTGTTCGGCGTCGGCACCATCGCCGGAGCGGTCCTGATGGTCGTGTGGAAGCCGCGGCGGCTGCTGCTGGTCGGGACGCTGTGCGTGTTCCCGCTGGCGCTGCCGTCGGCCGGACTGGCCGTGCCGCTGCCGGTGTGGGGGCTGTGCGCGGTGATGTTCGTCAGCGGAGCCGCGATCGAGGTCTTCGGCGTGAACTGGATGACGACGATGCACCAGGAGATCCCGGAGGAGAAGTTCTCCCGGGTGTCCGCCTACGACTGGTTCGGGTCGGTCTCGATGCTCCCGCTGGCCACGGCCCTGGCCGGGCCGGTCGAATCGGCCTTCGGCCGCACCGAGGCCCTGTGGGGCTGCGCGACCCTGGTCGTCCTGGTCACCGCTCTGGTCCTGCTGGTCCCGGACGTGCGCCGCATGACGCGCAAGCCGTCCGTCCACAAGACCGGCGGCCCCGTCCCCTCCGACCCCGCCGCTGCCCCGAAGCCATCGCCGTCCTCGTCCGCCCCGTCCGACTCGACGAGCCTCACCCCAGGCTGAAGGCGCCCTCCGGCGGAGCCGGCGAGGGGGCCGCGTCCGCGTCGGAGACGGTGGCCGCACCCCTGACGAAGCGGGCCAGTCCGGCGCCGTACTCGACCCGGGCGGGAAAGGCGTCGGACGCGCACCGCCGGGCCAGCGCCCCCACGTCCAGCGGCGCGTCGGAGGCCAGCAGCACGGCGTTCCCGAAGCGCCGGCCCCTCAGCACGGACGGCTCGGCGACGAGCGCGAGCTCCGCGAAGGCGGCGGCGAAGTTCGCCAGTTGCGTCCGCAGGAAGTCGAAGGGCGCACCGTCCGCCAGGTTCGCCGCGTACAGCCCGCCGGGCCGCAGCACCCGCGCGGCCTCCCGCGCGTACTCCAGCGAGGTCAGCTGGGCCGGCACCCGCGAACCGCCGAACACATCGGCCACCACCACGTCCGCGCTGCCCGCGGGCGCCGCCTCCAGCCAGGCCCGGGCGTCGGCGGTGTGCACGGTGATCCCGGCCCCTTCCGGCAGCGGCAGGTGCTCGGCGACCAGCTCGACCAGGCCCGCGTCGAACTCGACCACCGACTGCCGGGATCCGGCCCTCGTGGCCGCGGCGTAGCGGGGCAGGGTGAGCGCGCCGCCGCCCAGGTGCAGCAGGTCCAGCGGGCGCCCCGGCTCCGCCGCGCAGTCCAGGACGTGCGCGAGGCGGCGTACGTACTCGAATTCCAGGTGCTGCGGATCGTCCAGGTCCACATAGGACTGCGGGGCCCCGTCGACCGTCAGCAGCCAGGCCCGCTCCCCGTCGACGTCCGGCATCAGCTTGGCGGTGCCCTGGCCCACGTCCCGTATCACCGGGATCCGTTCGTCGCTCACCGCTCCATTGTCCGGCAGGCCCGCAATACCGGGGCGTGGGCCTCAGGCCGTCCGGCCGGCGGGCCTCAGTGCGTCCCGCCCGACCAGACGGCAGCCGCCTCGGCGACGTGCGCCGCGGCCTGCGCCAGGCCGGCGCGGGCCGCCGGGTCCCTCCGGGCCGGGTCCAGGACGTTGCGCCCGAAGGCCTTGCGGGCCGTGGCCGACGGGGTGATGAGCAGGACCTTCGCCCCCGCCTCGCGCAGCCGGGCCGCCTGCGCGGCCGGTGCGGGGACGAGCCCGGAGCCGAGTGCGATCGGGGCGAGGATCACCACGCGCGCGTAGTCGGCGGCCAGGTCGGCGTTGGTGGCGGAGCGGATGCCCCCGTCGATGAAGCGGCGCTCGCCGACCGTTACCGGGGGCCACACCCCGGGGACCGCGCAGCTGGCCGCGACGGCGTCGACGAGCCCGCTGCCGCTGTCCCGGTCGAAGGCCTTGAGCTCGCCGGTGAGCGCGTCGACCGCGGTGACCACGAGCCGCCGCTCGGGCCACTCGTGCGAGACCAGGCGGGCGGCCAACACCTTGCGGCGCTCGGCCTCGGGGCCGGTGTCCGCGGCCAGCGCCATGGCACCGACCCGCCGGCGGTAGCCTGCCGCGTCGCTGCGGGAGCGCGCCATCGCCAGTGCGTACCGGGCGATGACGCCCGCGCCCAGCCTGGCGACGGTCTCCCCGGCGGCGTCGCCGAGCTGGCGCTCGTACAGCTCCTGCGCGCCGAGTCGCCCGGAGGTGAGCTGGGCGCCGACCACCGAGCCGGCCGAGGTGCCCACCACCAGGTCCGCGGTGGTGAGGTCCACGCCCGCGCGGGCGAGCCCGTAGAGGATTCCGCACTCCCAGCCGATGCCGGTCAGTCCGCCGCCGCCGAGCACCAGTGCCGTGCCGCCGCCCATCCCGCCGCCCCCTCGCCGTGCGCATGCCTGTGGTGGCGGCAGTCTGGCGCAGCCCTACTGCCGCCACCACAGCGGGGTCCCGGTCGGACCGGTCAGTCCAGGACGGCCGTCACCGTCCCGGCGCCGACGGTCCGTCCGCCCTCACGGATCGCGAATCCGAGCCCCGACTCCAGCGGGACGTCCCGTCCGAGCTCGACGGTCATCGCGACCGTCTCGCCGGGCCAGGCGACGCCCGCGAGGCCGAGGTCCACGTCCCCCACCACGTCGGCGGTGCGGATGTAGAACTGCGGCCGGTAGCCGCTGGCGACCGGCGTCGTACGGCCGCCCTCGCGCCCGGATAGCACATACACCTGCGCGGTGAAGCGCCGCTTCGGCGTCACGCTGCCGGGGGCGGCCACCACGTACCCGCGGCGCACGCCGTCGCGCGGCACCCCGCGCAGCAGCAGCGCGACGTTGTCCCCGGCCTCGGCGGACTCCATCGGCTTGCCGAAGGTCTCCAGCCCGGTGACGACCGTCTCGTGCGGCTCGCCGTCGCCGCCCAGGAGGGCGACGCGGTCGCCGAGGCGTATGCTGCCCCGCTCGACGGCGCCGGTCACGACCGTCCCGCGCCCGGTGATGGTCAGCACGTTCTCGACGGGCAGCAGGAACGGCGCCTCGGTGTAGCGCACGGGCGTGGGCACGTACGTGTCCACGGCGTCCAGCAGGGCTTCGATCGCCCCGGTCCAGCGGGGGTCGCCCTCCAGCGCCCCGAGCCCGGAGACCCGTACGACGGGTGCGCCGTCACCGCCGTACCCGTGCGCGGTGAGCAGTTCGCGGACCTCCAGCTCGACCAGGTCGGTCAGCTCGGGGTCCCCGGCGTCGGCCTTGTTGAGCGCGACGACGATGTGGTCGACGCCGACTTGGCGGGCGAGGAGCACGTGCTCGGCGGTCTGCGGCATGACCCCGTCGAGCGCGGAGACGACGAGGATCGCGCCGTCGAGCTGCGCCGCTCCCGTGACCATGTTCTTGATGTAGTCCGCGTGACCGGGCATGTCGACGTGGGCGTAGTGGCGGGTGTCGGTCTCGTACTCGACGTGCGTGAGGTTGATGGTGATGCCCCGCCGGGCCTCCTCGGGAGCCCGGTCGATGCGGTCGAAGGGCACGAAGGACGCGCCCCCGCGCTCGGCGAGGACCTTGGTGATGGCGGCGGTGAGGGTGGTCTTGCCGTGGTCGACGTGACCCATGGTGCCGATGTTGAGGTGCGGCTTGGTCCGCACGAAGGCCGTCTTGGCCATGATCTCTTCCCGTTGCTCGAAGCGTGGACGGGACCCCTGAACCGAGCCGACCCTCCCCCTGCGGGGTCCGCCGGACGATCCGGGAAGGGTCAGCTTCGTGCGCCGTCGAATGCGGCGAAGACGGGTGCGTCCGCGAATTCGGCAGCCTTCGGCGCGTCCGCGACTGCGGACGGCGCTGCGGGGAAGGCGTACCGGGACATGTCCCCGATCCTGCCGGACCGTCCCGCGTCCGTCGAATGATTTACCGGGCGAACCGGCGGACGCTCAGAGGTTCTTGAGCGCTTCGCGTACGGACAGCGGGGACAGGGCGCCGCGTTCGGCGTCGACGAAGGCGCGCACCGCGTCGGGGTCGGTCTTCGCGTACTCGCGCAGGGCCCAGCCGATGGCCTTGCGGAGGAAGAAGTCGGGGTGGCCGGCCTGGCGGCGGCAGTGGGCGAAGAGCCGGCAGCTGTCGGTGGCGTCCTTGTAACGGAGCTGGTGGAGGAGGGCGGTGCGGGCGAGCCACAGGTCCTCGCCGCCGATCCACTCGTCCATCACGAGGGCGAGGTCGGGGTCCGCGGCCACCAGCGGGCCGACCGTGTGCGCGGCGAGCAGGTCGACGGTGTCCCACCAGGGGACGGTGGTGATCAGGTACCGGGCGACCGGGAGGAGCCCGGAGGAGCACGTGCCGACGTGGCGGCGCAGGTAGTCGACCGCGAAGTAGTGGTACTCCCGCTGGGGAAGCCGCCAGCAGCGCAGCGCGACCGCCGCGACGTCCGCCTCGGACGGGCGGGGAGTGTTCTTGGTCACTGTCTTCGACAGTTCGCGGCGCAGCGGTGTGGGGATCCCGAGGAAGGGTGCGACGTGCCTCATGTACGCGGTCATGGCCTCGGCCCGCACGGGATCGGCCGCGGGCGCGTATGTTGCGGTCAGCCGCTCCAGCAGGGTGTCCGCGAGGGCGCTGCGGGGAACCCTGGGGGGCCGCCCGTCGTTCGACAGCATGAGGCCCAGATTACGGCGCGATGCCGCATAGCTGGGCTAGTCTCCCGGGATGTCCCTCCTCCTCGCGCCGTGGACCCGGCTGGCGCTGCTCGTCGTGCTGCTCGCCGCGGCCGGCGTGTGCGTGCTGGTCTACGAACCCCAGCGGATCCTCGCGGAGGGCTGGCCCCCGGGTCTCCCGGTGGGCACGGCCGTCCTGTTGTTCGCAGCCGTGTACGGCGTGTGCTCGACGGCGTTCGTGCCGCGCCCCCTGCTGAACCTTGCCGCGGGAGCCGTCTTCGGTACGCAGTTCGGCCTCGTCGCGGCGGTCGGGGGCACCGTGCTGGGTGCCGGGATCGCCTTCGGGCTCGGCCGGCTGATGGGTCAGGAGGCTTTGCGTCCGTTGCTGCGCGGGCGCTGGCTGGAAGCGGCCGACGGGCAGCTCAGCCGGCACGGTTTCCGCTCGATGCTGGCGGTGCGGCTCTTCCCCGGGGTGCCCTTCGTGGTGGCCAACTACTGCGCGGCGGTGTCCCGCTGCGGCTGGACCTCGTTCCTTCTCGCGACGGCGCTCGGCGTGGTCCCGAACACCACCGCGTACGTGATCGCGGGGGCCAGCGCGTCCTCCCCCGGATCCCCCGCGTTCCTCATCTCGTTCGGCTTCATCGTGGTCTCCGTGGTGGCCGCGGGGGTCGTCGGCTGGCGCAAAAGGCACCGCCTGGCACCCCCTCGTACCGGCGGTCCGGCGTATGAACTGACCCCACAGCACCCCCCAGTGGTCAGCGGCGCTTCGCACGGGCCCTAGCATCGGACCCGAACTGCCCGACGATCACAAGGACGAGCGCACCCCGACATGAGCTGGTTCGAATCCCTAATCCTCGGTCTCGTCCAGGGGCTTACGGAGTTCCTCCCGATCTCCTCCAGCGCCCACCTGCGGCTGACCGCGGCATTCGCCGGCTGGCACGACCCAGGAGCGGCCTTCACGGCCATCACCCAGATCGGCACCGAGGCCGCCGTTCTGATCTACTTCCGCAAGGACATCGCGCGGATCATCTCCACCTGGTTCCGGTCCCTGTACACGAAGGCCCTGCGCTCCGAACAGGACGCCAAGATGGGCTGGCTGGTGATCGTCGGCTCGCTCCCGATCGGCATCCTCGGCCTCGTCTTCAAGGATGCGATCGTCGGACCGGCCCGCGACCTGCGGCTGACGGCCACGACCCTGATCGTGATGGGCATCGTGCTCGGCATCGCCGACCGGCTTGCCGCCCGTGACGAGGAGGGCGGCCGGCACCGGGCGATCCGCGAGCGCAAGACGCTCCAGCAGCTCGGCGTCAAGGACGGCCTGATCTTCGGCTTCTGCCAGGCGATGGCCCTGATCCCGGGTGTCTCCCGCTCCGGTGCGACGATCTCCGGCGGTCTGCTGCTGGGCTTCACCCGCGAGGCCGCCGCCCGCTACTCCTTCCTCCTCGCCATCCCGGCCGTACTGGCCTCGGGCGCCTTCGAGATCAAGGACGTGATGGAGGACCCTGGCCACATCTCCTGGGGTCCGACGGTCTTCGCGACGGTCATCGCCTTCTTCGTGGGCTACGCCGTGATCGCGTGGTTCATGAAGTTCATCACCACCAAGAGCTTCATGCCCTTCGTGATCTACCGGATCCTGCTCGGCATCGTGCTGTTCGTGCTGATCAGCATGGGAGTGCTGAGCCCGCACGCCGGTGAGTCCGGCTCGTAGCGGCGCCGGAATCCACCACTTCGCGTGAATCTTCAGGCCGCCCGGGAACGTTCCCGGGCGGCCTTCGCGTCGTTGGTTACAAAGAGAGCGGAAGGCAAGCAGCAGGGGGTGTCCCATGGGACGAGTGGTACTGGAGCGTTTTCCGGCCGGAAGTCCGCGGGGGAGCTGGCCCGCCGAGGAGTACGCGGCGCAGCGGATGCGCGAGGGCGTACCGGCCGAGGTGGTCATGGATCTCGCGAGCGACGCGTTCCTCGTCGTGGTCCGGCAGCGGGAGGCACGTTCCGGTCACTGACGGGCCGCGCGGGGATCCGGTCGGCGCACGCCCCTTGGCCTCGTGCCCGTGCAGCCCCACACTGACCCGATGACGCAGCGTGTGGATCTCGCGACGGTAATGGACCGGCTGGCGATCGACGACGTGGTCACGGGGTACGCGGTGGCCGTCGACGATGGCGACTGGACCGCCTACCGGGCCCTGTTCACCGCCGGCGGGCGGGCCGACTACAGCTCGGCGGGCGGGATCGAGGGGCCGGTGGCGCAGGTCGCGGAGTGGCTCGCGCAGGCCATGGCGCTCTTCCCCGTCCGTCAGCACCTGATCGTCAACCGCCTGATCCGGCTGGAGGACGTCGCCGGCTCGCCCGGTGACAGCGCCGAGGTCCGGGCGGACTTCCTCAACCCGATGCGGCTGGAGGGGCCGGAGGCCGACGGCACGGTCACCTCCCCGAATTTCGTGGCCGCCGGCCGCTACACCTTCGCGCTGGCCCGTACCCGGGACGGCTGGCGGCTCACCCGCGTCACCGTGCACGAGAAGTGGCGGCACATGACCGCGTGAGCGCGTCCCCCGGACCCCGTTCGCGCGGCCCGGAGGGCGGTTCTGCCCTGCACTGCCACACTGGAAGCGGAGGCGCGCCATGATCCCGAAGCACCACGGGTGGTCCCGCCGCTGGCGCGCGCCCGCCGCGGTCGCCGCAGGGGCGCTGCCCGCCCTCGCGTTCCCCGCCCCGGCGCTGTGGTGGTTCGCCTACGTGGCCCTCGTGCCCTGGATGCTGCTGCTGAGGTCGGCCCCCGGCGGGCGGAGGGCGGCCCTGGAGGGCTGGCTAGGCGGCGCCGGGTTCATCCTGGCGGTGCACCACTGGCTGCTGCCGAGCCTGCACGTGTTCCTGATCCCGGTGGCCGCCCTGCTGGGGGTGCTGTGGATCCCCTGGGCGCTGCTGGTGCGGGAGCTGCTCGGCGGCCGCCCCTCGGCGGGCCGGGCGGCCTGCGCGTTGGTCCTCGTACCGGCGGGGTGGCTGCTGTCGGAGCTGGTCCGCTCCTGGCAGGGGTTGGGCGGGCCGTGGGGGCTGCTGGGGGCCAGTCAGTGGCAGGTCCCGCCGGCGCTCCGGCTGGCGTCGGTGGGCGGGGTGTGGCTGATCGGTCTGGTGCTGGTGGCGGTGAACTGCGCCGTGGTGCTCCTGGTGGCCGTGCCCGGGGCACGGGTACCGGCGGTGGCCGGGCTCACGGGCTGCGCGCTGCTGACCGGCGCGGTGTGGGTGTGGGCGGTCCGGCCCGCGGAGTCCGGCGGGCTGCGGGTGGCGGTCGTACAGCCGGGGCCGGTGCCCGACGGCCCCGACAGTGCGGAGCGGCGGTTCACGGCCGGCGAGCGGCTGACCCGGCCCTTGGCCGGGCAGCGGGTCGACCTGGTGGTGTGGGGCGAGAGCAGTGTGGGCGAGGACCTGTCGGCCCGCCCGGACCTGGCCCGCCGGCTGGCTGCGCTGTCCGCGGAGGTCGGGGCTCCGCTGCTGGTGAACGTGGACGCGCGGCGGGCGGACCGCCCTGGGATCTACAAGAGCGCGGTGCTCGTCGGGCCGGGCGGACCGACGGGCGACCGGTACGACAAGATGCGGCTGGTCCCCTTCGGGGAGTACGTGCCGGCCCGGGCGCTGCTGGGCTGGGCCACCTCGGTCGGCAGGGCGGCCGGCGAGGACCGGATGCAGGGGGACGCCCCGGTGGTGATGGACCTGCCGGGACAGCACGAAGGGGGCACGGCCGTCCGTATCGGCCCGCTGGTCTGCTTCGAGTCCGCGTTCCCCGACATGAGCAGGCGCCTCACCCGCGACGGAGCCTCCCTCCTGATCGCCCAGTCGGCGACCTCCACCTTCCAGGACAGCTGGGCACCGGCCCAGCACGCCTCCCTGGCGGCCCTGCGCGCGGCCGAGAACGGCCGCCCGATGGTCCACGCGACCCTGACCGGGGTCAGCGTCGTCAACGGCCCGTCGGGCGAGCGCATCGGCTCCGCACTGCCCACCTCGGCGCGGACCGCCGAGGTGTACGAGGTGCCGCTCGCCAGGGGCCAGACCCTCTACGTCCGGTTCGGGGACTGGCCGGTGACCGCGGCCCTGGCCGCCCTCGCCCTCTACTGCGGTGCGGCGGGCGCCCGTTCGCTCAGGAGGCCTTCGCCGCCTGTTCCAGAGCCGAGTTCACCACCAGCTCGCACAGCTCGTGGGTGAGCAGCGCGTCGCGTGCGCTGAGGGTCCGGCCCTCTGCGACCGCCTGCAGGAAGTGGTCCACGACCTGCTCGATGCCGCGCTGGCGGGCGACGGACACCCAGTCCCCGCGGCGGCGCACGGTGGGCTGGCCCTTGTGGTCGATGACCTCGGCGAGGTTGACGACCTGCCGCTTGGTGTCGGTCCCGGAGACCTCCAGGACCTCCTCGTTGGATCCGGACAGGCGGTTCATGATGCCGAGCGCGCTGAATCCGGCGCCGGAGAGGTGCAGCACCACCTGGCACATCAGTCCGTCGCGCATCACCGCCCGTACGTCGGTGTGCTCGACCTCGCCGGGGAGCAGGAAGCGCAGGGTGTCGATGACGTGGATGAAGTCGTCGAGCACCAGGGTGCGCGGGTCCTCGGGCAGGCCGACCCGGTTCTTCTGCATGACGATCAGGTCGCGCGGGTGGTCGGCACACTGCGCGTACCCGGGCGCGAAGCGGCGGTTGAAGCCGACGGCGAGCGCGACCCCGCGCTCCTCGGCAAGCTCCACGAGCCGCCGGGACGCCGCCAACTCGTAGGCGAGCGGCTTGTCCACGTACGTCGGCACACCGGCCTCCAGCAGCCGGGAGACGATCTCGGGGTGGGCACCGGTCGGTGCGTGCACGAAGGCCGCGTCGAGCCCCTCGGCGAGGAGGGCGTCGAGATCGGTGTGCCGGTGCGCGGCGGGGACCCGGTGGATCGCACCGACCCGTTCCAGCGTCTCGGGAGTGCGGGTCTGCAGGTGCAGTTCGATGTCCGCGCGGGTGGTGAGGACGGGCAGGTACGCCTTCTGCGCGATGTCGCCGAGTCCGATGCAGCCGACCTTCACCGGGGCCTCCAAGTTCGGTCCTTGTGGGATCTTGGCAGCTTAATCCCTGGTGGCCGCAGGCCCTGTTCGCTCAGGATGGGCTCCATGACAACCAGTTCAGGATCACACCGCGCCGAACCCTCCACCACCGCCGCCGAACGGGAGATGCTCGACGGCTGGCTCGACTACCACCGCGCCACCCTCCTGTGGAAGTGCGAGGGACTGCAGGACGAAGAGCTGCGCAGGACCCCGCTCGCGCCTTCCGAGTTGAGCCTCCTGGGGCTCGTACGGCACATGGCGGAGGTGGAGCGGTACTGGTTCCGGGAGATCATGCTGGGCGAGGAGGTGCCGGAGCTGTACGTCACGGACGAGGACCGGGACGGAGACTTCCACTTCACCGAGGCGGCCACCTGGGCCGAGGCCGAGCAGGTGTGGCGGACGGAGGTCGAGCGGGCTCGGCAGGCCGCCGCGGGCCGGTCGCTGGACCTGGTGTCCAAGGCCGAGAGCCACCACCGCGGCGAGGTGTTCAGCCTGCGCTGGGTCTACACCCACATGATCGAGGAGTACGCGCGCCACAACGGCCACGCGGACCTGCTGCGCGAGCAGATAGACGGCGCCACCGGCGAATGAACCGGGGGCGGCCCGGGGCGGCCGGCGATCCGCCGGTCACCCGGCCGCCCGTCACCCGTGCGGGGTGAATATGGGCTCCTGGTTTTCGCAACGGGGTCCTCACACAGCAGAGTTGCGCGGGTGCATCCCACGCGAACCACGACAAAGCTGCTGCTCGGAGTCGCCTGCGCCGTTTCGGCGGTCTCCGGCTGTGTCCATGTGAGCCCCGGACCCGTGCAGCCCGCGGCGGCCCCCGCCGCCGGGGTCCCGCCCCGGCACGAGCCGCGCGGCGGTCCGGGGGCCGCCCCCGTGGCTGTCCGGGCACCCGCCCTGGAGGCCCTGGAGGCGGTCGAGGCGGCCCCGGAGGAGCCCGCGCGACCGGCGGCCGGGCTACCCGCCGTACGGGCGGCCGAGCGCCCCGCCCAAGGCGCCCGCGGCGGGCCGGTACCGGGCGCTCCGCCGGTCCCCGACATCCCGGAGCCCCGGCGGGCCGCCGAGCCCGCCCAGGGGCCTCCTGACGGCCCCCGGCGGCGTGCCCGGCCCGACGCCGAGGCGGAGCGTGAGCTGATGCGGAAGCTGCCGGTGCGGCCGGCCGACGTCTGCGCGCTGGGCCGGCGCCACGGCCGCTGGCACCCCGACAGCCCGGAGGCCCGGATCTGCGCGGGCGTCCACGGCGGCTGAGGTGCTGCTGGACACGCCTTACGACTGTTCGGGGAAGGGCCTGGGGCGCTCTGCACCGGGTTCTGCGGCGAGGCGGCGCTCCAGCCGGGCGATGGCCGCCCGTACGCCGTTGCCGTAACCGTCGTCGGACAGGGCGCCGGCAGCCGCGCGGGCCCGCGCCAGGTGGACCCGGGCGGCCTCCGGCCGCTGGAGCTTCAGGTAGTCGGCGGCCAGGCTCAGGTGCAGGGACGGGTAGAAGCCGCGCATCGCGGGAAGCGGTTCCCGCTGCGCCCGGCGCCCGTCCCCGCGCCCGTTCCCGGGCCCCTCGCCCAGGGCGTCGGCGGCGGTCAGAGCCCGCAGGTCCCAGGCCAGCTCGTCGGCGGGATCGTCCTGGGCGTCGGCCATGTAGTGGGCGAGGGTGCACCGGTGCAGGGAGTCCCCCTCCTCGCCGATCTCCTGCCAGATCTCGCCGAGCCGGTTGCGGGCCTCCTCCCGGTCCCCGGCGTGCAGCAGGATGACCGCCTGGCCGATCCTCGTCATGACGGCGTCCTCCGACGCCTCCTGCTGCTCGGTCACGGCGGCCTCCGGCTCGCTCTGCCGGACCTGCTCCGGTCCGGTCGTCACGAAGCTAGCCGGAGGCACCGGCTCTGGCGCCGAGGCGCGGTGGGGCGTCAGCCGAGGTCCGGGATCCGCCAGTCGATCGGCTCATGCCCCTGGGCGGCGATGGCCTCGTTGATCTGCGTGAAGGGCCGGGAGCCGAAGAACTTCTTGGCCGACAGCGGGGAGGGGTGGGCGCCCTTGACGATCACGTGCCGCTCCTCGTCGATGAGCGGGATCTTCTTCTGGGCGTAGGCGCCCCACAGGACGAAGACGGCCGGGTCGGGCCGCTCGGACACCGCGCGGATCACGGCGTCGGTGAACTTCTCCCAGCCCTTGCCCTTGTGCGAGTTGGGCTCGGCCTCCCGGACGGTGAGCACCGCGTTGAGCAGCAGGACGCCCTGCTGGGCCCACGGCATCAGGTACCCGTTGTCGGGGACGGGAAGGCCGAGCTCCTCCTTCATCTCCTTGTAGATGTTGCGCAGCGAGGGCGGGGTCTTGACCCCGGGCTGCACGGAGAAGCACAGGCCGTGCCCCTGGCCGGCGCCGTGGTAGGGGTCCTGGCCGAGGACGAGGACCTTCACCTGCTCGAAGGGCGTGGCGTCCAGCGCCGCGAACACCTGCTCGCGGGGCGGGTAGACCGGCCCGTTCGCCCGCTCCTTCTCGACGAACTCGGTGAGCTCTTTGAAGTAGGGCTGGTCCAGCTCCCCGCCGAGGACGGGGAGCCAGGACTCGGGCAGCATCTGGGTCACGGCGACAACCTCCGGTACATGTTCGTGCAACTGCTCCAGAACCTACCGGGGGCCTCTGACAACGCGTCGGCCGCCCGGGAGATCTCCCGGGCGGGACCGCGGCTACCAGCTGGTCTTGCGGTACAGCTCCCACATCTGCATGGCGGTCTGCGGGTCGAGGGCCCGCTCGGCGCCCGCGATGTCCTCGCGTGCGGCGACGTAGAGCTTGCCCTGCCACAGGGGCAGCAGCCGGACGTCCTCGGCGAAGATCTGCTGGGCCTTCTCGAACTCCTGGACCCCGGAGGAGCGGTCGCTGTCGCGGCGGGACTTGGGCAGCAGGTCGGTCAGGATCTCGTTCTGCTCGTACGGGGTGCCGACCGCGTTCTCCTTGCCGACGAACGGCGCGATGAAGTTGTCCGGGTCCGGGAAGTCGGGGAACCAGCCTCGGCCGAAGACCGGGTACTCCTGGCCCTTGTAGCCCTCCTGGAAGGCCTTCCAGGGCTGGCTGCGCAGGGTGATCCGGAAGAGGTCGCTCTCGTCGAGCTGCCGCTTGATCTCGGTGAACTCCTCGGCGGTGGAGGAGCCGTAGCGGTCGGTGGTGTACCAGAAGGTCAGGTCGACCGGCTGGTTGATCCCGGCCTCCTTGAGGATCTTCTTGGCCTTGCCGACGTCCGCCGCGCCGTACTTGTCGTAGAACGGCGTCTTGTGGCCGACGACGCCCTTGGGAACCATCGAGTACAGCGGCTCCGCGGTGCCCTGGTAGACCTTGGAGACGAGCGTGCCGCGGTCGATGACCTGGGCGATGGCCTGGCGGACCGCGAGCTTGTTGACCGCCTGGTCCTTCGGGTTGAAGACCAGGTAGCGGATCTCGGCGCCGACGTTCTCGACGACCTGGACGCCCAGCGCGTGGGCGGCGGGGCTCTGGAGGTCGGTGACCTGCGGGGCCGACAGGCCTCGGTAGGTGGCGTCCAGCTCCTTGGCCTTGAGGTCCGCGACCATCTTCTGGGAGTCCGCGTAGTAGCGGATGGTCACGGCCTTGTTCTGGCGGTTCGCGAAGCCGGTGTAGCCCTTGTTCTCGGAGAGGACGGCCTCGTCGCCGTCCTTGTACGAGTCCAGCAGGTAGGGGCCCGAGCCGGTGATCTTGCCGTCCTCCCGGACCTTGTCCGCGGGGTAGTCCTTGGGCGCGACCAGCGAGGCCGCCGGCGAGCCGAGGACGTACGGGAAGGTGGCGTCCGAGGTCTTCAGGTGGAAGACGACGGTCAGCGCGTCCGGGGTCTCGATCTTGTCCAGGCTGCCGAAGAGGTCCTTCGGGCCGACCTTGGAGCCGATCGTCCTGATCCGGTCGAGGGAGTGCTTGACGGCCTTGGAGTCGAGGGGCTCGCCGTTGGAGAACTTCAGGCCCTTGCGCAGGGTGCAGCGGTAGGCCTGGCTCGCGCCGTCCGTGAACTCGCAGTTCTGGGCGGCGTCCGGCTGGGGCTTGGTGGAGCCCGTGGGGAAGGCCAGCAGGGTCTGGTAGACGTTCCGGTACAGCTCCCAGGAACCGTCCCACGCCGCGGCGGGGTCGAGGGTGCTCGGCGCGCTCGTGGTACCGACGACGATCCGCTTCGCTTCGTCGCCGTCGTCATCCGACAGCAGGCCGCAACCGGCGAGCAGGGATATGGACGCAAGGGCCGCAGTGATCTGCAGGCATCTGGTCCGGTTGAACACGTGCACGCTCCTCGATCAGCCAGGGGTGCGGCAGACCCTACCGCAGTGCCCCACGAATCCAATGGGTTGGTTTCGTGAGGCACTTGACCGGTTCCGTGCATATTCGATACACATTTACCTCCCTTTCGGAGGCAAATACGTCCGATTATCGGTCAGTGCACCCCGGCATTGAGGAACATCCCACCGTCGACGACCAGAGTTTGCCCCGTGATCCATTCCGCTTGTGCAGATGTAAGAAACGCCGCGGCCCCTCCGATGTCCTCCGGGAGCCCGAGCCGGCCGAGCGGATAGGCCGCCGCGGCCTCCTGTTCGCGGCCCTCGTAGAGCGCCTGGGCGAACTTCGTCTTGACCACCGCCGGGGCGATCGCGTTGACCCGGACCCCCGGTGCCATCTCGTGGGCGAGCTGGAGGGTGAGGTTGACCATGGCGGCCTTGCTCATCCCGTACGCCCCGATGAAGGGCGAGGCGGAGACGCCCGCGATCGACGCGATGTTCACGATCGCGCCGCCGTTCTCCTTCTGCCACGCGTGCCAGGTCCGCTGCGCGAAGCCGAGCGCCGAGATCACGTTGGTCTCGAAGACCTTCCGCGCGACCCCGAGGTCCAGGTCCGCGATCGGACCGAAGACCGGATTGGTGCCCGCGTTGTTCACCAGGAAGTCGACCCGGCCGAAGGCCTCCATCGTGCGCTCGACCGCGTGGGCCTGGTGGGCCTCGTCGTGCGCCTTCCCGGCCACCCCGATCACCCGGTCCGCGCCGAGGCGCTCGACGGCCTCCTTGAGGGCCTCCTCGTTGCGCCCGGTGATGCAGAGCCGGTCGCCCCGGGCGACCAGCGCCTCGGCGATGCCGTAGCCGATGCCCCGGCTCGCCCCGGTGATCAGCGCGACGTTGCCGCTGTCGGTACCGCTGTACTTCATGACGTACGCCCTGCCTCTCGTCGTCGTGTCAGTTGAGGGGGCCGCCGGCCACGTACATGACCTGGCCGGAGACGAAGCCGGCGGCCTCGCCGGTGAAGAAGGCGATGGCGTTGGCGATGTCGTCCGGACGGCCCACGCGCTGGACGGGGATCTGGGTGGCCGCGGCCGCCTGGAAGTCCTCGAAGCCCATGCCGACGCGGGCGGCCGTCTGGGCGGTCATCTCGGTGACGATGAAGCCGGGGGCGACCGCGTTGGCGGTGACGCCGAACTTGCCGAGCTCGATGGCCAGGGTCTTGGTGAAGCCCTGCAGACCGGCCTTGGCCGCCGAGTAGTTGACCTGGCCGCGGTTGCCGAGCGCCGAGCTGCTGGAGAGGTTCACGATGCGGCCGAACTTGGCCTCCACCATGTACTTCTGACACGCCTTCGACATCAGGAAGGCGCCGCGCAGGTGCACGTTCATGACCGTGTCCCAGTCGGTCTCGCTCATCTTGAAGAGCAGGTTGTCGCGCAGCACACCCGCGTTGTTGACCAGGATGGTGGGGGCGCCGAGTTCGGCGGCGACGCGCTCGACGGCCGCCTCCACCTGGGCTCCGTCCGAGACGTCGCAGCCGACCGCCAGGGCCCGGCCGCCGGCCGCCGTGATGGCCTCGACGGTGTCCTTGCAGGCCGCCTCGTCGAGATCGAGTACGGCGACGGCCCGGCCCTCGGCGGCCAGGCGCACGGCGGTGGCCGCGCCGATGCCCCGGGCCGCCCCGGTCACGATCGCGACGCGCTGCTCGGTGGTGGACATGCTGTTCTCCTCGCCCTTGAGAAGCGGTCGCCCAGAGGTGAGCAACCGCTTAGTAGCTTCAGCTGAGGAGACGCTAGGAGCCATGGCACCCCGTGTCAACGGCCGCCGGTTCGACACCGGCCGCGGACACCCGCTAGCGGACGAGGAGGTCCAACAGCCGTTCCACCTCCGCCGCGGGGTCGGCCGTCAGGCCGGTGTGCACCGGCCCCGGCTGCACCACCGTGCTGCGCGGGGCGATCAGCCAGCGGAACCGGCGTCCCGCGTCGTCGCCCGCCGCCTGCCCCGCCGCCTCGCCGCCGCCGCACACGCCCTCGACCCCGCGCAGGGCGGCCCGTACCCCGGCCACGTCGGCCGCCGGGTCCAGCGCGAGGAGCTTCGCCTCGTCGAGGTGGGTGCGCGCGGCGACGTAGGAATGCGCCCGGCAGTAGACGATCACACCGGCGTTGAAACACTCTCCGCGTTCCATCCGGGGCACCACGCGCACCAGCGCGTACTCGAACACGTCCCGCTTGGTCACTCGTCGCCGCTCTTCTTCTTGTGGGTCTTGTGGGGCCATTCCGGCAGGTGGTCGGTGAGCCAGCCGGGAGGCCCGGCCGGCGCCTTCACCTCGGCCTCCAGCGAGATCCTCTCGTGGATCGTGGCCGCGCGCGGCAGCAGCGCCTCCACGTAGGCCCGGCGCAGCGCGTCCGTGGAGTCGAAGCCCGGCTCGTCGACGAGCCACTCGTCCGGCACCTCGGCGGTGACCTCGGTGAGCAGTTCCTCGGTGACCAGGGGGGCGAGCGCGGCGGCCGCGGCCTCGATGTCCGGGCCCACGGGGGCCAGTACGTGGTCGGAGGCGTTGTAGGGCTTGGCGGCGGCGGCCTGGGCCGTGGGCCAGTTGTGGTGCCAGATCATGGTGGCGCCGTGGTCGATGAGCCACAGGTCCCCGTGCCAGACCAGCATGTTCGGGTTGCGCCACGACCGGTCGACGTTGTTGATCAGGGCGTCGAACCAGATCACGCGCCCCGCCTCGGCCGCATCCACCCGGTACGCGAGCGGGTCGAAGCCGATGGAGCCCGGCAGGTAGTCCATGCCGAGGTTGAGGCCGCCGCTGGCCTTGAGCAGCTCCTGGACCTCCTGATCGGGCTCGGCGAGCCCGATCACGGGGTCGAGCTGCATCTGCACCAGCGTGGGGACCCTCAGGCCCAGCCGCTGGGCGAGGCGGCCACAGACGACCTCGGCGACCAGGGTCTTGCGGCCCTGGCCGGCGCCGGTGAACTTCATGACGTAGGTACCGAGGTCGTCGGCCTCGACGATCCCGGGAAGCGAGCCGCCCTCACGCAGGGGCGTCACATAGCGGGTCGCGATCACTTCTGTGAGCATTTTCCCAGGCTATCGGGCGAACAAGGTGCACGATCAAAGGATTTTCCCGCCCTGGGCGGAATCCGGCGGATCCGGCCGTTCCGGCGCTCACGCCGGCGCGTCCTCCGCCTCCGCCGAGGAGGGCTGGGCGGTCGGGATGCGCTGGGTGAAGAAGAGCGCGAGGAGCGCGGCGAAGGACAGGATGGCAAGGGCCGCCCGCAGCCCGTCCAGCCTCGCCTCCTCGTTGGCCCCCAGCGCGGCCTCGGTCACCTCCGGGCTGACGCCGGCTTCGGCGAGCGCGCTCTCCAGCTGGGCGTCCGAGAGGAAGGGCGCACCGCTCGCGAGCTGCACGGTGGCCTGGCTCTTGACGCTGCTCGGGACGGCCGGGTTCGCCTGGACGCTCGTCAGGAAGGAGGACGTGAGCGCCGCGATCATGATCGATCCGGCGAGTGCCGTGCCGATGGAGGAGCCGAGGTTGGTGACGGCGTTCTGGACGCCGCCCACCTCCGCGGACTGCGACTGCGGCACCGCGGAGACGGTGACCGCTCCGAGCTGGGACGCCAGCGCGCCCATCCCGAGCCCGATCAGCAGCAGGGGGACGGTGACCACCTCCGCCCCGGCGTCCGCGTCGAGCGCCGCCATGAGGATCACCGCTCCCACGAGCAGGGCCAGGGTCCCGAGCCGCACCACACGGCGCGGCGACACGTCGGGGAGGAACCGCGGGATCAGGACGGCGGCGGCCAGCAGGGTCACCGACAGGGGCAGCAGCCGGGCTCCGGTGGCCAGTGCCGACAGTCCGAGGGCCACCGACAGGTAGAGCGGGACGACGAAGAAGATGCCCATCATCACGAGGTACTGGAAGAAGAACATGGTCAGCCCGCCGGTGAGCTGCTTGTTCTCCAGCATGGCCGGGTCGACGAGGGGTTCCCGGCCCCGCCTCACGAGACGGTGCTCCCAGCGGAGGAAGAGCCAGACCAGGAAGATCCCGAGGAGCATGAGCCAGATGGTCAGGGAGACCCCGAACCAGGCGGGCCCGCCCGTCTTCGGCCTGAACCAGCCCCACTCGTCGGAGCGGAGCACGCCGTAGACGAAGATCCCGAGCCCGAGCGCCGAGAGGACGACGCCGACGAGGTCGATGCGCGGACGTTCCTCGCTCACGGCGTCCGCGATGGGGCGGGCGAGCAGGAGGATGCCGGCCACCACCAGCACCTCTCCGGCGAAGACCCACCGCCAGGAGAAGTAGGTCGTGGCGATCCCGCCGATGAGGGGCCCGAGCGCGATGGCGATCGCGCCGGCCGCCGCGACGAGACCGTAGGCGGCGGGCCGGCGTTCGACGGGGAAGTTGCCGGCGACGAGCGCGACGATCGCGGGCAGGATGAGTGCCGCCCCGACTCCTTCCAGGAAGGACCAGCCGATCAGCAGCACCGTCAGGTTGGGTGCGAGCGAGGTGACGAGGGAGCCGCAGCCGTAGATGACGCAGCCGATGAGGAAGGCGCGTTTGCGGCCGATCAGCACCCCGACCTTGCCGCCGGGGATCATGAGCATGGCCATCACGAGGGTGTAGGCCGTGATGGCGCCCTGGATCCCGGTGACGGTCGTGCCGATGTCGTCGGCGACCGTCGCGATGGAGACGTTCATGACGGAGCTGTCGAGCGCCATCAGGAACTGGCCCGCCGCGAGAGTCATCAGGACGAGTCGTGCCTTCGCCGGGTTCCCGGTCGCGGTCCCTGCCCTGGATGCCATGGGGGCATGCTTCCAGCCGGCTGCGGGAGCGGCCGGACGACCCGCCCGGGAGTCAGCCGGACGGGCAGTCGGCCACCGGGTCGTCGTGGACGAGGGCGCAGACCATCTGGGCGCCGCGCCCGCGCTCGGGATGGGCGGAGAGGAGTTCGTCCTTGAAGGCGTTCCACTGGCGGGTGATCTCGGCGGTGGCCCCCGCGGTGGCGCGGCGGAAGTTGTCGCCCGTCGCGGCCCGGGCTGACGCGGGGGTGTCCTTGTTCAGGTCGCGGTTGTGGGCGACGCGCCCTTCGCAGTCGGCGGGTTTGACCCCGGTGGAGTCGAAGTCCGGGTAGCAGCCGGTCGCGAGGTCCTCGGGGACGAGGGCCCGGACCTCCCGGTTCCAGTCGGCGTCCGCCATCCCGCTGTAGCGGCGGATGTCGAAGAACGGTGCGACGCCGGTACGGCCCAGCCCCGGCGGGTTGACGACCCCGACCGGGCCGGGGGCCGCTTCGTCGGCCCAGTTGGAGTGCGAGTAGAAGTCCTCGAGCTGGTGCCAGCCGCGGCCGAGCTGTTCGAGGACGTCGCACTTGGCCGGTCCCGGCCGCTCGTCCCAGGTGCAGGGCGCGGACAGGTCGCTCTGGTCCGCGCGGACCCTGCCGTCGGCGTCGACGAGCCCGTCGGCCGCCCGCACGGCATTGCGGAAGCGCGCCACGGACGTGCCGACGCAGGCGATGAGCTCGGTGGTGGCCTCGTCCCTGGTGCGGGGGTAGTGGGGGTCGTGGCGCGGCGCCAGGTAGTCGGCGTTGTCGCAGTGCAGGGGGCCGAGGTCGAAGTACGGACGCTTGTCGTTGGCGTTGATCGCCCCGTCCCGGGCGTCGGCCATCTGCGCGAGGGTGACGGGCTGCCAGGGCAGAGCGCCACGGGTGATCTCCTCGTGGTTGTCGCCGGTGAACGCGTGGGCGGGGCCGCCCGACAGCGCGACGAGGGCGGTGAGAGCGGCCGCCAGGAGGGCCGCGGCGGCGCGGGCCTGCGGGGCGGGGCTCGGGCTCGTTCTCTTCACGGGGCGCTCCGGGCGCGGGGTCGTCGGACGGGGTGCTTCCATGCTGCGCACCGCCCCGCGTCCCCGCACCCGCGGCCCCGCGGCAGGTGCCCCTGCGTACCGCACCCGACCCGTACGGTGACCGCTCCGCGCCCTCGCGCGCCCCGCGGACGGCAGACCTAGAGTTGAGGGCGAGGCTGCGTGCCGGGACTCGGGGCGGCCGCTCCCTCGGCCCAGTCCCCGCGCTCGGCGCACCACACCCCAGGAGGGCATGCGACATGTCCACTGCATCTGAAACCCCGGTTCTGGACACCCTCGCCGCCATGACGGACGATTCGCTGGAGCGCTGCGGGATGGACCCGAACACGCTGCTCCTGATCCGCATCGCGGCCCTCGCCGCCTCGGACGCTCCCCCGATCTCCTACGTCGCGCACATCGACCCCGCCCTCAAGGCCGGGCTGACGGCGGAGCAGTTGCAGGACGTACTGGTCGCCATCGCCCCCATCGTCGGCACCGCCCGCGTGATGACGGCGGCGGGCAACATCACCCGGGCGCTCGGCGTGGCCATAGCCGTCGCCGAGGCGGAGGCCGAGGCACAGATGGAAGCCATGGGCTGAGGTGGAGCGACCGCCCGCAGGACACCCGGGACCCGGCGCGGCCGCCGCTTTTCCCGGGGTGCGTACGTCGTGCGTCACGAGTCGGCGGCACCGGCAGGCAGGTCGGTCACGCGCGGGCACGCAGGCAGGCACGCAGATCAGTCACGCCAGGCAGTCAGGAGGGCTCCATGTCCCGGAGTGCGATCACCGCGATGCGCGCGGTGCCCGATGCCACCCCCGAGGAGCGCATGGCGATGGGCAGGGAAGCCCGACGCCGCTGCCCCCGGTCGGGGCACGCCGTGTACCAGCCGTCTCCCGACCGGCCGGACCCCCTGGCGATCCTGGAGGCGCAGTCCGCGACACGGGTGTCCGAGCTCGTCCCGATCCGCTACGCCCGGATGACGGAGTCCCCCTTCCGCTTCTACCGGGGCGCCGCCGCGATCATGGCGTCCGACCTGGCCGGCAGCCCGGACTCGGGCATCGCGGTACAGCTCTGCGGTGACGCGCATCTGCTGAACTTCCGCCTGCTGGCCTCGCCGGAGCGGCGGCTGATGTTCGACATCAACGACTTCGACGAGACGCTGCCGGGTCCCTGGGAGTGGGACGTCAAGCGGCTGTCCGCGAGTCTCGTCATCGCCGCCCGGGCGAACGGCTTCGACGAGGGCGAGCGCGCCCGCATCGTGAACTCCGCGGTGCGCGCGTACCGCGAAGCGATGTTCGGCTTCGCCGGGATGGGCAATCTCGACGTCTGGTACGCGAAGATCGACGCAGAGGGCCTGAAGGCCCTCGTCACCGAACAGCTCGACAAGCGCGGCCGCAAGAAGCTGGCCACGGCGATGGCGAAGGCCCGGTCCCGGGACAGCCTGCAGGTCTTCGACAAGCTCACCGAGGTGGTCGACGGCCGGCCGAGGATCGCGGCGGACCCGCCTCTGCTGGTCCCGCTCGCCGACCTGCTGCCGGATTCCGAGCGCGACGAACTCGTGGACCGGCTGGGCGCGCTGGTCGGCCACTACGGCCACACGCTGGAGAGCAACCGGCGGGCGCTGCTGGAGGACTACCGGCTGGTGGACGTGGCCCGCAAGGTGGTCGGCGTCGGCAGTGTCGGCACCCGGTGCTGGATCCTGCTCCTGCTCGGCAGGGACGGCCGCGACCCGCTCTTCCTCCAGGCCAAGGAGGCCGACACCTCCGTGCTCGCCGACCACGTCGGCGCCAGCCTGTACCGGAACCAGGGTGAACGCGTGGTCTCGGGGCAGCGGTTGATGCAGGCGGCGAGCGACATCTTCCTCGGCTGGGAGCGGGTGGACGGGATCGACGGCAGGAAGCGGGACTTCTACATCCGGCAGCTGCGCGACTGGAAGGGCATCGCGATGCCGGAGACGATGCCGCCCGCGCAGCTGGAGACGTTCGGCAACGCCTGCGGGATGACCCTGGCCCGCGCGCACGCACGGTCGGGCGACCGGGTGGCGATCGCCGCGTACCTCGGCCGGGGCGACGTCTTCGACCGGGCCCTCGCCGAGTTCGCCGAGGCGTACGCCGACCAGAACGAGCGCGATCACCAGGCCCTGGTCGACGCGGTGCGGGCGGGCCGGCTGCCCGCCGAAGAACTCCCGGCGGCCTGACCGCGGCGGCCCGGACGCGGCCGGACGGCGCCCCCTCCCCCGCGGCGCCGTCCGGCGGGGTGCGCCGGATCCCCGGATCAGAACGCGAAGACCGCGTTGCCGTTCAGGGTCGCGCCCATGGTGCAGGAGTTGGAGAAGGTGTGGTTCCAGGCCACGTGGCGGCCCTCCCACACACCGACCGCGGAGACGGTGACGGGGTCGTAGTGCATCGGGCACGCCCGGTCCGGGTTCGGCGTGGACAGCAGCCGGTCGAAGGTGCCGCCGGTGGACTTGAGGGCCGCGCAGGCGGCCTTGGGGTCGGGGTGCGTCCCCTGGGCACCGGGCGCGCAGCTGACCGTGGTGGCGCGCAGGACGGTGGGCGCGGTCACATCGTCGCCCTGGGCGACGCTGAAGACCATGGCCGAGGGCGCGTACAGGCTCTCGGGCTCGGCCTGCGCGATGCCGGTGGCACCGGCCAGACAGAGGAGCGCGGCGGCGGAGACGGCGGCTGAGCGACGGTAACGCACGGGAAAACTCACTTTCGATTCAATGGTTTAGCGCGATCATTACTTTCGGTATCGCGCTCTGTTGCACCAAAGCCTCGCCGAGTCGAAGGGGCATTGCACGTCGACGACCGATTTACGGACACTCTGTTCGCATAGCGGAGATCGAGTGGTCATTCGAGCAGCTCAGACAGGGTGCGACGGCATCGTCACTCCGTGCAACCGGCGCGAGTCGGGGGCGGTGACGTGCGACGTTGCGGACGCCGCACCGCCCGCGGGCGCCGCGGGTTCACCGGACGGCTACCCAGCTTGTCCGGAAGTGCACGCTCCGAGCCAGCCCGACCGCGGTCAGCCCGCGGGGGCCCACTCGTCGAGCAGTGCCTGCGCCGTGGTGACGGCCGCCACCAGCGCGAGCGAGTTGCGGATCACCTCGGCGGTGCAGGAGGCGGGCACTCCGGCGATGGCGTCGGCCGGGACCACGACCCGGTAGCCGAGGTTCACGGCGTCGAAGACGGTGTTCGGGATGGCGATGTTGGAGGAGACCCCGGTGACGACGAGGGTCCGGATCCCGAGATTGCGCAGGAGCGCGTCCAGGTCGGTGCCGGCCATGGGCGAGAGACCGTGCAGCCGGCGTACGACCAGGTCCCGCTCGGCCACGGTGATGGGCGCGGCCACCTCCACCGCGCGGCTCCCGGCCAGCTGCCGCACGGGCAGCTTCCCGGCGGCCCGGAAGAGCCGCGCGTTGGTGTTGGCCCCGAGCCCGTCGGGCCGCCGCTCGGCGACCGCGTGCAGCACCTGCACACCGGCCCCGCGCGCGGCGTCGACCAGCGCGGCCACCCGCCCCAGCATCCCGGAGTCCCGCGCCTCCTTGGCGAGTTCGGGCAGCGCGCTCTCCTCGCCCACGACGCCGTTCTGGCACTCGACGGTGAGCAGCGCGGTCGTGGCGGGATCGAGATCCGGCATGACTCCCCCTGGCGTGGCGTCGGCAGAGCCCTCATGATTCCTGACACATAGTCAGATGTGAAGGGGCGCGGGACCGATGGACGAGACTCAGCGGCGGGGCCGCCGCATCATGATGAGCGGGGCGGAAGTGGACGCGTTCCTGCGGGAGCAGCGGACCTGCCGGGTGGCGACGGTCTCGCCCGACGGGCGCCCGCACGTGGGCGCCCTGTGGTTCGCGTGGGACGGCAGCTCGCTGTGGCTGTACTCGATCACCCGCAGCCGGCGCTGGGCGGACCTGCGCAAGGACCCGCGGATCTCGGTGGTCGTGGACGCCGGCGAATCCTACGACGAGCTGCGCGGCGTGGAACTGTCCGGCAGCGCGGTCTTCGTGGGCGAGGCCCCGCGCACGGGCGAGCCCTGCCCCGAACTGGCCGAGGCGGAGCGGATCTTCCCGGTCAAGAACTTCGGGATCGAGGAGATGCCGCACGACGGCCGGCACGCCTGGATCCGCCTCACTCCGGACACGGTCGTCTCCTGGGACTTCCGCAAGATCTGACGACCTGCGGGACCGAGACGGCCCAGTGCTGTGGCCGGAAAGGTCTGCCGGGTCGCGGTGTCCGGTGCGGTGGATCGCAAGGCGGAGGGCCACGGCCCGTACCGGACGTACTCGCGTGGTCCGACAACGCGGCGAGGTCCCGTGCCGGGCGCCGCGACACGGTGAACCTTTCCGGTCACAGCACTAGGTCGTTTCTTTCGGATCTTGTCGGTCGGCCCGCGTCATCCGGTGCCGTGGCCGGCAAGGCGGAGGGGCGCCCGTGTACTGGACGTACTCGGGCGCCTCGACAACGCGGCCGGGTGCGGTGCCGGCAGCGCGGGCCCGGCAAGATCCGGAAGAGACGGCCTAGGCGTGCTGGAGCTCGGTGGACGTCGTCCGGAGGGCGTCGACCGCGGCCCGGATGGAGGGCCGGCGGTCGGCGTCCGCGCGCCATACGGCGTACACGTGGCGGCGTACGGCGTCGCAGACGGGCAGCAGCCGTACCCCCGGCGGCACCGGGCCGCGGCCCAGCTTCGGCGCGACGCACACCCCGAGCCCCGCCTCGACGAAGGCGAGCTGGGTGTGGTGCTCCTCGGCGATGTGCGCGATGCGCGGCTCGATCCCCGTACCGCGCAGGGTGAAGACCAGCCACTCGTGACAGAACTGGCCCTCGTTCCAGGAGATCCATTCGTCGTCCGCGAACTCGGCGAGGGAGATCGCGGCCCGGTCCGCCAGCCGGTGACCGGCCGGGACCGCGATGTCGACGGAGTCGTCCAGCAGGTGGGTCCGGGTGAGTTCCGCGGGCACCGGCATCCGCTTGTTGTGCCAGTCGATCGCGAGGGCCATGTCGAGGTCGCCGCGCACGACGGCCGCCATGCTCTCCTCGGGTTCCTGCTCGCGCACCCGGACCCGCAGATCCGGGTGGCCGATGCGGAGCGCGGTCAGGGCCTGGGGCAGCAGTCCGCGCATGGCGGTGGGGAAGGCGCCGATGCGCAGTTCGCCGACGGCGCACCCGCGCTGGGCCTCGACGTCGGCCTGGGCCTGCTCCACCTGGGAGATGATCCGGGCCGCGTGGTCGGCCAGCAGCCGTCCGGCGTCGGTGAGGCGGACCCCGCGGCCGTTCTTCGCCAGCAGCGGCTGGCCGACCTCGCGCTCCAGCTTGGCCATTTGCTGGGACACGGCTGAGGTGGTCACGTGGAGCCCGTCGGCCGCGCCGCTGACCGAGCCGTGACGGGCGAGGGCGTCGAGGGTGCGCAGGCGCTCCAGGTTCAACATGTAAGCGATGCTACGCCGTCACCATGAGGAACTCTCGCTTGTCCTACGAAGTTGATACGAGCACAGTAAGGGGCATGAGCGCACCCGCAGCCCCCCGACCGACCCTTGGGCCACCTTCCCCGACCTCCGCCACGGCCGCCCCGGCCGCCGCCACTGCGGCCCGTCGGCGCGGCCTGCTCGACTGGCGCGTGCGGTTCGCGATCCTCTCGGTGGTCTGGGGCTTCAGCTTCCTGCTGATCAAGGTCGGTACCGAGGCGTACGCCCCGTTCCAGGTGGCCCTGGGCCGGGTCCTGTTCGGGGCGCTCGCCCTCATGGCCGTGCTGCTGGTCCGCCGCGAGCCGCTCCCCCGGGGCCTGCGCACCTGGGGCCACCTCACCGTGGCGGCGCTCCTACTCAACACCGCGCCGTTCTCGCTCTTCGCGTACGCGGAGTTGAGCATCCCCTCCAGCCTGGCCGGCATCTGCAACGCCACGTCCCCGCTGTGGGGCATGGCGCTGTCGCTGGTCGCCCTCTCCGAGGACCGCCCGACGCGCCGCCGGTTCGCCGGCCTGGGCCTGGGCTTCCTCGGCGTGCTCACCGTGCTCGGCGCCTGGCACGGCTTCTCCGGCGTCGATGCCAAGGGCACCGCCTTCGCCCTGCTGGCCTCGCTCTGCTACCCCATCGGCTGGATCTACGTCCGCCGCACGCTGGCCGGCACCCCCGGCTCCCCGGTGGCCCTGACCGGCGGGCAGCTCATGGTCTCCACCCTCCAGCTCGCGCTCGTCAGCGCCCTGTTCACCTCGGCCCCGACCTCGTTCCCGCTCTGGCCGACCCTGTCGGTGATCGCGCTGGGCGCCCTCGGCACCGGCATGGCCCTGCAGATGCAGTACGGCCTGGTGACGGAGGTCGGCCCGACGACCGCCCAGATGGTCACGTACTTCATCCCTGTCATCGCCACGACGGCCGGCGTGCTGGTCCTCGGCGAGCAGCTGCACTGGAACACCCCGGTCGGGGCCGCGATCGTCCTGGCGGGTGCCGCCCTCACCCAGACCCGAGCCGCCCCCCGCAAGCCGGCCTGACCGGCGCCTGTTGGCCTCCGGGCCATCTGTACACCTCCCGGAGGCACCACTTGAGCCTGGCCGTCGCCCTGCTGTCCGTCGGACCCGTCGCTGTCGTCGCGGGCAGCTGGGTGTCCTTCAACGTGCGCGGCGCCGCCGGCGCGCCGGCGGCCCGGTCGGCCGCCGACACCGAGCTCGCGATGCACGCGAGGGGCGACCTCGGCCCGGCGCCCCGGGTCGCGTCCACGACGTTCTACCGCTTCGTGGCCTCGGTGATCTCCCTGTGCGGACTCGTCTTCACCCTGGGCGGCCTGCTCGAGTCCCTCCGACCGGCGGTCAGTCGTTGCGCCCGCCCGGCACGCCGGGCCGGACCGCCGCGGCCACGGCGTCGGCCAGCGCAGGCACCTCCGCCATCGCCAGCTGGGACACCGTCAGCCGCACCCCCGGTCCCGCCTCGACGCGGAAGATGGCTCCGGGAGCCACCCCCCACCCCGCGGCGAGCAGCCGCGTGACCACCACCGTCTCGTCGGCCACGGGAACCCATACGTTCAGCCCGGTCCGCCCGTGCGCCCGTACTCCCCGCTCCCGCAGGGCCTCGACCAGGGCGTCCCGCCGCTCCCCGTAGGCCCGGGCGACCGCCGTCCGGTCGACGGCCTGCGAGGTCCACAGCTCCACCACCGTGTGCTGGAGCAGCCGGCTCACCCACCCCGGGCCCAGCCGCTGGCGCCCCCGCACCCGGTCCAGGGTCACCTCGTCACCCGTCAGCACGGCGAGCCGCAGGTCGGGCCCGTACGCCTTGGCCGTGGACCGGATCATCACCCAGTGCCGGGTCACCCCACCCAGCGGATGGACCGGCAGGTCGACGATCCCGTGCCCGTGGTCGTCCTCGATCAGCAGCACGCCCGGATGGCGCGCAAGCAGCTCCCGCAGCTCCCCCGCCCGCTGCCCGCCCACCGCCGCGCCGGTCGGGTTCTGCGCCCGGGAGGTCACCACCAGCGCCCGCGCCCCGGCCGCGAGGGCCCGCGCCAGCGCGTCGGCCTGCGGCCCGTCGTCGTCCACCGCCACCGGCAGGACCCGCAGCCCGAGGGCGGGAACCAGGTCGAGCGAGCCGCCCCACCCCGGGTCCTCCACCGCCACCGCGTCGCCGGGCCGCAGGTGGGCGGACAGGACCCGTTCGATGGCGTCCAGCGCACCCGAGGTCACCGCGACCGGCCCGGGCGGCACCCCGTCCGCGTCGAAGTCGGTTCGGGCGATCCGCGCCAGGTCGGGCGCGACCGGCTCCGCGCCGTAGAGGGTCGGCGTCCGCCCGTGGCGGCGGGCGGCGGCGGCCAGCGCCCCGTCCAGCGCGGGGAGCAGCGACACGTCCGGATTGCCCTCCGCGATGTCCCGCACGCCCGGCGGCACGACCATCCGCAGCGCGTCCCGCGGGGTGCTCGACGGGCGGGCGCGCACGCGGCTGCCGCGCCGGCCGTCCGTTTCGATGACCCCGCGCTCGCGCAGGGTCCTGTAGGCGGCTGCCACGGTGTTGGGATTGACGCCCAGCACCCCCGCCAGCTCCCGCATCGGCGGCAGCAGCGATCCGGGCGGCAGCGCGCCCGATGCCACGCCCGCCTCGACACTGGCCGCGATTTCAGATGTGCGACGCCCTGCGATCCGATACTCTCCTAGCACAAACAACATTATGCACTAGTGCAATGGAGTTCGCACCATGACCGCCACGCCTGCCACGGAGACGACGGCCAGCACCGGGACGACCGGTGCGTACGGGCCCACCGGCCGCACGGTCCCCACCCGCTCGCGAGACCGGGCGCGCTACGACCGCGAGACGGTGCACTCGATACTCGACGAGGCCTACGTCTGCCACCTCGGCTACGTCCGCGACGGCGCGCCGGTGGTCCTGCCGACGCTGTTCGCCCGGGTCGGGGAGGCGCTCTACATGCACGGCTCCACCGGATCCCGCCCGCTGCTCGCGGCCGGCCGCACCGACCCGGGCCTGCCCGTGTGCGTCACCGTCACCCACGTCGACGGCCTGGTGCTGGCCCGCTCGGCCTTCCACCACTCGCTCAACTACCGCTCCGTGGTCGTCCACGGCACCGCCTACCAGGTGACCGACGAGGAGGAGTGCCGGACGGCCCTGGACGCCATGATCGACGCCGTCGCCCCGGGCCGTTCCGACGACGTGCGGCCGGCCAACGCCAAGGAGCTCGCCGCCACCGCGGTGATCCGGGTGGACCTGGACGAGGTGTCCGCGAAGCTCCGTACGGGGCCGTCGAACGACGACGCCGAGGACCTGGGCCTGCCGCACTGGGCGGGCGTGGTCCCGGTCGGCAGGACGTACGGGACCCCCGTGCCCGCCGCCGACCTGGACCCCGGCATCGCCCTCCCGGCCTACCTCGCCGCGCTCTGAGGAGCCGGCCGTACGCCGCCGGATCCGGCGGGCTCGGCGGGCTCCGCGGGCCCGGCGGGTCCGCCCGCCGGACCGCGGGACTCCGCGACGATCAGCGCACCGACCGCCGTCAGGAGCAGTACGGTGCCCAGCACGACGGCGCCGGTCAGCCGCTCCCCGAGGACGAGGACGGCGATCGCCGCCGCGCTCACCGGCTCGATCAGCATGATCACCGAGACGGTCGCGGCGCGCACGGCAGCGGCGCCCGTGAAGTAGAGCGCGTACGCCAGCGCCGTCGGCACGGTGGCGACGTACAGCAGCAGCCACAGCACCCGCCCCAGGTCCGCGGTGTGCGGCAGCAGCCCCTCCGCCGCGGCGAGCGGCAGCAGGCACACCGCGCCCACCGCGACGGACCAGGTGGTGGTCACCAGCGGGTCCCCGGCCGCCCCGCGCTGTCCGAGCCGGCGGGCCCGCAGGGTCATCGCGGCGTACCCGGCCGCCGACAGCAGCGCCCAGCCGACGCCGAGCGGGCGCACCTCGGCGCCGCCGCTGCCCAGGACCAGGACGGCGAGTCCGGCGAGCGCCCCCACGACGGCGACCGCGCCGCCGCGGCCGAGGCGTTCGCCCATCCAGGACCGGGCGCCGAGCGCGATGAGCACGGGCCCGGCACCGAGGGTGACCACGGTGCCGACGGCCAGCCCGGTCTCGCGGACGGCGGCGAAGTAGGCGGCCTGGAAGAGGGTGAACAGCAGCCCGGTGACGATCAGCGAGCCCGCCGAGGGCGAACCCGCCCGGGACGCACGCGCAGCGGGCCGGGCCCGCCCCCGCCCGGCGTGGGCCCGCCGTACGGCGAGCACCCCGAGCAGCACGACGAGCCCGCCCGCGCACCGCCAGAACGACAGGGCGAGCGGGCCGAGGTCACTGGCCAGGAAGAGGAGGGAGGCGGCCGCCCCGGCGGTGCCCCAGGCGGCTCCGGCGACGACGAGGTACAGCAGGCTGCGCCCGACGGCGGGCGAGTGGTTCGACACGTGTGTTCTCCGTGCGTGCGTGAAGGATGAGTGGATCGGGTCATCGCTTCGCGGGCAGCACCGACCCGCCCGGGTACTCCCCGGGCCGGATCGTCATCGTGGGGGCGCCGCCCGCTAGGACGCGGGAGGCGGAAGCACGGTCGAAGGCATGCTCGCCACCCTACAGGGGGGCTTGCGCGGGTTCGCGGTCCACCGGGACCGGTTCGGCCGCGGGCTGCGGGGCCGGCCGCGAAGACTGTGCGATGAAGGCACCGCCCAGCACCAGGCCCCCGCCGACGATCTGCCAGGTCGAGAGGTACTCGCCGAGCAGGATCCAGGCCAGCACGGTGGCCACGACGGCCTCCAGGAAGGCCACCACGCCCGCGACCTGGGGCGAGAGCCTGCGCACCGAGACCACGCCGGTCACGTAGGCGAAGACGGTCGCGACGAGCACGACCCAGCCGAGCAGCACCGGCGCGGGCACCATCGTGCCGCCGACGGACGCGTCCCCTCCCAGTACCTTCCAGTCGATCTCCCACGGCCGGGCGATGACCGTCATCACCAGCGCGCCGATGAGCATCCCGTAGGAGATCACCCCGAGCGGGTCGGGGGCGTCCTCGCCGTCCGCGCCCTGGTCGGCGAAGACGAAGTAGCAGGCCTGGCAGCAGGCCGCGGCGAGACCGAAGAGCACACCGAGCAGGTCCAGGCTCAGTCCGGCCCAGATCTCGACCACGCAGGCCAGGCCGACGACGGCCACGGCCGCACCGGCGGCGGCCCCGCGCGTCACCGGCTTGCGCTGCACGAAGCGGATGTAGCCGAGCAGCAGCGCGGGGCCCAGGTACTCCAGCAGCAGGGCCACGCCGACCGGGATCCGGGACAGGGAGGCGAAGTAGAAGGCCTGCACGCCCGCGACGGCGACCAGGCCGAAGCCTGCGAGCAGCGCGGGCCTGCGCAGGAGGAGGTCGCGGTGGCGCCAGGCCAGCGGGGACAGCACGAGTGCCGCGCCGGCCACCCTGAGCCAGACCATGTGGAGGGGGTCCAGACCCGCCTCGATCAGCGGCTTCGCAGCCACTCCGGAACCACCGAACGCGAACGCAGAGACGAGGGCGAGGCCCAGTCCGGCGTTTTTCCCTGACGCTTGCATCCGGCCATCATGACAGGGGCGGTCAGGAGCGTCACTGCGGTGACACCTGTTGAGACAGAGCTGAGATCACGCCCGTCCACCGCCACGGGATCTGACAGGTCGTCAGTATTGAATGTTTCTGCCGCCGGGGCTACCTTCCGCGCACGTACCCGACGAGAAGGGGTGGTCGCATGGCTGAAGTCACCGCGGAATCACGCATCGAGGCGTCCGCCGCGCAGCTCTGGTCCCAGCTGACGGACTGGGACGCGTACGGGCAGTGGAGCATGACCCACACGAACTTCCCGCAGGGCGGTCCGCAGACCCTGGCGGTCGGATCGACCTTCGCCGAGAACATGAAGATGATGGGCTTCCCGGCCGAGGTCGTCTGGACCGTCTCGGAGCTGGAGGACGAACGCCTCTTCGCCATCACCGGCAAGGGCCCGATGGGTGTCGCCGTCCTCACCCGCTACACCCTGACGCCGGACGGCGGGGCCACCACCGTCCGCATCGACGGCGAGTTCACCGGGGCCGCCGTGTCCCTGATGGCGGGCAAGCTGAAGGACTCGGCCACCGCCGCCCTGAACGAGTCGCTGCGCAAGCTCGCCGGCCTGGTCGCCTGACCCGGTCCGCAGCCACCGGCGCACACAAGGGCCCGCGTGCCCCGCGACATCTCGCCGCGGGGCACGCCGCCGTACGTACGGGCCGTCCGCGCTCAGTGCTCGTCGGCCAGGATCAGGTAGAGCTTCTTGCGGGCGTCGCCCAGGACCGCGAGCGCCTTCTCCCGCTGCTCGGGCGAGCCGGTTCGGAAGACCTGCCCGAAGGCCTCCATCAGGCCGGCATTGGCCTGCCGGGCCTCGTGCATCGCCTCGAAGTCGAAGCCCCGCCCGGCGTCCTCCCAGGGGGCGTCCGGCCCCGATTCGGCCTCGGCGCGGCCGGCCTCGGTGAGCGTGAACAGCTTCTTGCCGCCCTCGCTCTCGCTGCTGATGAGCCCCTCGTCCTCCAGCAGGCTCAGGGTCGGGTAGACCGAGCCCGGGCTGGGCTTCCAGGCCCCGCCGCTGCGCTCGCCGATCTCCTGGATCATCTCGTAGCCGTGCATCGGCCGGTCGGCGAGCAGCGCCAGGATCGAGGCGCGCACGTCACCGCGCCGGGCCCGGCCCCGCGGTCCCCCGCGGCCGCCGCGGCCGCCGAAGGGCCCTGCGCCGAAGGGCGGTCCGAACGGACCGAAGGCCGCGCGGAACCCCTGGAATCCCTCCCGACGGTCCGGCCCGCAGTGGCCGTGGCCCCGTCCGTGCTCATGCCCGTGGCCGTGCTGTCCGTGCTGTCCGTGTGAACGCATGTCTGCGCTCCTTCCGTCACTTCGTGTCCGTTTCATCGGTTCTCCGATGCATCCACTATCGATGAGCCATCGCGATCCGTCAACGATATATCGGAAACTATTCACCGAACAGCCCGGGAGGAGGCCAGTCACCCCGGATTGGCCTTTGTCGACGTTCCAGGAACCGTCCTACCGTCGCTTCATGCGCATCCGAATCGTCGACGCCTTCACCGACCGCCCCTTCCGCGGAAACCCCGCCGGAGTGCTGCTCCTCGAGGGCGGCTTCCCCCCTGACGCCTGGCTGCAGCAGGTGGCGTCCGAGGTGAACCTCTCCGAGACCGCCTTCGCGCACCCCCTGCCGCCCGGCGGGGACGCCGACTGGGCGCTGCGCTGGTTCACCCCGGCCGCCGAGGTCGACATGTGCGGCCACGCCACCCTCGCCACGGCGCACGTACTGGCCACCGCCGGCCTCGCCGAGGGGCTGATCCGCTTCTCCGCCCGCTGCGGCCTCCTCACGGCCGAGACCGCCGCGGACGGCACGATCACGATGGACTTCCCGACGTCCACGCTGACCGCGGTCCCGGCGCCGCCCGCCGTGGACCACGCGCTCGGCGGGGCGCCGATCCTCTCCGTCCACGACACCGCCGCGCACATCGGCGACCTCGTCATCGAACTCGCCGACGAGAAGACCGTCCGCGAGCTGGAGCCGGACCACGCCGCCCTGCGCGCCTTCGCCAAGCGGGGGGTGATCGTCACCGCGCCCGCCGAGGACCCCTCCCGCGGGTACGACTTCGTCTCCCGGGGCTTCTTCCCGGCCTTCGGGATCGACGAGGACCCGGTCACCGGCAGCGCCCACACCGCACTCGCCCCGTTCTGGGCGCAGCGCCTGGGCCGCACCGAGCTGACCGGCCTCCAGGGCGGCGCCCGGCAGGGGCTCGTACGGGTGACCCTGGCGGGCGACCGCACCCTGCTGACCGGGCACGCCGTCACCGTCGTCGACGGGGAGCTCCTCACCGCCCCGTGACCGGACGTCAGGGGTGAGCAGGCGGTGCCGGGACGGGGCGCGGGCGGCGGAGCCGGATCAACCCGCCGGCCCGTCCCGCTCCCCGCGGGCCGCCTTGGCCCCCTCCTTCGCCGCCGCCCTCGCGCGCGCCGCAGCACGCCGCTTGCGCTCGCTCTCCTCCCAGGCGTCCGAGTCGATGCGCTTGCGGTAGACCTGTCCCGGTTCGGCCGCGCCCAGACGCACGGTCCACAGCCACAGGACGGCCGAGATCACGAAGAAGGTGACCGCCGCCCCCAGGTAGGAGCCGATCTCCTCGGACTCCGGGACGCCCTCGTCGTGCATGAAGCCCGGTACCCCCGAGACGAGGGCGTTCACCCACCACGCGAGCGCCAGGTTGAACAGGGCGAGGGAGATCCAGTAGGCGACCCGCACGCTCCTCGCCGGGCCCGCCACCTCGCCCAGCAGCAGCAGGCGCCGCAGCGAGACGGGACCCGTCCGCTGGTGGCCCCCCGCGTCGTCCTGGGCCCGGCGCACCGACGCGTAGCAGTCGTCCAACCAGCGCCCCGGCGCCGGATCGGGGTCCGGGCCGTCGGCCGGAACCAGTTCCTTGGCCTGGATCCAGCCGGTGATGAACTGGACCTCCAGCTGGGCCTTCTCCAGCCGTTTGCGGTACTTGTGGTCGGCGCTGCGCGCCTCTCGGCGGTCCCGGAGGAGGAGGCTGGCCCCGCCCACCAGGCCGCTGATCACGGGCACGAAGAACGGGGCGAACGACACCAGGGAGTCCATGACAGCCACCGCGCGCGCCTCCTCACTCCCCCAGCGTCGCACCGCAGCGGCCCACGGCCCCGCCCTGCGGGGCCGATCGGGTGCGCCGCCGCGTCACGGCGTCGGCAGCCAGCCCACCTTGCCCGCGAGCAGGGCGTACCCGCCGAAGGCCACGATGTCGAGCAGCGCGTGGGCCACCACGAGCGGTCCGACCCGTCCCCAGCGGCGGTAGGCGAGCACGAAGACGACGCCCATCACCATGTTGCCGATGAAGCCGCCGATGCCCTGGTAGAGGTGGTAGGAGCCGCGCAGCACCGCACTGGCCGCCAGCGCCGCCATCGGCGACCAGCCGAGCTGGTCGAGCCTGCGCAGGAGGTAGGCCAGGACGATGACCTCCTCCACCACGGAGTTCTGGATCGCGGAGAGGATCAGCACGGGGAACTTCCACCACACGTCGGGCAGGGCCTCCGGCACCACCGTGAGGTTGAAGCCGGCGGCCCGTGACCCCAGGTAGAAGGCCAGCCCGGCGCTCCCGATCCCGGCCGCGACGAGGACGCCCCGGCCCAGGTCCTGCAGCGGCCGGGTGAGGTCGAAGCCCAGCACCCGCAGCCCGGGCGCGCCCTCGCGGGTCAGGAAGTGCGCCACCAGCAGTACGGGGACGAGCGCGCTCGCGATGCCGAACAGCTGCCAGGCCAGGTCCAGCCAGGGCCGGCCGGGGGCGTAGGAGCCGTTGAGCGTGGCGGCCTGGTCCTTCAGACCTCCCGGTTTGGTCAGCGAGCCGATGAAGCTGATCAGTGCCGAGACCCCGCTCGCGCCCAGCGACAAGGCCAGGACGAGCAGGGTCTCGGTGCGCAGGAGGTCCCGCCGCCCGTCCTCGCCCAGCTCCACGAACACCGGCTCCGGCTCAGCCCGCACGCCCGACTCCCGTCCTGCCATCCCGTTGCGACCACCCCATACTGCCTCGTCGGCCGGGCGGGGGATCACCGAGGGAGGGTCGCAGGAAGGGGCCGGGCGCGGCGGGGCAGCTCAGCGCACGACCGGAATCGCCGCGGCCACCTCCTCCGTCAGCCCCACGGGCCAGGTGTGCACGGGGTCTCCCTTGTGCATGAGCTCGCTGTAGCGGCGGGTGGTCGCGGCCAGCGCCTCGTCCCGCTCCAGCCCCGCTGCGAGGGCCCGGTGGTAGGTGTCCACCTGCCATGTCGCACCGTTGACCCGCCGCCGGCAGCGCTCCTCGATGATGCCGAGGTAGTGGTCCCGGTCCGCGGGCTCGATGCCCCAGGCGTCCAGGCCCGCCGCCGCCATCGGCAGCAGCTCGTCCAGGACCAGCCGTACGGCGGGCACGCTGACCAGGCCGCCGGCCCGGCCCCGGCGCGGCCACCGCAGCCGGGCGTCGATCCCGTACCGGCAGGCCGCGTCGAAGTTCGCCTCCGCCTCGGCGAAGGGCAGCCGGGTCCACACCGGGCGCGGGTCGTCCGCGAGGGTGCGTACGAGTCCGTAATAGAAGGCGGCGTTGGCGACGACGTCGGTGACCGTCGGCCCGGCCGGCAGCACCCGGTTCTCCACCCTCAGGTGCGGCACCCCGTCCGCCACCCCGTACACGGGCCGGTTCCAGCGGTAGACGGTGCCGTTGTGCAGGACCAGCTCCTGCAGGCTCGGCACCCCGCCCTCGGCCAGCACCCGCAGGGGCTCCTCCTCGTCGCATATCGGCAGCAGGGAGGGGAAGTAGCGGACGTTCTCGGCAAAGAGCTCGTACGCCGAGTCCACCCACCGCTCGCCGAACCAGGTGCGCGGCCGCACGCCCTGCGCCTGGAGCTCGGGCGGGCGGGTGTCGGTGGCCTGCGTGAACAGCGGCGGCCGCGACTCCCGCCACAGCTCCCGCCCGAACAGGAAGGGCGAGTTGGCGCCGACGGCTATCTGCGCCGCGGTCGCCGCCTGCGCCGCGTTCCACACGGCCGAGAACCGGGCCGGCGTCACCTGGAGGTGCAGCTGTACAGAGGTGCAGGCGGCCTCGGGCACGATGGACCCGGAGGTCCAGATCAGCCGCTCGACGCCGTCGATGTCGAGGGTGAAGTCCTCCCCGCGCATCATCAGGATCTGCTCGTTCAGCAGGGAGTAGCGGTCCACCGCCGAGAGGTTCGCGGTGACCAGGTCCGTGCGGGAGATCGTCGGCAGGATGCCGATCATCACCACTCCGGCGTCGATCTCCGCGGCCTGCCGGTGGGCGTATCCCAGCCCTGCGCTGAGTTCCTCGGCGAGCTGGTCGAATACCCGGCCGCCGAGCCGGTGCGGCAGAACGTTCACCTCCAGATTGAACATTCCCAGTTCGGTCTGGAAATCGGGGCTGGCAATCCGCTCCAGCACCTGGGCATTCACCATTCGCGGCAAACCGTCGGTTCCCGCGAGATTCAACTCGATCTCCAGCCCCATCATGTTCTTTGGGCGGTCGAACCTCTTCTCCGCCAGAAGTCGCTCCAGTCCCTCCAGACACTCGTGGAGTTTCCTTCGATACCGCTGCCGATCGGACAGGTCGAATCCGCCCGCCACGACCTTCTCCCCCATCGAAGCGTCCCTCCTCGAGTGGGCCTGGCCCGGGGCACCCAGGCGCGCGTTACGGTCGATGATGCCCCGGCATCGTGATCCATAACGCGGAGGAGGCGTGCGTGGCGCGGAGCGCGCGCCGGGTTGGCCGAAGGGCGCTTCGGCACATTCACCTGGCAAGTCGCCTCATGCAAATTCATCTTGACATTTGCCCGCCCCTGAAAACAGGTGCTTTCCAGCCGAGCCCCCTTCCGGTAACCTCCGAGGTCAGCGCGGCACGTTCGCGCACATCCGGCATGAATGCCATGTCAGCGGGACCGGTAAGCGCCTTGTCGGCAATAGGCGGGACAGCTAGCCGAAACACTGCGTGAACACATGTCGTATAAACTCCGCAAACGAGGCAGAGAGTTGGCGCGCGGCCATTGCCCCTCGGCCCCCCTCTGGCCCCAGAATGCGACAGCGCCGTCCCGCACCTGCCCCCCGTCCCACAGGTCTCCCAAGTGAGAGGCGACCCACCATGCCGCTGCATGTCCCCCCGGCTCCCGCACCCGCCCTGCGCAGCGTCCTCGCGGCACTCGGTTCCCCCACCGCCGTCCACGAGGCGCACACTCCGGCCCTGCGCGCCATCCAGGGGCCGCTGACCGCCGAACTCCCCCTTCCGGTGCACGTCCTGGACCGGCTGAACCTCTCGGACCTCGCGTCCGCCGGCCGGCCGCCCCGCACCCGGCTCGTCGGCTGGCGGTTCCTGATCCGCAGCGGGGACCGCCACGTCGCGGCGGCCGACACGCGGCTGACGCCCGACGGCTGGGCCTTCTCGCACTTCTTCGAGGGCCCCTACGTCGCCGCCACCGAGCGCGCCCTGCGCCAGGCCGAGCTGCTCGCCACCGGCTACCAGCCCCGGCTGCTCTCCGTACCGGAGCTCTACATGCTGACGCTGTGGCTGCACGGGGCCGTGGGCGCGGACGCCGCCGCCGGACTGCCCGCCGGCGAGGACCTGCTGGTGCCGCTGGCCCCGGCCCCGCCCGGCATCGCCGCGTACCGGCCGCATCCGGTCTCGGAACTCCTGCCCGTGCTGACCCACCGGCTCACGCCCGCGACGGCGCCGGTCCCGCCGTCGCTGGCCGCGCCGGCCGCCTGACCCGATTCGCCCATTCGGCCTAGTCCGCCCGGGCCACTCGCGAACCATCCGAAATGACAGGGGAGTTGGCCTGAACCGCCCGCACGAGTGATGCGTCATCAATCCATGAGGACAGCTGCCGGGAAATCCCTGCGAAGCGGCTGTCGTGGGGGAACACTGATGGCAAGCGCCCCGCTGCTGCGGGGATGACCCAGGGGGACGGCCATGAACCCGGTACCGAGCCGTAGCACACAGACCACACCGCAGCGAAAGAACGCATCCATGTGCCAGCACCAGCCAGCCTGCCCGTCTGCCGAATCCGCCGACCGGGAGGCCGCTCGCCCGGTGGCCAACCACCCGGAACAGGGCTGGAGCCTGCTGTGCAACGGCGTCCTGCTCTTCGAGGACACCGGTGAGCTGCTGCCGGACGGGCAGATCATCGCCCCGCACCGCCCGCTCGCGGCGGCGTAGACGACGTAGGACGACGAAGGGGCCGGCCGGGGAGAGTCTCCCGGGCCGGCCCCTTCGTCATGTCACTCGGCGGGCGTCAGTGACGAGCGCCTCAGTTGTCGTACTCGTCCAGCGGCGGGCAGGAGCACACCAGGTTCCGGTCGCCGAACGCACCGTCGATGCGGCGCACCGGCGGCCAGTACTTCTCGGCGGCCGTGACCCCGCCCGGGAAGACGGCCTCGTCCCGGGTGTACGCGTGGTTCCACTCGCCGCCCAGCGAAGCCGCCGTGTGCGGGGCGTTGGCCAGCGGGTTGTCGTCGGCCGGCCACTCGCCGCCCGCGACCCGCTCGATCTCGCCGCGGATGGCGATCATCGCGTCGCAGAAGCGGTCGATCTCGGCGAGGTCCTCGGACTCCGTCGGCTCGATCATGAGCGTTCCGGCGACCGGGAAGGACATGGTCGGTGCGTGGAAGCCGTAGTCGATCAGGCGCTTGGCGATGTCGTCCACGCTGACGCCCGTGGCCTTCGACAGCGGGCGCAGGTCGATGATGCACTCGTGCGCGACCAGGTTGCCCGGGCCGGTGTAGAGCACCGGGTAGTGCGGCTCCAGGCGCTTGGCGATGTAGTTGGCGCCGAGCACCGCCACCTGGGTGGCGCGCTTGAGGCCCTCGCCGCCCATGAGGCGCACGTACGACCAGGAGATCGGCAGGATGCCGGCCGAGCCCCACGGCGCGGCCGAGATCGGGCCGACGCCCGTCTCCGGGCCGGCCGTCGGCTGCAGCGGGTGGTTCGGCAGGTACGGGGCGAGGTGCGCCCGGACGCCGACCGGGCCGACGCCCGGGCCGCCGCCGCCGTGCGGGATGCAGAAGGTCTTGTGCAGGTTCAGGTGCGAGACGTCGCCGCCGAAGTGACCCGGCTTGGCCAGGCCCACCAGGGCGTTCAGGTTGGCGCCGTCGACGTAGACCTGGCCGCCGGCCTCGTGCACCTGGGCGCAGATGTCGGCGACGTGCTCCTCGAACACACCGTGCGTGGACGGGTACGTGATCATCAGCACGGCGAGCTCGTCGCGGTGCTGCTCGATCTTGGCGCGCAGGTCGTCCGCGTCCACCTCACCGTCGTCGGCGGTCTTGACGACGACGACCTTCATGCCCGCCATGACGGCGCTGGCGGCGTTGGTGCCGTGCGCGGAGGACGGGATGAGGCAGATGGTGCGCTGCTCGTCACCGTTCGCCCGGTGGTAGGCGCGCACGGCCAGCAGACCGGCGAGCTCACCCTGGGAGCCGGCGTTCGGCTGGATGGAGACCTTGTCGTAGCCGGTGACCTCGCAGAGTCGTTCCTCCAGCTCGTTGATGAGCGTGAGGTAGCCCTCGGCCTGCTCCACCGGGGCGAAGGGGTGCAGCTGGCCGAACTCGGGCCAGGTCACCGGCTCCATCTCGGTCGTCGCGTTGAGCTTCATGGTGCAGGAGCCCAGCGGGATCATGCCGCGGTCCAGCGCGTAGTCCTTGTCCGAGAGCTTGCGCAGGTAGCGCAGCATCGCGGTCTCGGAGCGGTGCTGGTGGAAGACCGGGTGGGTCAGGACCGCGTCCGAGCGCAGCAGGCCCTCGGGGAGGGTGTCCGCCACGGTCTCGTCGAGCGCCTCGATGTCGGCGGTGACGCCGAAGGCCGCCCAGACGGCCTCGATGTCGGCGCGCAGCGTGGTCTCGTCACAGCTGATGGAGACCAGGTCGGCGTCGACCTGGTGGAGGTTGACCCCGCCCTCGCGCGCGGCGGCGACGACCTCGGCCGCACGGCCCGGGACGCGGACCGTGATCGTGTCGAAGTAGGAGCCGTGCACGGTCTCGACCCCGCCGGCGCGCAGACCGGCCGCGAGCAGCGTCGCGTAGCGGTGGGTACGGCCGGCAATCGTCCGCAGGCCGTCCGGGCCGTGGTAGACGGCGTACATGCCGGCCATGACGGCGAGCAGCACCTGCGCGGTGCAGATGTTGCTGGTGGCCTTCTCCCGGCGGATGTGCTGCTCGCGGGTCTGCAGGGCCAGGCGGTACGCCTTGTTGCCGTCCGCGTCCACCGAGACGCCGACGAGGCGGCCCGGCAGCGAGCGGGCGTGCTTGTCCTGGACGGCCATGTAGCCGGCGTGCGGACCGCCGAAGCCCATCGGGACGCCGAAGCGCTGGGTGGTTCCCACGGCGATGTCCGCGCCGAGCGCGCCCGGGGACGTCAGGAGGGTCAGGGCGAGCAGGTCGGCCGAGACGGTGACGATGGCGCCGAGCTCGTGCGCCTGGTCGATGACCGGCTTGATGTCCCGGACGGCGCCCGAGGCACCCGGGTACTGGAGCAGGACGCCGTAGACGCCGCGCTCGGCGATCTCGGCGGGGATGCCGTCGGAGAGGTCGGCGACGACGACCTCGATGCCGATCGGCTCGGCGCGGGTCTCGATGACGGCGACGGTCTGCGGCAGGGCGTCGGCGTCGATGAGGAAGACGTTGCCCTTGACCTTGCCCACGCGGCGGGCCAGCGTCATGGCCTCGGCTGCCGCGGTGCCCTCGTCGAGCAGGGAGGCGCCCGAGGTCGGCAGGCCGGTGAGGTCGGCGACGACGGTCTGGAAGTTCAGGAGGGCCTCGAGGCGGCCCTGCGAGATCTCCGGCTGGTAGGGCGTGTACGCCGTGTACCAGGCCGGGTTCTCCATGACGTTGCGGAGGATCACCGGCGGGGTGAAGGTCCCGTAGTAGCCGAGGCCGATCATGGGGGTGAGGACCTGGTTGCGGTCGGCGAGCGAGCGCAGCTCGGCGAGCACCTCGGCCTCGGTCCGCGCCTCGGGCAGGTCGAGCGCGTCGGCGGTCTTGATCACATCCGGGACCGCGGCGGCGGTCAGTTCGTCCAGGGAGCCGTAGCCCACGTGGGCGAGCATCTTCGCCTGCGCCTCGGCATCCGGGCCGATGTGGCGCTGTTCGAAGGGGATGCCTCGCTCCAGCTGGGAGAGCGGAATGCGGTTGGCGGTCATGTACGGAGGCCTCCTGGTCATATGACCTGCGAGGGGCACCACGGCGCGGGCACCCGGACGGCCTCCCCCTCTGTCATCTGCACCTGAGAGTTTCACCGGAGTCACGGGGGTATCCCGAGAGATCCGGCTTTCACCGTCGGTGAGGAGGGGGACCGGCACTGCGCGCCCGGTACCCGCCCTGCTTTCCAGAGTGGCCTCGTCCATGCGGTACGTATGCCTGAGAGATTCCGGGGAGGATTTGCTCCTTCGGCGCCTCCGTCTTGCTCACTCGGAGGACTCTCCCGCACAGGGTCGACAGCCGTCACCCAGACTACCAGCGGGGTTCAAGGGGCTCCCCGAGTGGCCTCCACTGCGGAAATGCCCTTCTGTAGTCATTACGGAGCAGTTGCGACCAATTGGAGGGACCGTGCAGACCGACATCGATCCGCGCAGCCTGATCGGCCGCAAGGCGTTCGACCGCAACGGTGCCAAGATCGGCACCATCGACGAGGTCTACCTCGACGATGCCACGGGTGTCCCGGAATGGGCCGCCGTCCGCACGGGCCTGTTCAGCCGGGACGCCTTCGTCCCGCTGGAGCCGAGCGAGATGGTCGGCGAGACCCTGCGGGTGCCCTTCGAACGCTCCCTCATCAAGGACGCACCGGACTTCGGCGTCGGCCGCCACCTCTCTCCCGAACAGGAGCTCCAGCTCTACCACCACTACGGCCTGGACACGACCCTTCCGTCCGACTTCCACCGCGACTTCGGCCGCCTGGCGGGCGACGACGGCTGACACCCCGGCGCCGCCGGCGCCCCCGGCACCACTCCTAGTCCGTGTCCCCCACCAGCGGCAGCGGGTCGGACGGCTCCAGCTCGGGGTCGTCCACCCGGAAGGTCCGCACCCGGCCGGGCTCCGATCCGGGCTGCTCGAACCGCACGGTCACCCGGCCGACCCCGCTGCCCTGCACCCACCCCGGCCCGTACACGACGTGCCGTACGTCGCTCCCGGCCGCCCAGCGGCGCTCGGGAGCCTCCTGCGACTCAGCGGGCTGCTCCGCCCCCTCCTGGGCCCCCGCACCCCCGTCGGCGGCCGCCGGCGCGGCTCCCCCGGCCGTGCCGGCCGTACCGCCCTCCTCTGCCGCCGCCTCCGCCTCGGCCTCCGCCTCGGCCTCCGCCTCGGCGGCGAGCGACTGCGCGAAGAGGTCCTCCTGCGTGTAGTCCGCCAGACCGGTCACCCCCACCCCCAGCAGCCGCACCCCGCCCGTGGTGTCCACCGCCTCCAGCAGCCGCGCGGCGGCCTCCCGGACCACCGCCGCGTCGTCCGTGGGCCCGCGCAGCGTCTCGGACCGCGTCAGCGTGGAGAAGTCGTAGCGCCGCACCTTGAGCACGATCGTGCGCCCCGAGTGCCCGGATCCCCGCAGCCGCTGCACACACCGGTCGGCGAGCCGCTGCACCTCGCCGCGGATCCGCACCCGGTCGTGCAGGTCCACGTCGAAGGTGTCCTCGACCGACACCGACTTCGCGTCCCGCTCAGCGACCACCGGCCGGTCGTCCAGCCCCAGCGCCATCCGGTACAGCCCCGTGCCGTGCGCGCGGCCCACCATCCGGACCAGCTCGTCCTCACCGGCCTCGACCAGCTCCCCCACCGTGGTGATCCCGGCACGGCGCAGGTGCTCCCCCGTGGCCGGCCCCACGCCGGGCAGGGTCCGTACGGACATGGGTGCGAGCAGTTCCCGCTCGGTCCCGGGCTCGATCAGCAGCAGCCCGGCGGGCTTGGCCTCCTCGGAGGCCACCTTGGCCAGCATCTTCGACCCGGCGAGCCCCACGGAGCCGCTGAGCCCGGTGGCGGCCCTGATGTCGGCCCGCAGCCGCTCGCCCGTCGCCCGGGCCGAACCCGCGTCGAAGGCGACCCCGCCCGCCTCCAGGTCGACGAAGGCCTCGTCCAGGCTGAGCGGCTCCACCAGCGGGGACAGCTCCCGCAGCATGGCCATCACCACATCGCTGACCCGGCGGTAGAGCGTGAACCGAGGGATCAGGTAGGCGCCGTTCGGGCAGAGCCGCCTGGCCTGCGCCGTGGGCATCGCCGAGTGCACCCCGAACCGCCTGGCCTCGTACGAGGCCGTGGCGACGACCCCGCGCGGCCCGAGCCCGCCGACGATGACGGGCTTGCCGCGCAGGCTCGGCTTCGACGCCTGCTCGACGGAGGCGTAGAAGGCGTCCATGTCCAGGTGCAGGATGGTCGGAGCGGCTCTCACAGCACCGATGCTGCCCTACGCCACTGACATTCCGGCCGCTCGGCCGACCCGCTCAGACGGCACGGTTGCGGCGGGCCGCCAGCTCGTCCGTCGGGTTGTGCCCGACCAGGGTCTCGCCGGTGTCCACGCGCTCCCCGTGCAGCTGCGACAGCGCGCTCTGCACGTCGCGCCACACCACGCCCACGGCGATGCCGAAGACGCCCTGGCCGCCCTGGAGGAGGCTGACGACCTGGTCCGGCGAGGTGCACTCGTACACGGTGGCGCCGTCGCTCATCAACGTCATCCGCTCGAGGTCCGCGAGGTCGCGGTCGTGCAGGTGCTGCACGGCGGTGCGGATGTTCTGCAGCGCCACACCGGTGTCCAGGAAGCGCTTGACGATCTTGAGGACGACCACGTCGCGGAAGCTGTAGAGGCGCTGTGTCCCGGAGCCGTACGCGGGCCGCACGCTGGGCTCCACCAGCCCGGTGCGTGCCCAGTAGTCCAGTTGCCGGTAGGTGATGCCGGCCGCGGCGCACGCCGTCGGCCCGCGGTAGCCGACCTGCTGGGGCGCCGGCTCGCCGTCCACCGGCCCGACCGGCGTCGACTCCGGCTGACGGTGCGCGGATCCGACCGCACCACCGTGCAGCGGGTACGGCCCAGTGCCACTGCGTACGGGGGTGCCCCCGGTCGTACCGTCGCCCGTGATCCTCACGCCGACCCTCCGTCCTTGACCTGCCCACCTCGAAGGTAGGCAGTCACCAGGGGTGCGTCAACGATCGCCACACTCGGCACGCCGAGTGATAATCACCCTGAGAGTGGTTTCCCGTATCCGTTTGCGGGGAAAGGCTACTCGAATGGGCTGGAACCACACCGTGGACGACGCGGCAGGCGCCTCACTGCGGGCCGGTACCGAAGTCCTCGGGTGAGATCTGGTCGAGGAACTCGCGGAACTTCTCCACCTCGTCCTCCTGCTCGTCCGGGATGGCGATTCCGGCATCGTCCAGGACGCCGTCACTGCCGTAGATCGGCGTCCCCGTCCGCAGGGCGAGCGCTATGGCGTCGGATGGCCGCGCGCTCACCTCGACCCCGCTGGCGAAGACGAGCTCCGCGTAGAAGACGCCCTCCCGTAGATCCGTGATCCGGACCTCGGTGAGTTCCTCACCGACCGCCTCCAGCACGTCCTTGAAGAGGTCGTGCGTCAGCGGCCGGGCAGGCGCCATCCCCTGCTGGGCGAAGGCAATGGCCGTCGCCTCCCCCGGACCGATCCAGATGGGGAGGTACCGATCGCCTCCCACTTCACGCAGGAGCACGATCGGTTGGTTGGAGGGCATTTCCACCCGGACACCCACAACGTCGAGCTCGTTCACACAGCAACCCTAGGACCTGCTCGGCAGGTTTGGGTAGTCGGGGCTCCACCTCGACCGACGAGGTCAGCGCAACCGGACGCCGAGAGCGGTCTGCACCAAGGCCTCGTGCAGCCGCACGGAGAGCCCTGCGAGCTCCTTCATCGTGGCCTCCGCATGGGCCCTGGTCTGCGGGTTGCGGTGCCGGCGCAGGGGTGCCACGACCTGTTCCACCAGACCCGCCTCCCGGTCGGCGGCCGCCTTCATGGCGCGCAGGTGCCGCGGCTCCAGGCCGAAACGCCCCAGGTCCGCCACGAGCCGGGCCACCGTGACCGCATCGGCGTCGAACCCGCCGCCCGGCCCTTCGGCGAGCAGCCCGTACGACTCCCACTCGACGAGCTGGTCCTCGTCCACGCCGACGGCCTCCAGGAGCTCCGGCCGCCCCACACGGGCCGCCGGGGGCCGCTCCTGCCCCACCTCGCCGTAGACGGCCGCGGAGAGGGCCGGGTCGGACGGATCGGCGGATTCGCCGTGCGCCGTGGGCGCCGGGATGCGGATCTGCTCCCCGCGTGCGAGCGCGTCGAGCTGGTCGCGGATGACCTTCAGCGGCAGGTAGTGGTCACGCTGCAGGCGCAGGATGCGGGCGAGTCGCTCCACGTCCTCCGTGCTGAACTTGCGGTACCCGGAAGGTGTGCGCCGGGGCTCGACCAGCCCCTCCGCCTCCAGAAAACGGATCTTCGAGATCGTGACTTCGGGGAACTCGTCACGCAGCGTGGTGAGCACCGTGCCGATGCTCACCAGCCGCCCGGCCGAGCCGGCGGTGCCGCTTCCGGCGCCGCCTGTCGGATTGCGCAGCATGGGACCTTCCCTCGGGTGCCCCCGGACCGGGTCCGGGGGAGGGTCAGACGCCCCGCAGGCTCGCGTAGAAGACCAACCGGTACTTGCCGATCTGCACCTCGTCGCCGTTGTGGAGGGCGACGGAGTCGATCGGTTCCCGGTTGACGTACGTGCCGTTGAGACTGCCTACATCGGCCACGGTGAAGCCGCCGTCCTGGCTCCTGCGGAATTCGACATGGCGCCGGGAGACGGTGACGTCGTCCAGGAAGATGTCGCTCTGCGGGTGCCGGCCGGCCGTGGTCAGTTCGCCGTCCAGCAGGAAGCGGCTGCCGGAGTTGGGTCCGCGCCGCACGATGAGCAGGGCGGAACCGGGCGGCAGTGCCTCCACCGCGGCCTGGGCCTCGGGGGACAGCGAGGACGACACGTGCGTCTGTCCCGTCACCTCGGCCTCGTAGGCCTCGAGGCCCGAGATCGAGATGGTGGACGTGGTCTCCGAGGCACGCTCCGGCGTCAGACCCGCCCGCAGCGGCGCTCCGCAGTTGGAGCAGAACCGGCTGGCCGCATCGCTACGGTGTCCGCACCTGCTGCAAACCTGCTCGGCCGACATGGACGGCTCCTCGCGCCGCGGCTGCCCCGCGGAGGCATTGGTGGCATACGGGTCGGGGGCAAAGCCTCCACCCGCACTTGAGGTTGACGGTTCACCGAAACCTATGCGGCCGGTACCACCAGGGTCAACAGACGACGCGCCGGGGGAACCCGGAACCTCGCCCGCGCCGGCGACCTCGTCGCGGAACAGCGGCCGGTCACCCTGCCCTTCCGCACCCCCGGCGCGGTGCCTCGCCGCGCCGCTCTCCTCGCGGTTCTTCTTGCCGAACAACTTCTCAAACAACTTCACGGGCGATTCCCCTTGACTGAAACAGACCCGCCCGTGGGGCAGGACGAACTCCGAATGCAGACACCTGCCGACCCGGACATTCTCACAACGTCCGTAACCACCAGACAGTTTCCACCACGCACCGCAACTTCGGTGCGGCGACCCCCCGCAGGCATCAGCCCGCGTGAGCCGCTCCACCCTCCACTCCGCTTCATCTTCACCCCGATGACGACCGAGCGTAGTCAGGCTGCTTCGCAGCCCGCAAGGCATCCACAACGATCTTCGCCGACCGTGTGACGGCGACCGTGGCCTGCTCCTTCTCCAGCGTCTGGACGACACCACCGGGGATGTTCAGCGCGGGCTCCAGATCCTGGGGCTTGCCGATCACCTTGAACTCATAGGGTTGTGTGATCTTCTTGCCGTCGATCCCGACCCCACCGTTCTCGTCCGAGAAGTACGAGCCTGCCACGATGCGCACCCCGTTGATCTGGATCGCCTCGGCCCCCGCGGCCCGCAGCTCCTGGAGCGTGTCCAGCAACTGGTCGGACTGCACCTGCCCGGTGGGATCAGTGATCTTGAGCGTGATGCCCGGTCCCTGTGCTGCCACCGTACCGGCCAGGATGCCGAGTTGACGCTCCTTCTCCACGGTCTGCTTGCGGGCCTCCTCGGCCTGGTTGGAGCTGCTCTCCAGCTCCCGGCGCTGGTCCTCCAACCGCTGCTTCTCGTCCTCCAACCGCTTGGTCCGCCCGTCGAGCTCGTCGAGGATCCGTACGAGGTCCTCCTGACGCGCCCCGCGCAGCGCACTGGAGTCGCTGTTCGAGCGGACCTGGATGGCCAGGCCCAGGCCCAGGACGAACAGCAGCAGGGCGACGATCAGTTGGGCCCGGCTGGCCCTCGGCGGCCACAGTCCCGCCGCCAGCCGCTGCCGTCCGGTCTCCTCGGCAACCGGCTCGGCCTGTGTCTTTCCCTTTTCAAGAGGCTGTTCCGGGACGTTCGGTTCCTCGGGCGGGGTGTCGTTCGCGCTCATCGCCATCACGCCCGGAACACGTGCCGGCGGATGGCCGCGGCGTTGGAGAAGATGCGGATGCCGAGGACGACGACCACGCCGGTGGACAGCTGCGAGCCGACGCCCAGCTTGTCGCCGAGGAAGACGATCAGCGCGGCCACGACGACATTCGAAAGGAACGACACCACGAAGACCTTGTCGACGAAGATGCCGTCCAGCATGGCGCGCAGACCGCCGAACACCGCGTCCAGCGCCGCCACCACGGCGATGGGCAGATAAGGCTCCACCACGGCCGGTACCTCGGGCCGGACCAGAAGTCCGACCACCACTCCGGCCAAGAGGCCCAGTACCGCGATCACGATGCACCCTTCTGCTGCTCTGCTGCTGTGGCTGTACGAACGATCAGGCTCGAGGCGGCCGGAAGCCGCAGCTCGTCGGCCGCGGACAGGGTGTAGCGGATCCCGTAGCTCTCCTGCAGGACGTGCAGGTACTGGCCGTCCGCCGAGTCCTGGAAGGCCGGGCCGAGCTTCTTCTTGTCCCCCACCGCCAGCACTTCGTACGGCGGCACCAGCGGCCGGTTGTCGACCAGTATCGCGTCGCCCGCGGCCCTGATCGCCGACAGCTCCGTCAGCCGCTGCCCGTTGATGGAGATCGCCTCCGCACCGGACTGCCACAGTCCGTTGACGATCTTCTGCATGTCACGGTCGCGGAGCCGGCCGGTGTCCGAGAAGCCGCTGCTCTCGCGCGGTCCTGCGCCGTCGCCCGTGGAGGAGCCCTTCGCGTCGTCCACCACCAGCTTGATCCCCGGCCCGCGCACCTCGGTGGCGCCGGCCAGCTGGGAGACGAGCTCGCCCTGGCTCCCGCCGGGCTGCTTGAGGGCCGCCCGCTGACGTGCGGCGACATCGGTCCTCAGCCGGTCGATGCTCTGCTCCAGGGCGTCCGCGCGCTCGTCGGCCCGCTGCACGCGGTCGATCAGCTCCTGGCGCTCCTTGGCGAGCACCGGCGCGTCCACGCGGGCCTCGGCCGCGCCGAGCGTGACGACTCCCGCGGCGATCACGAGTCCGGCGGCGAGACCCAGCTTGGCCTTGAGTGTGCGGGGCAGGCCGGCCGTGCCGTCCGCCCGGCGCCGGGCCGTCGCCTCCGCGTAGCCCTCGTCGAGGCTGTGGTCCATCACGTGCGTCAGCAGCGACATGGAGGCGTCCGGCCGGGGTGGCACAGAAGACGCCGGAGTCCGGTTGTGGGGCGGCTGCGACATGCCGCACATCGTCGCATGTCGGCGCCGCACACACCCAATGCGTCCATCCGGTGGGCCGGGGCCGCGCACCCCGCCCCGGCCCACCGGACTTCCGCCCTATGTCACTTCCGCCCTATGTCATGGACGCCCGGCCCTCAGTGCCCGGCGCCGTCCACCACGCCGGCCCATTCCTCGAGCAGCGCCTGCGCGGAGGCGTCGTCGGGGCCCTCGGCCCACAGGTGGGTGACGGCCTCCGCCGGGTCCGGCAGGACCAGCGCCCACCGTCCGTCGGCCTCGACCACCCGCACACCGTCGGTGGTGTCCACCTGCCGGTCTCCGGCCGCTTCCACGACCCGCCGCATGACCAGCCCCTTGACCGCCCAGGGTGTCGGCACGTCGCGCTTGAGGACGTGCGCCCGCGGGATCCGGGCGTCGATCTGGCTCAGCGTGAGCTGGGTGCGCGCCACCAGGCCGAGCAGCTGCACGAATGCCGCCGAGCCGTCGAAGACGCTGCTGAACTCCGGAACGATGAACCCGCCCCGGCCGTCTCCACCGAAGATCGTGTTCTCGGCCCGCCCCACCCGGGTCAGGTCGTCGGGCGAGGTGGTCGTCCATTCCACCTGTGTGCCGTGGTACGCCGCCACCTGCTCGGCGACGCGCGTCGTGGTCACCGGCAGCGCGACCTTGCCGCTGCGCTTCTCGGCGGCCACCAGGTCGAGCATGACGAGCAGAGCCCGGTCGTCCTCGATGATCCGCCCGCGCTCGTCGACCAGGGAGATGCGCTCGCCGACCGGGTCGAACCGCACGCCGAAGGCAGCACGGGCCGAGGCGACGATCTCGCCCAGCCGCACCAGGCCGGCCCGCCGGGACTCGGCGGTCTCCGTCGGCCTGGACTCGTCGAGCCCGGGGTTGATCGTCAGGGCGTCCACCCCGAGCCGGCCAAGGAGGCTCGGCATGACGAGCCCGGCGCTGCCGTTGGTGGCGTCGACGACCACCTTGAGCCCCGCGTCGCCGATGCCCGTGGTGTCCACCCGCCGCAGCAGCGAGCCGGTGTACGCGTCGAAGACGCTGCCCGGGAACTGCAGGTCGCCGATCTCGCCGGGGAAGGCGCGCCGGTACTCCTGACGTGCGTACACGCGGTCCAGCTTGCGCTGCTGCTGGAGCGAGAGGTCCGCTCCGCGTTCGTCGAGGAACATGATGTCGACGGAGTCCGGCACTCCGGGCGAGGTCCGCAGGACGATTCCGCCGGCGCTGCCTCTCGCGGTCTGCTGCCGCGCCACGGGCAGCGGTACGTTCTCCAGGTCGCGTACGTTGATCGCGCTGGCCTGGAGCGCCGAGATCACGGCCCGTTTGAGCGCGCGGGCGCCGCGGGAGTGGTCGCGGGCCGTGGTGACGATCGCACCCTTCTTCAGGGTGGTGGCGTAGGCGCCGGCGAGCCGGACCACGAGCTCGGGGGTGATCTCGACGTTGAGGATCCCGGAGACCCCGCGCGCGCCGAAGAGGTGGGCCTGTCCGCGGGACTCCCAGATGACCGAGGTGTTGACGAAGGCACCCGCCTCGATCGTCTTGAAGGGGTAGACGCGGACGTTCCCCTGAACGATCGATTCCTCACCGACGAGGCACTCGTCGCCGATGACGGCTCCGTCCTCGATCCGGGCTGCGCGCATGATGTCGGTGTTCTTGCCGATGACGCAGCCGCGGAGGTTGCTGTGGGGGCCGATGTACACGTTGTCGTGGACGACGGCCCGGTGCAGGAAGGCGCCGCTCTTGACGACGACGTTCGACCCGATGACCGTGTGCTCGCGGATCTCCACGCCGGCTTCGATCTTGGCGTAGTCCCCGATGTAGAGCGGTCCGCGCAGTACGGCGTCCGGGCTGACCTCGGCTCCTTCGGCGACCCACACGCCCGGCGAGATCTCGAAGCCGTCCATCTCGACCTCGACCTTGCCCTCGAGCACGTCGGCCTGCGCCTTGACGTAGCTCTCGTGGGTGCCCACGTCCTCCCAGTAGCCCTCGGCCACGTAGCCGTAGATCGGCCGACCTTCCTTCATCAGCTGCGGGAAGACGTCGCTGGACCAGTCGACCGAGACATCGGCATCGACGTAGTCGAAGACCTCGGGCTCCATGACGTAGATGCCGGTGTTCACGGTGTCCGAGAACACCTGGCCCCAGGTCGGCTTCTCCAGGAAGCGTTCGACCTTGCCTTCCTCGTCCACGATCGTGATGCCGAATTCCAGCGGGTTCGGGACCCGGGTCAGGCACACCGTGACGAGTGCGCCCTTCTCCTTGTGGAAGCGGATCAGGTCGGTGAGGTCGAAGTCGGTCAGCGCATCGCCGGAAATGACGACGAAGGCATCATCCTTCAAGGCCTCCTCGGCATTCTTCACGCTGCCGGCGGTCCCGAGTGGCTTTTCCTCGTTGGCATAGGTGAGCTCCATCCCGAGCTCTTCGCCGTCCCCGAAGTAGTTCTTGACGAGCGACGCCAGGAACTGCACGGTAACCACGGTCTCGCTGAGCCCGTGCCGCTTGAGCAGCCTGAGTACGTGCTCCATGATCGGGCGGTTCGCCACCGGCAGGAGCGGCTTGGGCATGCTCGAGGTCATGGGGCGAAGGCGTGTGCCCTCGCCACCGGCCATCACGACGGCCTTCATGTCGGAAGAGTCCTCCTTGAGAGATGACAGTCGTGCCGACTCTCACCCGCCTCGTTCGGTGACTTCGCGACTCCTCCGCGTCATCCGGCGTCGGGCGGGCTCAATCGGCCGTGGCGTCAGCCTTCACCAGGCGGCGGACTTGAACCACGTAAAGGATTCCTGCCCACCAATAGAGGGTTGTACCCCATCCCGCGAACGCCCATCCGAAAACTGAGGCCAACCAGGCCAACCAGCCGCTTCCGTCACTGAGCAGGAGCAACGGGAACGCGTACATCAGGTTGAAGGTCGCGGCCTTGCCGAGGAAGTTGACCTGCGGCGGCGGATATCCGTGGCGGCGCAGGATCCACACCATGACCAGCAACATCAGCTCACGCGCGAGGAGGGCTCCGGTGAGCCACAGCGGCAGGATCTCGCGATAGGTCAGACCGAACAGCGTCGACAGGATGTAGAGGCGGTCCGCGGCGGGATCCAGCAGCCGGCCGAGCTTGCTGATCTGATTCCAGCGCCGGGCGAGCTTCCCGTCGAGGTAGTCGCTGACCCCGCTGAGCATGAGGACGGCAAGGGCCCACCCGTCGTACTCCGCGAGGATCAGCCACAGGAACAGGGGCACGCCGGCCAGGCGAGCCATGCTCAGGACGTTGGGAATGGTGAAAATTCGGTCAGTCTGAACCCGAGTCTCCTGGACCTCCACCCGGGGGCCTCCACGTGACGGTAGAAATGGTCGTTCGATGCCCCCTGACCCTACAGGAGACCCTGCAGGTGTCCGGAACGCAGAAAAGCCCCGCACCGAACCCGTGAAGGGTTGGTGCGGGGCTTTCCCACAATGATTGTTCGGCGGCGTCCTACTCTCCCACAGGGTCCCCCCTGCAGTACCATCGGCGCTGAAAGGCTTAG
>NZ_SSBM01000037.1:0-56361 GCF_004795115.1 Streptomyces sp. A0592
AAGGCCCGACAGGTCTTTTTCAAAGGAACCTCATCCACCGAAGTGGACGGGGTATCAACTTCTGGCGTTGATTTTTGGCACGCTGTTGAGTTCTCAAGGAACGGACGCTTCCTTTGTACTCACCCTCAGCAACATCGGCTGGGGCTTTCCTCCGGGCTTTCGTTCTGCTGTCTTGCGTTTCCAACTCTACCAGATCATTTCCGCGCCCTGCTTCTCGAAAGTCGCAGTGGCTTCGGATTTGAATTCGGTGACCGTTGGGGGTCTTTGCCTTTCGGCTTCCACCACGTTAGCGCTTTTCCCTTGTGACGCATAATCGAGTCACCGGCCGGGAATTCGGGCATGCCGAATAGAACCCCGCCAGGGGGTAAGTCGTAGGTAGTGGGTTGGCCGCTCGGAGGTCTGCCGATGGCAGTGCCCCGTAAAAGCGGCTCGAGCTACGTTAGGCGTCCGGCAAGGCCGAGTCAAGTTGAGCGGCGGCGTGGCGCGTGGGCTCGGTACGGGCTCACCGTCGGGTCGCGGGTGATCCAGAAGCGGTACGGGTGCTCCGCGCCGGCTCCGCCCACTCCCGTGCGCGGACCACTGCTCACCAGGTCGGGCGAGGTGGGAGTGCCCGTGAGGAGGGACAGGGGGGACTCGGGCCCCCCGCAGAGGTCGGTCCCGTCCAGCGAGCGGTCCACGTCCAGGGCCGTGGCCAGGCGGGCCGGCCCTTTGGCGAGTTCTCGCGGGCTTCTGGCGGAAAGTCGACGTTTGGCGGCGAGCTCGGCCCCTGTGGTGATCTCCCCGGCGCGCAGCAGGACACCGCTCGCGTGGCCGCGCGGGCCGCACACCAGGTTGAGGCTGAACCACATGCCGTAGATGAAGTAGACGTACGCGTGTCCGGGTGGGCCGAACATCGATGCGTTCCGTGGCGTGCGCCCGCGGTAGGCGTGCGAGCCCGGATCGGACTCCCCTTCGTACGCCTCCACCTCTGTGATGCGCAGTTCCAGGGGGCCCTCCTCCGTACGGCGCACGAGGGTGCGGCCGAGGAGGTCCGGGGCCACAGTGAGGACCGGGCGGTCGAAGAAGGACCGGGAAAGGGGCGTACGGTCGGGACGCGCGCTCATCCGGTCGAGCGTAGTGGACCGCGCCCACCTGCAACCGGGACCTAGGGTTCCGCGTTTGTAAGGGGTAGTCGCGGCGTAGTCGCCAGATCGTTCAAGGGGAGTTTGAGCATGGGCTTCAAGAAGCTGTTCGCGAGCCTGGGTGCCGGTGGTGCTTCGGTGGACACGATCATCACCGAGCCGAACGTCGTTCCGGGCGGGATCGTCCAGGGCGAGGTGCGGATCCAGGGCGGATCCGTGGAGCAGCAGATCGAGGGTCTGTCCGTCGGACTGCAGGCGCGGGTCGAGGTCGAGGGCGGTGACCAGGAGTACAAGCAGGACGTCGTCTTCACCAAGCAGCGCCTCGGCGGTGCCTTCCAGGTACAGGCCGGTGCGCTGCACGTGGTGCCGTTCGCGCTGGAGATCCCCTGGGAGACGCCGATCACCCACTTCGCGGGTCAGCACCTGCACGGCATGAACATCGGGGTCAGCACCGAGCTGGAGATCGCGCGCGCGGTGGACGCGGGCGACCTGGACGCGATCAACGTGCACCCGGTGCCGGCGCAGCAGGCGATCCTGGACGCCTTCCGCCAGCTCGGCTTCACCTTCCGCAGCGCGGACATGGAGCGGGGGCACATCCGCGGGACGCGGCAGACGCTGCCCTTCTACCAGGAGATCGAGTTCCTGCCGCCGTCGCAGTACCGGGGGCTGAACCAGGTCGAGCTGACCTTCATCTCGGACGGCCGGGAGATGGACGTCGTCCTGGAGATGGACAAGAAGCCCGGGCTGTTCAGCGAGGGCAGCGACACCTACCGCTGCTTCCAGGTGGGTCTGCAGTCGTACCAGGGGACGGACTGGACCGCGTACCTGAACCAGTGGATCGCCTCGGTGGGCTCGCAGCGCAACTGGTTCTGACCTGCGTGTGAAGCCAGGGACGACAGGGACGGGCCCCGGACGCCAGTGGCGTCCGGGGCCCGTCCCCGTTCCGCGGGTGCGGGGCTACATGCGGGCGTAGCCCGTGGCGGTGATCTTCTCGAAGGAGAGGTGGGCCACCGTGGCGCGGTCGGTCGCGGGCACCGTGTTGCCGGCCCGCAGGGCCGTGGTCTCGGTGTCCGAGAGGGCCCGGCGGACGAGGGTGAACTCGTCGAGGGAGCCTTTGAAGCGGGACGGTCCGTAGCCGTCGGGGCGGGCACCGAGGTGGAAGCCGGTCACCTTGAAGGCGTCGCCGTGGGTGAGGGAGCCGGGTCGGCAGGTACCGGGGGCCGGCGGGCAGGACAGCGGTTCGGTTCCGTCGACGGCGTTCGCCCGGGAGCCGTCGATGCTCAGGGTCAGCCTGCCCGCCTCCCGCTTGAGCACCACGTGGTGGAACTGGTCCTTGGCGGTGCGGAACGGGCTGTCGGGGATGCTCGCCACGGTGGTGGCGTTAGACGATCTTGTACGTTTCACGTTCCGCACGGTAAGTAACGATCTTGCCGGAGCCATAGGCTCCGTGTTGACCGCGATTCCCGATTCCGACCAGGAGGTTTCGACGTGACCGAACGTGACAGGCCGCCGCTCCCGCACGATTTCCACCCCGAGGTGCACGGGTTCACCGTGACGAGCGAGGACGTCTCCCACGGCGGCGACCTGCACGCCGCCCAGGTCCTGACGGGGAAGAACGTCTCGCCGCAGCTGCGCTGGGAGGGCTTCCCCGAGGGGACGAAGAGCTTCGCCGTGACCTGTTTCGACCCGGACGCGCCGACGGGCAGCGGGTTCTGGCACTGGGTCCTCTTCGACCTGCCCGTTTCGGTGACGGAGCTGCCGGCCGGGGCGGGCACCGGGGACTTCCCCGGTCTGCCGGAGGGTGCCGTGCACGCGCGCAACGACTACGGGACGAGGGACTTCGGCGGGGCGGCCCCGCCGCGCGGGGAGCGCCACCGCTACGTGTTCACCGTGTACGCGGTGGACCGGGAGCAGCTCGGCCCGGACGAGGACTCGTCTCCGGCGGTCGTCGGTTTCCATCTGCGCTTCCACGCGCTGGGGCGTGCGCAGCTCGTCGCCGAGTACGAGGCGCCCGCGGCGCGCTGATCGTTCGTCCGGCGTTTGCCCGGTCCTGGTCTAAAGAAGGCCGGGACCGGGCATTTTTATTGCGTTGTCCCGCGTGGCGCGCGCGGCCAGAGTGGTTCCGGGCCCTGCCGCCATGGTGGTCGCGGGCCTGCACACGGGAGGTGGGCGAGATGCGGGACACGCTGGTGCTGAATGCGAGCTTCGAGCCGCTGTCGACGGTGACGCTGAACCGGGCTGTGGTCCTGGTGCTCCAGGACAAGGCCGTCGTCGAACAGTCGCACCCGGATCTGCGTGTCCGCGCCGCCACCATGGATCTTCCGATGCCCCGGGTGATCAGGCTCTGCCGGTACGTCAGGGTGCCCTTCCGAAGACATGCTCCCTGGTCACGGAGGGGGGTGCTGGTCCGGGACCAGCACCGGTGCGCGTACTGCGGCCGGCGCGCTACCACGGTGGACCACGTACTCCCGAGGGCTCAGGGTGGTGGCGACACCTGGCTGAACACGGTGGCCTCCTGCGCCGAGGACAACCACCGCAAAGCGGCCCGGACTCCGGAGGAGGCGGGGATGCCGCTCCTCCGGAAGCCCTTCGTGCCGTCGCCGGCGGACGCCATGCTCCTCGCGCTGGGGGTGGCCGGGCAGGAGGGGCTCCCGGAGTGGCTGGAGCGTTCCGCTTAGGACGCCTGCGCTGAGTGGCGTAGATCTGCTACGTCACTCAGCGGATGAGCAGTTGGACGATCGCGAGGATGCCGACCGTCACGATGACTCCGCGCAGGATGGTCGGCGGGAGACGGCGGCCGACCTTGGCGCCGATCTGGCCGCCGATCGTCGAGCCGACGGCGATGAGCAGCACGGCCGTCCAGTCGAACTCGGCGACGAAGAGGAAGAAGACGGCCGCGATGCCGTTCACGAGGGCGGCGATGACGTTCTTGACGGCGTTGATGCGTTGCAGGTCGTCCTGGAGCAGCAGGCCCATGAGGCCGAGGTAGAGCACGCCCTGGGCCGCGCCGAAGTAGCCGCCGTAGGCGCTGGAGAACAGCATGCCGCCGAGCAGGAGCGGGCCGCCGTCGGGGTGGCCGGTGTCGCCTCCGGCGGCTTCCTGGCGTCGGCGCAGGGAAGCGGCGAGCCGGGGCTGCAGGACGACGAGGACGAGGGCCAGTGCGATCAGTACGGGCACGATCGTGTCGAAGGAGTCGGACGGCAGGGCGAGGAGCAGGGCAGCCCCCGCGAGTCCTCCGACCAGGGAGACCGAGCCGAGGCGCAGGATGCGGGCGCGCTGCCCCCGGAGTTCCTTGCGGTAGCCGATGGCCCCGCTGATCGAACCGGGCACCAGGCCGAGGGTGTTGGACACGTTGGCGGTGACCGGCGGCAGGCCGGTGGCCAGCAGCACCGGGAAGGTGATGAGGGTGCCGGAGCCGACGATGGTGTTGATCGTGCCCGCGCCGATGCCGGCGGCGAGGACCGCGAGTGATTCCCAGATGGACATGGACGGTGCCATCCCCTTTGCATGAGTGAGTCGCCTCCCCGCCGTGAAGGTCGAGGGGCCTCACCGATCATGCATCAGGGGGCTTATGGGGTCAGTCGATGGGGGGCTGCTCGCGGCGCTCGGCGCCGTCCTTGTCCCGTGCGGCCGGGATGCCGCCGCCGTCCTTGCCGGAGTTCTGCGGGTTGAAGCCCGAACCGCCGCCCAGGGGGCCGAAGTTGCCCATGGCTCCGGAGAGGCCCTTGAGTGCGTCGCCGATCTCGCTGGGGACGATCCACAGCTTGTTGGCGTCGCCTTCGGCGATCTTCGGGAGCATCTGGAGGTACTGGTAGGCGAGGAGCTTCTGGTCGGCGTCGCCGGCGTGGATCGACTCGAAGACCGTACGGATGGCCTGCGCTTCACCCTCGGCCCTGAGTGCGGCGGCCTTGGCCTCACCCTCGGCGCGCAGGATGGAGGACTGCTTCTCGCCCTCGGCGCGCAGGATCTCGGACTGCCGGACGCCCTCGGCCTGGAGGATCGCGGCGCGCTTGTCGCGGTCGGCGCGCATCTGCTTCTCCATCGAGTCCTGGATGGAGGTCGGCGGCTCGATGGCCTTGAGCTCGACGCGGTTGACGCGGATGCCCCACTTGCCGGTGGCCTCGTCGAGGACCCCGCGCAGGGCGGCGTTGATCTCCTCGCGGGAGGTGAGGGTCCGCTCCAGGTCCATGCCGCCGATGATGTTGCGCAGCGTGGTGACGGTGAGCTGCTCGATGGCCTGGATGTAGCTGGCCACTTCGTACGTCGCCGCCCGGGCGTCGGTCACCTGGTAGTAGATGACGGTGTCGATGTTGACGACGAGGTTGTCCTGGGTGATGACGGGCTGCGGCGGGAACGGGACGACCTGTTCACGCAGGTCGATCCGGTTGCGGATCGAGTCGATGAACGGGACGACGATGTTGAGGCCCGCGTTGAGGGTGCGGGTGTAGCGGCCGAACCGCTCGACGATGGCGGCGCTGGCCTGCGGGATCACCTGGATCGTCTTGACCAGTGCGATGAAGACCAGAACCACCAGAATGATCAGGACGATGATGATCGGTTGCATGCGGTTCCCCGTGCCCTTCCGGCTGTCTGTGCTGCCCCGTTGATCGGAGTCTCGCAGACCTGGGGGCCGCGAGCAGGCTGCTTGTTCACATCACGACGGCGGTCGCCCCGTCGATCTCCACCACGTCGACGGACTGGCCGGGTTCGAAGCTGGTGCCGGTGTCGAGCGCGCGGGCGGACCAGACCTCGCCGGCGAGCTTGATGCGGCCGCCGCTGCCGTCGACGCGTTCGAGGACGACGGCCGTCCTGCCCCTCAACGCGTCGATTCCGCTGCGGTGTTGGGGGCGCTGGTCGCGGTGCCGGTGGGCGATGGGCCGGACGACGGCGATGAGCGCGACCGACACGACCACGAAGACCAGGACTTGGGCCACCACTCCCCCGCCGAGTGCCGCCGTGACGGCTGCCGCCACCGCCCCGACGGCGAACATGCCGAACTCCGGCATGGCGGTCAGGACCAGGGGGATGCCCAGTCCGACCGCACCGATGAGCCACCACACCCACGCGTCGATGTCCACGTGGTCATGGTAGGTCGGGTGGGCGCGGTCGGGACAGGGTGCGGGGGCCCGCACCCGGAGGGTGACCGGGGCCGGCTGCCCTCATCGGTGGCCGTCAGCCGAGCGGGAGGCCCTGGGCGGTCCAGCGGTCGGTCCCGTTGCGCGCCACGACCAGGGGGAGGCCGAAGCAGAGCGAGAGGTTGCGGGAGGTCAGTTCGAGGTCGATGGGACCGGCGGCGACGACCTTGCCCTGACGGATCATCAGGACGTGGGTGAAGCCGGGGGCGATCTCCTCGACGTGGTGCGTGACCATGACCATGGAGGGGGCGAACGGGTCGCGGGCGAGGCGGCCGAGGCGGCGTACGAGGTCCTCGCGGCCGCCGAGGTCGAGGCCTGCGGCGGGCTCGTCGAGGAGCAGCAGCTCGGGGTCGGTCATCAGCGCGCGGGCGATCAGCGTGCGCTTGCGCTCGCCCTCGGAGAGGGTGCCGAACTTCCGGTCGAGGTACTCGGTCATGCCGAGCCGGTCCAGGAAGGCGCGGGCGCGCTGCTCGTCGACCGCCTCGTACTCCTCCTGCCAGGTCGCCGTCATGCCGTAGGCGGCGGTGAGGACGGTCTGCAGGACGGTCTGCCGCTTCGGGAGCTTGTCGGCCATCGCGATGCCGGCCATGCCGATGCGGGGGCGCAGCTCGAAGACGTCGACCTTGCCGAGGGTGCTGCCGAGGATGGTGGCGGAGCCCTTGGTGGGGAAGAGGTAGCTGGAGGCGAGGTTCAGCAGTGTGGTCTTGCCGGCGCCGTTGGGTCCGAGGATCACCCAGCGCTCGCCCTCCTTCACCGACCAGGAGACCTGGTCCACCAGAGCCCGGCCCTCGCGGACCACGGATACGTCCACCAGCTCCAGAACATCGCTCATGAGCGTGTTGTCACCCCTTGCAGTCACGGTTCACTGTGCGCCGGTAGACGCAGCCCCAGGGGAAAACCTACGCCACTCGGGATGGGGTCCGGGGCCGGGGCCCGATGCGGGTGGTGATCCGTAAAGTGGGGGGATGCTTTTCGAACCACGTTCAGGGCGGCTGGCCGCCTGGGGGAACGCTCTGCTGGCCGGTCTGGTCTCGCCCGACGAGGCCGCGATGTCGATCGTGGGCGAGGACGCCGTGCACCGGGTGGAGGGTCTGCCGGGCGAGTCGGGTCCGGTGGGGCTCACCCTGGCGCTCGGCCGGCTCCGCGCGCTGGGGGTGAGCGGGCTGCGGGTGGCGCTGCCGACGCCCGGGCACCCGCTGGGGCTGAGCGGCCCGCCGGAGTTCAACGCGCGGGCGCTGGAGGCCGAGGAGGCCGCCGTCGCGGTGGGGGCGGCGGTGGGGCTGGTGCCGGAGGTGGCCGAGGCAGGTCCGGCCGGGGACGTCCACGTGTCGGTGACCTGGCACTGCCTGCCGGTACGGGAGGCACCGCCGGCGGACGTGCCGTCGCTCGGCGAGGCGGAGCGGGAGCTGGCGGAGGCGCTGCGCGAGGCGACCGTGGTACTGACGCGGTTGGACGTGGCGGGGTCGGGTCCGGTGGCCGATGCGGCGCTGTCGGCGTACCGGGCGCGGGCGGAGGCGGGACGGGAAGCACTGGCACCGGGGTATCCGCCGCGGGCGGTGCGGGTGCTGGCGCTGGCGCAGCGGGTGGACCTGATGGTGTCGCTGGCGTACGAGAGCGGGCACGGGGGTGCGGTGGCCGCCTCGGAGATGGCGGCGCGGGCGGAGGCGCTGCGGCCGGTGGAGCGGGTCGCCCGGCGGGCGCTCGTGGCGGCGTACAACGCGGCCGTCGAGGCGCGCGAGCGGGACTGACGGCTCACTGGGCGCCGCCGCGGGGGTTCGCGCCGGGCTGCCGCCCGGGCTTCGTGGGGCTCCGCCCTACACCCCGGGCCTGGAACGCCGGCGGGGCTCAGTTCGCGACGCCGGTCGGGCCGTCGCCGACCCGGACGGTGGCCGTGGTCCGGGACGTTCTGGTGTCGATCACCGACAGGGTGTCCGAGTCGACGTTGCGGCCGAGCCGCTCGGACGGTGCGGCCGTCGTGCCCGTCAGGACCGCCGCCGCGCAGAGCACGGCGGCGGCCCGACCGGCGGTGTCCCGGTTCCTCGTCATGCGGGTCACGCCAGGACTGCCGGTGGGGCGGCGAGGCGGGGCTCGCGCGGGGATCACCCGACCGACGTGCCGGTACGGCCCCGCTTCCAGGGGAGAGGGGGAAGCGGAGCCGCAGGTCCGAACGGGTCAGGCGTTGACGCCGCTGTTGCCGAACGCGCCGTTGAGCAGGCCGATCACGTTGACCGTGTTGCCCACGACGTTCACGGGGACGTGCACCGGGGCCTGGATCAGGTTCCCGGAGGCCACACCGGGCGAGTTCAGGGCCTCGCCCTCCGCCGACGCACCGCCGTGCGCCGAGGAGACACCGGCGCCGGCGGCGAGGAGGCCGCCCGCGATCATGGTGACGGCTGCGGCCTTCTTGAAGTTCTTCACGTTCTCGTCCTCCAGTACGTCGGCCGCGACCAGCCGTCGCGGCACGCCATGGAGAACGGCCGGTCCGGGCCCGGGGGTACGCCATGTGGGCTACATACACCCGACCGTATGAATCTCAGCCCGGAAGGAGACGGTCCGATTCGGGCGTCCTAGTCGGCGATTCCGTGCCTGACCGCCCACAATGCGGCCTGGGTCCGGTCGGAAAGGTCCAACTTCATCAGGATGTTCGAGACGTGGGTCTTGACCGTCTTCTCGGACAGCACCAGGGCGCGGGCGATCTCACGGTTGGAACGGCCGTCCGCGATCAGGCCGAGGACCTCGCGCTCTCGGTCGGTCAGTGATCCGGGCCGGCCCGCCGGGGAGCCCTGCTCCTCCTGGGAGAGCAGGGCCTCCGCCACCTCCGGCTGGAGCAGGACGTGGCCGGCGTGGACGGAGCGGATGGCTCCGGCCAGGGCGTCGGGGTCGATGTCCTTGTAGACGTATCCCGCCGCGCCCGCGCGCAGAGCGGGCACCACGGTGCGCTGCTCCGTGAAGCTGGTGACGACCAGGACCCGCGCGGGGTTCGCCAGCCCGCGCAGCCGGCGCAGGGCCTCGATGCCGTCGGTGCCCGGCATCTTCACGTCCATGAGGATCACGTCGGGCCGCAGCTCCTCGGCGCGGGCGATGCCCTCGTCGCCGTCGGAGGCCTCCCCGACCACCTCGATGTCCTCCTGGACCTCCAGGAAGGTGCGCAGGCCCCTCCGGACCACCTGGTGGTCGTCCACGAGCAGGACACGGATACGGCTGCCGCGGCCGCCGCTTCGGCCGGTGCTGTCAGCCACCGGGAACCTCCATCTCGATCGTGGTGCCCCGACCGGGCTCCGAGTGCACGGTGAGGCCGCCTCCGACACCGCTCGCGCGGTCCCGCATGGAGACCAGGCCCAGATGGCGGCCCGCACGGCGGACGGCCCGGGGGTCGAAGCCCTTGCCGGAGTCGACGACCTTGAGGACCGCTCCCCCGGTGGGGGTGCGGGCCAGGGTGACCTCGACGCGGTCCCCGTCCGAGTGGCGCAGGGCGTTGTGGAGGGCCTCCTGGGCGACGCGGAGCACCGCCTCCTCCTGGGCCGCGGGAAGGACACGTACGCCGTCGCAGGTGAAGGTGACGTGTGCGGTGTGGGCGCGGTCGAGTACGTGCACGTGGGTGCGCAGGGTGGCCACCAGGCCGTCCTCGTCCAGGGCCGCCGGGCGCAGCTCGGTCACGGCGGCCCGCAGTTCGTCGGCGGCCTCCGCGGCGAGGGCGGCCACCTGCTGGAGCTCGTCCTTGGCCCGGGCCGGGTCGCGGTCGACGAGGGCCGCGGCGGCCTGGGCGGTGAGGCGCAGGGAGAAGAGCTTCTGGCTGACGGCGTCGTGCAGCTCGTGCGCGAGGCGGGAGCGCTCCTCGGCGATGGTGAGCTCGCGGCTGCGTTCGTAGAGCCGGGCGTTGGTGAGGGCGATCGCCGCGTGCTGTGCGAGGAGGGAGAGGAGTTCCTGGTCCTCGTCGGTGAAGACCCGGTCGGCACCGTCGGGGGCGCTGCGCTTGTTCGCGAGGAAGATCGCTCCGAGGATCTCGTCGCCGTCGCGGACGGGTATGCCCAGGAAGTCGGACATCTCGGGGTGGGCGGAGGGCCAGCCGCCGAAGCGGGGGTCCTTGCGTACGTCGGCCAGTCGCTCGGGGCCGTTCTCGTGGAGCATCGCGGCGAGGATGCCGTGCTGCCGGGGCAGCGGGCCGATCTGCCGCCACTGTTCGGCGCTGATGCCGTCGACGACGAACTGGGCGAAGCCGCCGTGGTCGTCCGGGACGCCCAGGGCCGCGTACTCGGCGTCCAGCAGTTCGCGGGCCGACACCACGATCGTGCGCAGGACGTCGCGGACCTCCAGGCGGCGGCTCATGGCCAGCAGTGCGGTGCTCACGGCGGCCAGGCCGCTGCGGGGCCCGCCCTGCAGGGGGCTTGAGGTCATGGCCTCACCGTACCGGCGGGCCGTGACCTGCGGGATCGGGCGGTGGGGGGACCCGGGGCGGGCCGCAGGGCGTAGGTCCAAGGGACCTGTACGGGTGGGGCCGGCGGCCGACGCGGCGGGAGGCCGCCCCTTCCTAGGTTGAGGGCATCTGCTGATCGGAACGAAGGCGAGGTGCTGTCATGTCGGTGGCGATCGTGACGGGGGCTTCCAGGGGGCTCGGCCGGGCGCTGGCCGGGGAGCTGGCGGCGCGCGGCTGGGACCTGGTGCTGAGTGCGCGGGGCGCGGCGGCGCTGGAGGAGGCGGCGGCCGGGCTGGAGCGGGCCGCGGGGGCGCGGGTCGTGGCGGTGGCCGGGGACGTGTCCTCGGAGGCGCACCGGGCGGCGCTGGTGGCGACCGCGCGGGGGCTGGGCGGGTTGGACCTGCTGGTGAACAACGCGGGGGTGCTCGGGGCCGAGCCGCTGGTGCCGCTGGCGGTGCAGCCGCCGGCCGGGCTGCGCGAGGCGTTCGAGGTCAATGTGCTGGGGCCGCTGGGGCTGGTCCAGGAGGGGCTGGCGCTGCTGCGGGCCTCGGCGGCGGGGGCGGTGCTGAACATCAGCTCGGACGCCGCGGTCGTTCCGTACGCCACGTGGGGTGCGTACGGGGCGACCAAGGCGGCCGTGGACCTGCTGTCGGCGGTGCTGGCGGTGGAGGAGCCGGGGCTGCGGGTGTGGTGGGCGGATCCGGGCTCGATGCGGACGCGGATGATGGCGGCGGCCGAGCCGGACGAGGACCTGGCGGGGCTGCCGGCTCCGGAGGAGGTGGCTCCGGTGCTGCTGCGGCTGCTGGAGCGGGGCCTGCCGAGCGGGCGGTACACGGCGGAGGGGCTGGCCGCGGCCCCGGCGGGCGGCGGGGCGCGGCGATGAGCGGGAACGGTGGCGGGGGCCGGGACGGGGGCCGGACCGGGACGGGGAGTCGGGTGGCGGTGTCGGTGGGAAGTGAGGAGTCGATTTCGGGACTGTATATAACGGACATACCTCGCGAACTGTTGGCCCGGGTTCCGGCCGAGCAGCGGGGGCCGGGGCTGGGGCGGGACGCGGTGCGGCTGCTGGTGTCCCGGGGCAGCACGCAGGTCTCGCTGCACGCCTTCCGGGAGCTGCCGCACCTGCTGCGGGCCGGTGACGTGCTGGCGGTGAACACCTCGGCCACCCTCGCGGCGGCCGTGGACGCCCGGCTGGGCGGCGAGGACCTGGTCGTGCACTTCTCGACCCGCGGGGACGACGGCCGCTGGGCGGTGGAGCTGCGCACCCCGGCGGGCCGCGGGACGACCCGGCCGCACCCCGGCGGCCCGGCCGGTGCGGTGGTGGAGCTGCCGGGCGGCCGCCGCCTGGTCCTGGAGGAGCCCCTCGCCGCGGACGCGGACCGGCTGTGGTGGGCGCGGCCCTCCCCCGTGCCGTACGCGGTTGCGGAGCTGCTGCGGGAGCACGGGCGGCCGATCCGGTACGCCTACACGGAGCGGGACCAGCCGCTGTCGGCGTACCAGACGGTGTTCGCGGTGCCGGCGGCCGACGGGGCGGGGTCGGCGGAGATGCCGAGCGCGGGCCGGCCCTTCACGGCGGAGCTGGTGGCGCGGCTGGTGAGCCGGGGGGTGCAGTTCGCGCCGCTGACCCTGCACACGGGGGTGGCCTCGCAGGAGGCGCACGAGCCGCCGTACCCCGAGCGGTACGCGGTGCCGGCCGCAACGGCGGCGCTGGTGAACGCCGCGCGGGCCGGGGGCGGGCGGGTGATCGCGGTGGGGACCACCGCGGTACGGGCCCTGGAGTCGGCGGCGGACTCGCGGGGCGTGGTCCGCGCGTCGGGCGGGTGGACCGATCTGGTGGTGACGCCGGAGCGCGGGGTGCGGGTGGTGGACGGCCTGCTGACCGGGCTGCACGAGCCCGAGGCCTCCCACCTCCTGATGCTGGAGGCGGTGGCGGGGCGTGCCGCCGTACGCCTCGGGTATGCGCAGGCGCTGGCCCGGCTCTGCCTCTGGCACGAGTTCGGCGACGTCCACCTCCTCCTGAAGGATGACAATCGTCACGGAACGCATTGCTGAAGCAACTCATGGTGAGAACGGCGTAAGGGCGGTGTGAGCCCCGGCATAGGACCCACATCACTTACGAAGCTCCCTAGTGGAAGAGCCCAGGTCCCGCCAGGGCGGACAGGGCGGGAGGAGGGGCCGGAAATCGACCCTCCGCGCCCGCCCCTGATCCACTAAGCAGGATCGTACGTCACACCTTTGCCACAGGATTTTGCCGCCGCTAAGAATTGCTCCCGTCGCCAGGCGCCGCGGATCCCGGATCCGCAAGGCGCCTTCCTGCGGCCCCCGCTATTCGAAGAGGTTGCCCCGCCATGTCTGCTTCCCGCACCCCCGGTCACAGTCGTCTGACGAAGGCACACAAGCTGTCCATCGCCGGTGTCGCCACGCTGAGCGCCGCCGCCGTCGCCTTCTCCCTCGTCCCCGCCGACGCCGCCGAGGCCGAGACCATCTCGGCCGCCCCCGTCGCCTGGACCCAGGCCGTGAACGGCACGCAGACCCAGGCGCTGTACGGTCACCTCTCCACGCAGCAGGTCATCGCCAACGCCAACGCCAAGGCCGCCGCCGTCGCCGCCAAGGCGAAGGCCGACGCCGACGCCAAGGCCAAGGCCGAGGCCGCCGCGAAGAAGGCCCGCGAGCAGAAGGCCGCCGCGAGCCGCTCCGCCGCCCGCACCCCGGTGTTCGCGAACAACCTGGACGGCTGGATCAAGGAAGCCCTCTTCATCATGAAGAAGGAAGGCATTCCGGGCACCTACGCCGGCATCCACAAGAACATCATGCGCGAGTCCAGCGGCAACCCGATGGCGATCAACAACTGGGACATCAACGCCCAGAACGGCATCCCCAGCAAGGGTCTGCTCCAGGTCATCCTCCCGACCTTCAAGGCGTACCACGTCAAGGGCACCAAGTTCGACCAGTACGACCCGGTCGCCAACATCGTCGCCGCCTGCAACTACGCGGCCGACCGGTACGGCTCGATGGACAACGTCAACAGCGCCTACTAGGCCTGCGGCGGTCCTCGCCCCACCCCCACACGCGCCGAAGGGCGGCACCCGGATCCCGGGTGCCGCCCTTCGGCCGTCTGCCGTCCGGTGTCACTTGCCCGCGCGCATGACCTCGGGCTCGTGGCGGCGCAGCAGGCGCTGCACCAGGAACCCGCAGGCGATGCCGAGGGCCAGCAGGATGATGATGTTCAGGCTCCACTGGCCGACCGTGGCGTCCCAGAGCGGGTCGGTGTTGGTCGGGTTGTCCTGGTCCCACGGCGGCATGAGCTTGCCGAGGTTCAGCGTGGTGCCGGCGGCGGCGACCGCCCAGCGGGACGGCATCAGCCAGGCGAACTGCTCCAGGCCCGGGGAGTCGTAGACCTGGAAGAGGATGCCGGTGAAGACGACCTGGACGATCGCGAACATGACCAGCAGCGGCATCGTCTTCTCGGCGGTCTTCACCAGCGAGGAGATCACCAGGCCGAACATCATCGAGGTGAAGCCGAGCGCGATCACCGACACGCACAGCTCGACGGCCGGCGGCATCAGCAGGCCCTCGGTGGGCAGGTCGCGCGGGGCGAAGCCGATCGCGCAGATGACCACGCCCTGGATGGCCGTGATGAAGCCGAGGACGATCACCTTCGACATGAGGTACGCCGACCGGGACAGGCCGGTCGCGCGCTCACGCTCGTAGATGACGCGTTCCTTGATCAGCTCACGGACCGAGTTGGCGGCACCGGAGAAGCACATGCCGACCGCGAGGATCAGCATGATCGTGCCCGCGTCGCCGTTGAAGCGCGACGGCGGGGTCGGCGGTGCCAGGCCGAAGGTCGCGGGGATGACCGTGGAGACCACGCCCAGGACCGCCGGCAGGATCAGCATCAGGCCCATGAAGCCCTTGTCCGACGCGATCACCGAGACGTAGCGGCGGACCAGCGTCCACAGCTGCGAGCCCCAGCCCTGCGGCTTGGTCGGGCGCATCTGCTGGGCCGACGGCATGACGACCGGCTGCGGGGCGACCGCGTCGAGCTCGGCGGCGTACAGCTGGTAGTGCTGGGAGCCCTTCCAGCGGCCGGCCCAGTCGTAGTCGCGGTAGTTCTCGAAGGCCGAGAAGACGTCCGCCCACGTGCTGTAGCCGAAGAAGTTCAGCGCCTCGTCCGGCGGGCCGAAGTAGGCGACGGACCCGCCCGGGGCCATGACCAGCAGCTTGTCGCAGAGCGACAGCTCGGCGACGGAGTGCGTGACGACCAGGACCGTGCGGCCGTCGTCGGCGAGGCCGCGCAGCAGCTGCATGACGTCGCGGTCCATGCCCGGGTCGAGGCCGGAGGTCGGCTCGTCCAGGAAGATCAGCGAGGGCTTGGTGAGCAGCTCCAGGGCGACGGAGACGCGCTTGCGCTGACCACCGGAGAGCGCGGTGATCTTCTTGTCCTTGTGGATGTCGAGCTTGAGCTCGCGCAGCACCTCGTCGACGCGAGCGGCGCGCTCGGACTCGGCGGTGTCGCCAGGGAAGCGGAGTTTGGCCGCGTACTTGAGCGCCGTGCTGACCTTCAGCTCCTTGTGCAGGATGTCGTCCTGCGGGACCAGGCCGATGCGCTGGCGGAGCTCCGCGAACTGCTTGTACAGGTTGCGGTTGTCGTAGAGGACGTCGCCCTGGTCGGCGGGCCGGTAGCCGGTCAGCGCCTTGAGCAGGGTGGACTTGCCGGAGCCGGACGGGCCGATGACGCCGATCAGCGACTTCTCCGGGACGCCGAAGGTGACGTCCTTGAGGATCTGCTTGCCGCCGTCGACCGTGACCGTGAGATGGCGGGCCGAGAAGGAGACCTCACCGGTGTCGACGAACTCCTCGAGGCGGTCGCCGATGATCCGGAAGGTCGAGTGGCCGACGCCGACGATGTCGTTCGGGCCGAGGAGCTGGGTGCCGGACTTGGGCAGCAGCTGACCGTTGACGTAGGTGCCGTTGTGGCTGCCGAGGTCGCGGATCTCGAAGCGGCCGCCGGGCATCGAGTGGAATTCGGCGTGGTGGCGCGAGACCTGGAGGTCGGAGACCACCAGCTCGTTCTCCAGCGCACGGCCGATCCGCATGACGTGGCCCAGCGAGAGCTGGTGGAACGTCGTCGGGCTGCGGTCGCCGCCGTAGTGCGGTGCTCCGCCCTGCGGCTGGCGGGGCGCGGCGCCGCCCTGCTGCTGCGGGAGGTGGACCTGGGCCTGCTGCGGCTGCGGCTGCTGGTTCCAGGCCTGCTGGGGCTGCTGGGGCTGCTGGTAGCCCGCGGCCTGGGGCTGGGCGTACGCCTGGGCCGGGGTCTGCTGCGCCTGCTGCTGTGCCACGGCCGGCTGCGGCGCGGCGGCGGCGCTCAGATTCAGCCGCGGTCCGTCGGTGGCGTTGCCCAGGTGGACCGGCGTGCCGGGCACGAGCGCGGTCTGCTGGACCCTCGCCCCCTGCACGTAGGTGCCGTTGGTGCTGCCGTGGTCCTCGAGCCCCCAACCCTGGCCGTTCCAGGCGATGGTGGCGTGCCGCCACGACACCCGCGCATCGTCGATCACCATGTCTCCCTGGGGGTCGCGCCCCAGCGAGTACGACCTGGACGGATCGAGCGTCCAGGTCCTGCCATTCAATTCCAGTACGAGTTCCGGCACTCCAGCCCCACTTAAGTCCCCCGAGAATCCCCCATGACGTCAGGGAGTCTAGGGATGGCGAACATCCGGGGGAACTATTTCAGGCCTGCAGCCGTATGTGGAATCCGGGCCTTGCCCGGGCGTCTACGTCTGCCCGTTGACGGGGTCGAAAGTCACCCGGAGAGTGAGATACGGGACTTCTCGCCCGGGGGTCCCGTCGCGTACCGCTCGGCATGCATCGGGGGTCCACCGCGTGCGCCGCATCCGTTGGGGAGACGTGCTCCTGTCCGCCGTGGCCGCCGTGGGCTGGGCCCTGATCGTGATGGCGGGGGTGGCAGGCCTGGGGCTGCACCTGCTGGGCGCCGACGCCGCCGGGGGTTCGCTCGGGCCGATGACGGCCGCCGTGGTGGTTCTCGCGGTCGGTGGAACCGTGGACCCCTCGGGTGACGTCTCGGTGTTCGGGGTCGCCGGGGCGGGGGCCGAAACCTCCCTGGACGTCATGCCCTTGGGCGTGTCCCTGGCCGGCGCCCTGGTGCTGGCGGGGGTGTTCCTGCGCTCGCTGCGGGCCGGGGCGGGGCCGGGCGAGACTGCGGCCAGAATCGTGGCGGTCACGGCGCTGCTCGTCGCGACGGCGGGCGGGCTGGCGTGGGCCGGGCACGACATGGTCACCCTCGACGGTGCGGCGCTGCCGAGCACCCCGGTGAGGGTCGAGGTGCCGGGGATCGGGGACATCGGCGGGCTCCTGCCGGACCGTGTGGGGGACCTGATCGAGGCGCGAACCCGGGTGGGCTTCTCCGTGGATACCGGGCCGACCCTGCTGGGCGCGGGCGTGTGGGCGCTCGCGGTGCCGGCGGTGGCGCTGCTGGTCTCGCGGCGCGGGCCCGCCGCGCTCGCCCCGGTGCGGCCCGCCGCATCGGCCGTGGTGACGGTGCTGCTGGTCGCGGTGGCGGCGGGGCTGGCCGCCTCGGTGTGGGCGGCGGCGGGCGACGAACAACCCGAGCGGGTGCTCGGCGCCGCGCTGCTGGGCGCTCCGAACGGGAGCTGGCTGGGGGTGCTGCTGGGGCTGTTCGTTCCACTGCGCGGCGGGGCCACGGGCGAGCCGGCCCGGTTGCTGCCCGAGCCGCTGGACGAGCTCCTGTCGGCCTCCCCGCAGGAGCCGGTGACGGTGGCCCGGCTCGCGGAGTACGACGAGCGGGTCTGGCTCCTGGTGGCGGGGGTGTCGCTGCTGCTGCTCGCCGCGGGCGTGCTGGCGGCCGTACGGACTCCCGGGCGCGGTGTCACGGGGTGCGCGGTGCGGATGGGGGCGGTGACCGGGGTGGCCCTGGCGCTGCTGGTGCGGCTGACGCGGCTGTCGGCGGACGCCTCGCTCGCGGTGCTGGGCGTGGACATGGTGGACGCCGGGCTGGAGCTGCGGGGGGACGTCCCGTACGCCCTGCTGCTGGGCTCGGTGTGGGGTGCGCTGGCGGGTGCGGCCGGGGCGCTGCTGGCGGGCCGGCGCCGGGCCGCGGCCGTCCCGGGCGGGGATCCTGCCGGGGCCCGGGACGGCTGGCCGGCCCCGGTGGATCCCGGCGCGCCCGCGGCTCCGTACGGGGCGGGACCGGGTAGGCCGGGTGCGTCGGGTGCGCCGCCGGAGTGGGCCGTGCCGTATGTGGATCCGGACGTCTCCTGGGACGTGACGGTCACCGGTGTCCCGCCGCATTCGCCGCACCCGCCGCGGCGCACCCGGCCCCCGCAGCGGCCGCCCTTCACCCCGCCGCCCCCGCCGGGCGCACCGCCGCCGCCGAAACCGCCGGGTCCGCCCGGGCCGCCGCGGTGACGACCGGGCAGGACGCGGCACGTTCAGGAAATGGGACGGGGGTCCTGTCGCGGGAGCCGGGAAGATACGGTGAGGGCACCATGAGCGCATCGCAGACCTCCGACGTCCCCACCCTCCTCGTCAAGATCTTCGGCAAGGACCGTCCCGGGATCACCGCCGGGCTGTTCGACACCCTCGCCGCCTACTCCGTCGACGTCGTCGACATCGAGCAGGTCGTCACCCGTGGCCGCATCGTCCTGTGCGCCCTCGTCACCAAGCCCGTCGGCAGCACCGAGGGCGACCTGCGGGCCACCGTCCACAGCTGGGCCGAGTCGCTCAAGCTGCAGGCCGAGATCCTCTCCGGTACCGGCGACAACCGGCCGCGCGGCAGCGGCCGGTCCCATGTCACCGTGCTCGGGCACCCGCTCACCGCCGAGTCCACGGCCGCGATCGCCTCGGAGATCACCGGGGCCGGCGGCAACATCGACCGTATCTTCCGGCTCGCCAAGTACCCGGTGACGGCGGTGGAGTTCGCCGTCTCCGGTGTGGAGACCGAGCCGCTGCGCACGGCGCTGGCCACGGCCGCCTCGCACATCGGCGTGGACATCGCCGTCGTCTCGGCCGGCCTGCACCGCCGGGCGCAGCGCCTGGTCGTCATGGACGTGGACTCGACCCTCATCCAGGACGAGGTCATCGAGCTCTTCGCGGCCCACGCCGGGTGCGAGGCCGAGGTCGCCGAGGTCACCGAGCGGGCCATGCGGGGCGAGCTGGACTTCGAGCAGTCGCTGCACGCCCGTGTGGCGCTGCTGGCGGGTCTGGACGCGTCCGTCGTCGACAAGGTCCGCGCCGAGGTCCAGTTGACCCCGGGTGCGCGGACCCTGATCCGTACGCTCAAGCGGCTCGGCTACCAGGTGGGCGTGGTCTCGGGCGGCTTCACCCAGGTGACGGACGACCTGCGGGAGCGGCTGGGGCTGGACTTCGCCTCCGCCAACACCCTGGAGATCGTCGACGGGAAGCTGACGGGCAAGGTCACCGGGGAGATCGTGGACCGGGCGGGCAAGGCCCGGCTGCTGCGCCGCTTCGCCGCCGAGGCCGACGTACCGCTGTCCCAGACCGTGGCCATCGGTGACGGCGCCAACGACCTCGACATGCTGAACGCGGCCGGGCTGGGCGTGGCCTTCAACGCCAAGCCGGTGGTCCGCGAGGCCGCGCACACCGCGGTGAACGTGCCCTTCCTCGACGCGGTGCTGTACCTGCTGGGGATCACCCGCGAGGAGATCGAGGCCGCCGACCTGGCCTGACCGCTCACGGGTGCGCGAGGCACCCGGATCCCGGACATGAGTGGGCCCCGGCGGCCGGTGCGGCTGCCGGGGCCCCTTCGCGTGCGGCGCCGGTCAGTGCCCCTTGGGGGTCCAATAGTCCAGCAGGGTGCCCACCCCGTGCTCCAGGGACTTCCACGAGCCGGTGAAGGAGATGACGGCGAGCGCGGCGGTCGGGAATCCCGTACGGGTCATCCGCGCCAGGGTGTCGCCCTCCGCGCGCCCGGCGAGGGCGTCGGCGAGGGCGTGCATGCCGGGGTTGTGACCGATGACGAGGAGGTCCGAGACCTCGTCGGAGGTCTCGTTCAGCAGGGCGATGAGCTCACCCGGCGATGCGTCGTAGATCCGCTCCTCGTAGTGGGTCTTCGGCCGGTGCGGCATCTCCTGCACGGCGAGCTTCCAGGTCTCGCGGGTGCGGGCCGCGGTGGAGCAGAGGGCCAGGTCGAAGACGATGCCGGTCTCGGCGAGCTTCAGACCGACGGCCGGCGCGTCCTTGCGGCCCCGTTCCGCCAGCGGGCGGTCGTGGTCGGACACCTCGGGCCAGTCGGCCTTGGCATGCCGGAGGAGGGCGATCCTGCGGGGTGTGTCTGCGCTCATGGCTCCCAGCTTCGCACGAAACGGGCCATGGGGCGCAGGGTGTTGAGGGGGCTCATCCCAGGTGGTGAGGGGCGCTCGGGAGGTCAGCCGACGGCGCGCAGGAGCTGTTCGGCGACCTGGACGAGACCGGAGACCTCACCGGTGGCCGCGTGGGCCTCGCCGGATCCGGCGAGGAGCAGCAGGAGGAAGCCGAAGGCGAGCGCGGGCAGGGCCAGCGCCCACCAGTGCAGTCGGGTGCTTGCGGCGGTGGCGGCGCGCGTCCGGCGGACGGACGGGAGGGACCGGGTGTGCATGGGGGCCGACATGGCCGCCTCCGTGGGTGTGTGGACCGGACTGGCTCGCTGCCTTCGAATCTATGGATTCGGGACGGCGGTTCCCATCCGGGGCACACCTCACTTCACCCTGAGCCTGGCCCCCTAGGGGTTGGTGGGGATATCCCCACCCCCGCGTGCGGCGGCCGGCGTCACGTTCACGTTCACGTTCACGGTCGCGGTCGCGGTCGCGGTCACGGGGAGGCGATCGTCGCGATCACGGAAATGATCACGGAGACGACGAGCATGGCGCCGAGGACGAGGCCGAGCTTCCTGCGGCCGCCCTCCGGGTTCGGTTCGAGTACGGGTGACATGCCGGTCAGTCTCGCATGCCGCATTCGTCCTCGATCGTGCGGTCCCTGCCCGCGAGGACGCCGAGGGCGATCTGCGGGACGAGCAGGCCCGCCATCAGGGCGAGGGGCAGGTCCCAGCCGCCGCTGTGCTGGTAGAGGGTGCCGATGACGAGCGGTCCGGGGATGGAGATGAGGTAGCCCGTGCTCTGGGCGAAGGCGGAGAGCCTGACCACGCCGGCCGGGGACTTGGCGCGCAGCCCGATCATGGTGATGACGAGGGGGAACGCGCAGTTGGAGACGCCGAGCAGGAGCGCCCAGGCCCAGGCTCCGGCGGCGGGGGCGAAGTAGAGCCCGAGGTAGCCGGTGAGGCCGAAGACGCCGAGGGTGACGGCGATGGCGCCCTGGTTCTTCATACGGCCTGCGAGGCCCGGGATGACGAAGGCGAGCGGGACGCCCATGACCATGGTGACGGCGAGCAGGACGCCGGCGGTGGAGGCGGAGACCCCGGCGTCGCGGAAGATCTGCGGGAGCCAGCCCATGGTGATGTAGGCGCCCGTGGCCTGGAGGCCGAAGTAGCAGGCCAGCGCCCAGGCGGTGCGGCTGCGGCCGACGCGCGGGCCCGCGTCGGCCCGTACGGCGGCGCTCGTGCCGGAGCCGGCGGCCGCCGCCTGGGCCCGGTCGGCGCGCCGGGCGGCGCGGGCGATGGGCAGCCACAGCAGTACGGCGGCCACGGCGAGGGAGGCCCACACCAGCAAGCCGGTGCGCCAGCTGCCGCCGAGGGCGCCGGTCAGCGGGACGGTCGCGGCGGCCGCGAGTGAGGTGCCGGCGGCCAGGGCCATGGAGTAGAGGCCGGTCATCGTGCCGACCCGGTCCGGGAAGTAGCGCTTGACGATCACCGGGAGCAGCACGTTGGTGAGGGCTATGCCGGCCAGGGACAGGGCGCTGGCGGCGAGGAAGCCGGCCGCACCGCTCGCGAGGGGGCGGATCAGCAGTCCGGCGGCGACGGCGGCCATGCCGGCGCAGACGACGGCGACCGGCCCGAAGCGGCGGGACAGCCGGGGCGCGGTGACGCCGAAGACGGCGAAGCACAGGGCGGGGACGGAGGTGATCAGTCCGGCGACGGTGCCGCTCATGCCCAGACCGGTGCGGGTCTCCTCGAAGAGGGCGCCGAGGCTGGTGATGGCGGGGCGCAGGTTGAGGGCGGCCAGGACGATTCCGACGATGAGCACCGGGCCGAGCCAGGTCGGCTGCGCCGTCGCGTGCGGGATGGGGACCCTCGCGCGGTCTGCGGCGGGCCGGTCGAGCGTCTTGGTTTCTTCGTCGGACATTCACGCATCATAGAATCATGGGATGATTGGTTGTCCAGTCGCAGTCCGCACGTGAGAGGAACCCATGCCGCCGCTGACCTCGCCCCGGCGCTCCGCGCTCGTCGATCAGGTGATCGCCCAGCTGCGCAACCAGATCACCTCCGGCGAGTGGCCGGTCGGCTCGCGCATCCCCACGGAGCCGGAGCTCGTGGAGCTGATGGGCGTCGCCCGCAACACCGTGCGGGAGGCCGTGCGCGCGCTGGCGCACAACGGGCTGCTGGACATCCGGCAGGGCTCGGGCACGTACGTCATCGCGACCAGCGAGCTGGCCGGCGTGATGCACCGGCGTTTCGCCGGGGCCGAGCCGAGGCACATCGCCGAGGTCCGCTCCACGCTGGAGTCCTCGGCGGCCCGGCTGGCGGCGGAGCGGCGCACGGAGCGGGACCTGCTCCAGCTGGACGCCCTGCTGGCGCGCCGCGAGGAGGCCTGGGCGGGCGGGGACGCGGAGGTCTTCGTGGCGGCGGACGTGAGCCTGCACATGGCGGTGGTGACGGCCTCGCACAACGACGTGCTGATCGAGCTGTACGCGGACCTCGGCGAGCTGGTGGCCGACTGGCTGCGGGCCGATGTCGGCACGGTGCTGGACCCGGCCGCCCACGTCGACCACGCGCGGCTGATCGAGGCGATCCGGCGCGGGGACGGGGACGCGGCGGCCTCGGAGGCCGCGGGCTACCCCTTCGTCTGCCTCGGCAGGTGAATCGAGGAGGCCGGAGCCCTGCCCTCGGACGCGCAGGAGGATCCGGTCACGGCCGTCGGTGGCTGACCCAGGCCGCGCGGACCTCCTTCCAGCAGCGGCCGGTGAGCTCGGCGCGGGCGGCCGGGCCGACGGCCACGGGCGCGCCGTCACCGTCCAGGTCCCACCACCGGTCGCACTCGACGTGCAGGCTCACCAGGTCGGTCTCGGGATAGGCGTTGTGGCAGTGCGCGGTCACCTGGGAGCCGTCGATCGAGGTGGCGCAGTCGGCGCCGAAGAGTTCGTCGGCGGCGGGGCGCGAGGGCTGTACGGGGGGTTCGGCGGGGATGCCGGAGAGGTCCACGGCCGCCGGGGCCCCCACCTCCGTACCCGGTACCACCCCGTCCCCGGACGGCTGCGCGGCCACGGCCGGGATCAGGAGTCCGGTCACGATCACCGATGTGACCAGTATCGATACCGCTCGGCTCGGCCTGGTGCGCACTCCTGCCTCCTCCCCGCCGGAGCCGGGAAGATCCCGACTTGGCCAGTTTGCAGGCATCTGTCCCGGTTTTCGACTCGGGAAGATCCGGCCGACCGGTGGACATGCGAGCGAAGGGCGCCGCGGCGCGGACGGCCGTCGGCGGACGCGAGAACGGCGGCGGCCGCGCCCCCTGCAGGGAAGCGCGGCCGCCGCCGTACGGACACCCGGTGCTGACCTGGGGTCAGGCACCCATCGCGTGGACGCCGCCGTCCACGTGGACGATCTCGCCGGTGGTCTTCGGGAACCAGTCCGACAGCAGGGCGACGACGCCGCGGCCGGTCGGCTCCGGGTCGCTCATGTCCCACGACAGCATGGAGCGGGTGTTCCAGACCTCGGCCAGCTCGCCGAATCCCGGGATGGACTTCGCGGCCATGGAGCCGATCGGACCCGCCGAGACCAGGTTGCAGCGGATGTTCTCCTTGCCCAGGTCGCGGGCGAGGTAGCGGCTGGTGGCCTCCAGGGCGGCCTTGGCCGGGCCCATCCAGTCGTACTGCGGCCAGGCGAACTGCGCGTCGAAGGTGAGGCCGACCACGGCCCCGCCCTCCGCCGGGAAGAGCGGCTTGCAGGCCATGGTCAGCGACTTCAGCGAGAACGCCGAGACGTGCATGGCAGTGGCGACCGACTCGAACGGCGTGTTCAGGAAGTTGCCGCCGAGGGCGTCCTGCGGCGCGAAGCCGATGGAGTGCACGACACCGTCGAGGCCGCCGAGCTCGTCGCGGACGAGGCCCTCCAGGCGGGCCAGGTGCTCGTCGTTGGTGACGTCGAGCTCGATCACCTTGACCGGCTTGGGCAGCTTCTTCGCGATGCGCTCCGTCAGTGACGGGCGCGGCCACGCCGTGAGGATGACCTCGGCGCCCTGCTCCTGCGCCAGCTTGGCCGTGTGGAAGGCGATGGAGGACTCCATCAGCACACCCGTGATGAGGATGCGCTTGCCCTCGAGAATTCCGCTCATGGTGATCAGTGACCCATGCCCAATCCGCCGTCAACGGGAATGACGGCTCCGGTGATGTACGCGGCGTCGTCGGACGCCAGGAAGCGGACGGCTGCCGCGATCTCCTCGGGCTGCGCGTAGCGGGCGAGCGGCACCTGAGCCACGATCCCCGCGCGCTGCTCGTCGGTGAGCACCTTCGTCATGTCGGTGTCCACGAAACCGGGCGCGACGACGTTGAAGGTGATGTTGCGGGAGCCCAGCTCGCGGGCGAGCGAGCGGGCGAAGCCGACCAGCGCGGCCTTGGAGGCGGCGTAGTTCGCCTGCCCCGCCGAGCCGAGGAGCCCGACGACCGAGGAGATCAGGACGACACGGCCCTTCTTCGCGCGGAGCATGCCGCGGTTCGCGCGCTTGACCACCCGGAAGGTGCCGGTGAGGTTGGTGTCGACGACCGAGGCGAAGTCCTCCTCGGACATCCGCATCAGCAGCGTGTCCTTGGTGATGCCGGCGTTGGCCACGAGCACCTCGACCGCGCCGTGCGCGTCCTCGATCTGCTTGTAGGCCTGCTCCACCTGCTCGGAGTCGGTGATGTCGCACCGCACCGCCAGGACACCGAGCTCGGTGAGGGCCTGCGGCGGCTCACCCGACCGGTACGTGATCGCGACCTTGTCGCCCGCCTCCGCGAAGGCTCGGGCGATGGCGAGGCCGATGCCCCGGTTTCCTCCGGTGACGAGAACCGAGCGGCTCAACGGATCACCCTTTCGCTAGCGGTCTGAATACCGAAAACCTATAGGTCGCATCGCTCGTACGAGGAATCGAGCCCCGACAGGGCCTCGCAGCGGGCTCTGTCGAGTCCCTACAGAAAGATGTAGGCACAAGGGCCCCGATCGCGACATGATCGGGGCGACCGTCCCCGACCCCGGGAGGACTTCCGTGCCCCATTCCATCGACGCGGCCTTCACCGCGCTGCCCCTGCGGGCGCTCGCCGACGCGGCGCTCGCCCGGGCCCGCGCGCTGGGCGCCGAGCATGCCGACTTCCGGCTGGAGCGGATCCGCAGTGCCTCGTGGCGGCTGCGCGATGCCAAGCCCTCCGGCGGTTCCGACACCACCGACCTCGGCTACGCGGTCCGGGTCGTGCACGCGGGCAGCTGGGGGTTCGCGTCCGGCGTGGACCTGACCATGGACGGCGCGGCCAAGGTGGCCTCGCAGGCCGTGGCCATGGCGAAGCTGTCCGCCCAGGTGATCAAGGCCGCCGGTTCGGACGAGCGCGTGGAGCTCGCCGAGGAGCCGGTGCACTCGGACAGGACGTGGATCTCCGCCTACGAGGTCAACCCCTTCGAGGTGCCGGACGCCGAGAAGGCGGCGCTGCTCGCCGACTGGAGCTCCCGGCTGCTGGCGGCCGACGGCGTCGCGCACGTGGACGCCTCGCTGCTCGCCGTCCACGAGAACAAGTTCTACGCCGACACCGCGGGCACCTCGACCACGCAGCAGCGGGTCCGGGTTCATCCGCAGGTCACGGCGGTCGCCGTGAACGGCACCACCGGCGAGTTCGACTCGATGCGCACCATCGCCCCGCCCGCCGGCCGCGGCTGGGAGTACCTGACGGGCACCGGCTGGGACTGGAACGCCGAGCTGGAGGAGATCCCCGGCCTGCTCGCCGAGAAGATGCGGGCGCCGAGCGTGCAGGCCGGGCGCTACGACCTGGTGGTGGACCCGTCCAACCTGTGGCTCACCATCCACGAGTCCATCGGCCACGCCACCGAGCTCGACCGGGCGCTGGGCTACGAGGCGGCGTACGCGGGGACCTCCTTCGCCACCTTCGACCAGCTGGGCAAGCTCAAGTACGGCTCTCCGATCATGAACGTGACGGGCGACCGCACCGCCGAGCACGGGCTGGCCACCGTCGGCTTCGACGACGAGGGCGTCCAGGCGCAGAGCTGGGACCTGGTCAAGGACGGCACCCTGGTCGGCTACCAGCTGGACCGGCGGATCGCGAAGCTGACCGGCCTCGGCCGCTCCAACGGCTGCGCCTTCGCCGACTCCCCCGGGCACGTGCCCGTGCAGCGCATGGCGAACGTGTCCCTCCAGCCGGATCCCGGCGGGCTGTCGACCGAGGACCTGATCGGCGGCGTGGAGCGCGGGATCTACGTGGTCGGCGACCGCTCCTGGTCGATCGACATGCAGCGCTACAACTTCCAGTTCACCGGGCAGCGGTTCTTCCGGATCGAGAACGGCCGGCTGGCCGGGCAGCTGCGCGACGTCGCCTACCAGGCCACCACCACCGACTTCTGGGGCTCGATGGAGAAGGTCGGCGGCCCGCAGACCTATGTCCTGGGCGGCGCCTTCAACTGCGGCAAGGCCCAGCCGGCGCAGGTCGCGGCGGTCTCGCACGGCTGCCCGTCCGCGCTGTTCCGCGACGTGAACATCCTGAACACCACGCAGGAGGCCGGCCGATGACCACGCACGATCACCACGAGATCTGCCGGGGGTCCGGGGGTCGCCTCCCGGGACAGCACAGTCTGAACACCACGCAGGAGGCCGGCCGATGAGCCGATCGACCAAGCCGCACGAGATCGTCGAGCGGGCCCTGGAGCTGTCCACCGCCGACGGATGCGTCGTCATCGCCGACGAGGAGTCGAGCGCCAACCTGCGCTGGGCCGGCAACGCCCTGACCACCAACGGCGTCACCCGCGGCCGGACCCTGACGGTCATCGCCACCGTCGACGGCAAGGAGGGCGCGGCCTCGGGGGTCGTGTCGCGTTCCGCCGTCACCGCGCAGGACCTGGAGCCGCTGGTGCGGGCCGCCGAGGCGGCCGCTCGGGGCGCGGGTCCCGCCGAGGACGCCCAGCCGCTGGTCACCGGGACCCCGGCGTCGCCGGACTTCACCGACGCGCCGGCCGAGACCACCTCGGCCGTGTTCGCGGACTTCGCCCCGGCGCTCGGCGAGGCCTTCGCCCGGGCCCGGGCGGGCGGCCGGGAGCTGTACGGCTTCGCCAACCACGAGCTGGTCTCCACCTACGTCGGCACCTCGACCGGCCTGCGGCTGCGCCACGACCAGCCCAGCGGCACCCTGGAGCTCAACGCGAAGTCCCCGGACCGCCAGCGCTCGGCGTGGGCCGGCCGCTCCACCCGGGACTTCAAGGACGTGGACCCGACCGTCCTGGACGCGGAGCTCGCCGTACGCCTGGGCTGGGCGGAGCGGAAGATCGACCTGCCCGCCGGGCGGTACGAGACCCTGCTGCCGCCGACGGCCGTGGCGGACCTGCTGATCTACCAGATGTGGTCGGCGACGGCCCGGGACGCGGTGGAGGGCCGTACGGTCTTCTCCAAGCCCGGCGGCGGCACCCGGCTCGGCGAGAAGCTGACCGACCTGCCGCTGACCCTGCGCAGCGACCCGAACGCGGCGGGCCTGGAGTCCGCCCCGTTCGTCATCGCGCACAGCTCCGGCGACAGCGGCTCGGTCTTCGACAACGGCCTGCCGGTCCCGGCGACCGAGTGGATCCGGGACGGCGAGCTGGCCAGGCTGTCCACGACCCGGCACACGGCCGGCCTGACCGGCCTGCCGGTCTCCCCCGGCTTCGGGAACCTGATCCTGGACGGCGGCGGCGACAAGTCCCTCGACGAGATGGTCGCGGACACCGAGCGGGGCCTGCTGCTCACCTGTCTCTGGTACATCCGCGAGGTGGACCCGGCCACGCTGCTGCTCACGGGCCTCACCCGGGACGGCGTCTACCTGGTGGAGAACGGCCAGGTCGTGGGCGAGGTGAACAACTTCCGCTTCAACGAGTCCCCCGTGGACCTGCTGTCGCGGGCCTCGGAGGCGGGCCGGACGGAGAAGACCCTGCCGCGCGAATGGAGCGACTGGTTCACGCGGGCCGCGATGCCGGCTGTCCGCATCCCGGACTTCAACATGAGTTCGGTGAGCAAGGGCGTCTGACCCACCTAGACTGAGCACGGCATTTCCACAAAACGTAAGGAGTCGAGAGACCGTGACGGACATCGTCGACGAACTGAAGTGGCGCGGGCTCTTCGCCCAGTCCACCGACGAAGAAGCGCTGCGCAAGGCCTTCGCGGACGGTCCGGTCACGTTCTATTGCGGCTATGACCCGACCGCCGCCTCGCTGCACGTCGGCCACCTGGTGCAGGTGCTCACGATGCGGCGGCTGCAGCTGGCGGGCAACCGGCCGCTCGCGCTGGTAGGCGGGGCGACCGGTCAGATCGGCGACCCCCGTCCGACCGCCGAGCGCACTCTGAACGACCCCGCGGTCATCGCGGAGTGGGTGAACCGACTGCGCTCGCAGATCGAGCCGTTCCTGTCCTTCGAGGGCGAGAACGCCGCGGTCATGGTCAACAACCTGGACTGGACGGCGGGCATGTCCGCCATCGAGTTCCTGCGGGACATCGGCAAGCACTTCCGCGTCAACAAGATGCTGACGAAGGACTCGGTCGCCAAGCGGCTGGAGTCGGACCAGGGCATCAGCTACACGGAGTTCAGCTACCAGCTGCTCCAGGGCATGGACTTCCTGGAGCTGTACCGGCGCCACGGCTGCACTCTGCAGCAGGGCGGCTCGGACCAGTGGGGCAACCTGACGGCCGGCCTCGACCTGATCCACCGGGTCGAGACGGACGCGCACGTCCACGCGATGGCGACCCCGCTGATGGTCAAGGCGGACGGCACGAAGTTCGGCAAGACCGAGGGCGGGGCCGTCTGGCTGGACCCGGAGATGACCACGCCGTACGCGTTCTACCAGTTCTGGCTGAACGTGGACGACCGGGACATCTCCACCTACATGCGGATCCTCTCCTTCAAGTCCCGCGAGGAGCTGGAGGCGCTGGAGGCGCAGACCGCCGAGCGGCCGCAGGCGCGTGCCGCGCAGCGGGCGCTGGCGGAGGAGCTGACCACGCTGGTGCACGGCGCCGACCAGTGCGCCGCCGTGATCGCCGCGTCGCGCGCACTGTTCGGCCAGGGCGACCTGGCGGAGCTGGACGAGGCCACGCTGGCCGCGGCCCTGTCCGAGCTGCCGCACGCCAAGGTGTCGGAGCCCGCCCTGGTGGTGGACCTCCTGGCGGAGACGGGTCTGGTCGCGAGCAAGTCGGCCGGCCGCCGGACCGTGAAGGAGGGCGGCGCGTACGTGAACAACGCGAAGGTCACCTCCGAGGACGCGGTCCCCGCCAAGGAGGACCTGCTGCACGGGCGCTGGCTGGTCCTGCGCCGCGGCAAGAAGAACCTGGCGGCGGTCGAGGTCACCGGCGCCTGACGCCCGACGGGTGGCGCGGAGCACGGCGGAGGGGCCGGTTCGGACTCATGGTCCGGCCGGCCCCTCCGGCATGTGCCGCGCCGCGGCCTAGGTGGTCCGGCGACTGCCGCCGCGCATCGCCTTGTAGGCCATCTCTCCGAGGAAGACGAAGAGGACCGCTCCCACGAGCTGCAGCAGGTGGCGGGTCCAGTCGATGCCCCGGGTGTCGGCGACGCCGATCCAGGCGGCGACGGCGTTGCCGAGGACGCTGCCGATGATGCCCATCAGCGTGGTCAGCCACAGCGGCTGGTGCTGTTTGCCCGGCAGGATGGCCTTGGCTATCAGCCCCAGCACGAAACCGACGATGATCGCCCACAACCAGCTCATGTCCAGCCTCCTCCTGGCGCGGTGTGCGCACGTGGGCCCAGTTTCGACCCGTCCGGCGTACCGCGCATTTCGGGCGGCACCATCGGGGGTCCCCCTGTCCCCACGGCGGCGGGGGCCGCGTACCGTGGGAGTGTCCGGTCCGGGGAAGGACCGGCCGGCGATCGGGTGGTAGGACGTGGAACGGGTGAAGCGACAGAAGCAGAACGGGGCCGAGGTCTTCCGGATCACCGGCGCCCGGATGGGGCTCGCCGAGGACGTGCGGGGCCGCCAGCGGCGCTATGTGATCTCGATGGTCGTCAGGACCCTGTCGGTCATCGCGACCGTGCTGCTGTGGAACGTGTCGCGCCCCGTGGCCGTCGTGACGCTCGTCGCGGGCGCCCTGCTCCCGTACGTGGCCGTGGTCATCGCCAACGCGGGCCGCGAGTCGACGCCGTCGCTCCCCTCCCACTTCGTCCCGACTCCCGTCCGCCCGGCACTGGACGCGGGAAACCTCAATAAAAGCTCAGATCAATCATGAAGTTCCGGTGCACCGCACCGGGTCCTGCGTGACATACTGCTCACGCGCTCCGCATCCCCCGTCGGAGCGACGGACCGACGCCGGGCAGCTCCCCCCGTGGCTGCTCGGCGTCGCCTTTCCGTTCTAGGGTGAGGTCGTGACTTCCTCCGACTCCCCCGCTCCCGACGAAATCCCCACCTGCTCGGCCAAGGGCTGCCGTGACGCGGCCGTCTGGGTCCTCGCGTGGAACAACCCGACGCTGCACACGCCGGAACGGCGCAAGACGTGGCTGGCGTGCGAGGAACACCGCGAGCACCTCTCCCAGTTCCTGGGGGTGCGCGGCTTCCTCAAGGACGTCGTGAAGCTCGACGAGTGGGTGCAGCCGGAAGGCTCGGAGCGCCTGCGCTGACGCGGCGCTTCCGCTGACCCGGCCCTTCTGCCGACCGGGCACGGCGGCCGGTCCGTACCGGCCGCCGGTACGGAGCGGTCAGCCGCCGATCGCGGACATCGGGCGGTCGGGCTGGAGGAACGACGGGTCGTCGAGGCCGGAACCGGCCTTCTTGCCCCACATCGCCACCTTCCACAGCCGGGCGATCTCCTCGTCCGGGGCGCCCGAGCGCAGGGCGGCGCGCAGGTCCGACTCCTCGGTGGCGAACAGGCACGTGCGGACCTGGCCGTCGGCCGTGAGCCGGGTACGGTCGCAGGCGCCGCAGAACGGGCGCGTGACCGAGGCGATGACGCCGACGGTGGCGGGGCCGCCGTCGACCACCCACCGCTCGGCCGGGGCGGAGCCGCGCTCGTCGGCGCCCTCCTCGGTGAGCGTGAAGCGCGTGCGCAGCGACTCCAGGATGTCCCCGGCGGTGATCATGCCGTCCCGCTTCCAGCCGTGCTGGGCGTCGAGGGGCATCTGCTCGATGAAGCGGAGTTCGTACTCGTTCTCGACGGCCCAGGCCAGCAGGTCGGGGGCCTCGTCGTCGTTGAGTCCGGGCATGAGTACGGCATTGACCTTGACGGGGGTCAGGCCGGCCTCGCGGGCCGCGGCCATGCCCTCGATGACGTCCTTGTGCCGGTCGCGGCGGGTGAGGGTCTTGAAGACCTCGGGGCGCAGGGTGTCCAGGGAGACGTTCACCCGGTCCAGGCCGGCGGCCTTCAGGGCCTGCGCGGTGCGCTTGAGCCCGATGCCGTTGGTGGTCAGCGACATCTTGGGGCGGGGTTCCAGCGCCGCGCACTGTTCGACGATCCCGACCAGGCCGGGTCGCAGCAGCGGTTCGCCGCCGGTGAAGCGGACCTCGGTGATGCCGAGCTGCGTGACGGCGATGCGGATCAGCCTGACGATCTCGTCGTCGGTGAGCAGGTCGGACTTTCCGAGCCACTGCAGGCCCTCTTCGGGCATGCAGTAGGTACAGCGCAGATTGCACCGGTCGGTGAGCGAGACGCGCAGGTCAGTGGCCACGCGGCCATAGGTGTCGAGAAGCACTGTGGGCCCCCTCCCCTGTCCGGAAGTAGACATACGCGCGACATTGGCTCTACTGCACGCGTTCTATTTCGAGACTACGGGACGCATGTGTCGTTCTGTGGTGCCGGAACGAACGAGACGTGACGTGGCCGTGTCGTAGGGACCTACGACACGGCCACGCTGGGTGTTCGGACGATGTCAGACCGCCCCTGTTCCGGTGAGGGAGCGCACTTCCAGCTCGGCGAACTTCTGCGGGTCGGCCTTCTCCTTGGTGAGGACCGTTCCCAGCCATCCCAGGAGGAAGCCGAGGGGGATGGAGATGATGCCCGGGTTCTCCAGGGGGAACCAGAAGAAGTCCGCGTCCTTGAACATCGAGGTGGGCTTGCCGGAGACGACCGGGGAGAACAGCACCAGGCCGACGGCCGAGACGAGCCCGCCGTAGATGGACCAGAGCGCGCCCTGGGTGTTGAAGCGCTTCCAGAAGAGGCTGTAGAGGATCGTCGGCAGGTTGGCGGAGGCGGCGACCGCGAAGGCGAGCGCGACGAGTCCGGCCACGTTCAGGTCGCGGGCCAGGGCTCCCAGGCCGATGGCGACGGCGCCGATGACGACTGTGGACCAGCGGGCGGCGCGCACCTCCTCCTGCTCGGTGGCCCTGCCCTTGCGGATCACGTTCACGTACAGGTCGTGGGCGAAGGACGAGGAGGAGGCGAGGGTGAGGCCCGCGACCACGGCGAGGATGGTGGCGAAGGCGACGGCGGAGATCACGGCGAGCAGGACGGCCCCGCCGGTGGAGTCCGCGCCGCCGCCGACGGCCTGGGCCAGCAGGGGTGCGGCGGTGTTGCCGGCCTTGTTCGAGGCCAGGATGTCGGCGCGCTCCAGCAGGGCCGCGGCGCCGAAGCCGAGGGCGATGGTCATGAGGTAGAAGGCGCCGATGATGCCGATGGCCCAGTTCACCGACTTACGGGCGGCCTTCGCGGTGGGCACGGTGTAGAAGCGGATCAGGATGTGCGGGAGGCCGGCGGTGCCGAGGACGAGAGCGAGGCCGAGGGAGATGAAGTCCAGCTTCGACGTCGAGTCCTTGCCGTACTTCAGGCCCGGTTCGAGGAACTTGGCCCCCTGGCCGCTGTTCTCGGCCGCCTTGCCCAGCAGGTCGGAGACGTTGAAGTTGAACTCCAGCAGCACCAGGAAGGTGATCAGCAGGGCACCCGCGATCAGCAGGACCGCCTTGATCATCTGGACCCAGGTGGTGCCCTTCATACCGCCGATGGTCACGTAGACGATCATCAGGACGCCGACCAGCGCGACGACCGCCACCTTGCCGGCGTCGCTGGTGATGCCGAGGAGCAGCGAGACCAGCACGCCGGCGCCGGCCATCTGGGCGAGCAGGTAGAAGATCGAGACCACGATGGTGGAGGTGCCGGCGGCGGTGCGCACGGGCCGCTGACGCATCCGGTACGCGAGGACGTCGCCCATCGTGTAGCGGCCGGAGTTGCGCAGCGGCTCGGCGACGAGCAGCAGGGCGACCAGCCAGGCCACGAGGAAGCCGATGGAGTAGAGGAAGCCGTCGTAGCCGAAGAGGGCGATGGCTCCGGCGATGCCGAGGAAGGAGGCGGCGGACATGTAGTCGCCGGAGATGGCCAGGCCGTTCTGGAAACCGGTGAACTGGCGGCCGCCCGCGTAGAAGTCCGCGGCGCCCTTGGTCTGGCGGCCGGCCCAGACGGTGATGACCAGGGTGGCGACGACGAACAGCCCGAACAGGGTGATGATGAGCGGCCGGTGCTCGGAGGCGCCGGCCGCGACGGTCGTCAGGTGCTGCGTTCCGTTCATTCGGAGGCCTCCATCCGCGCCTTGATGGCCGCTGCCCGGGGGTCGAGCCGGGCGGCGGCGTGGCGCGCGTAGAGCCAGGCGATGAGGAAGGTCGTCGCGAACTGTGCGAGGCCGAGCACCAGGGCGACGTTGATGTTGCCGAAGACCTTGGTCCCCATGAAGCCGCCCGCGTAGTTGGACAGCAGGACGTAGAGCAGGTACCAGGCGATGAAGGCCACGGTGAGCGGGAAGGCGAAGGAGCGGTAGGAGCGGCGGAGTTCGGCGAACTCGGGACTCTGCTGGACGCTCACGAACTCATCGGCCGTGGGGCCCGCCAGGGGCGTTCCCGCGCTGCCCGGGGGCGGCGCTGCTTCGGTGGTCACGGGGGAATCTCCTTGTGACGCAGGTGCGGTGGGGACGACGGACAAAACAACCTCCGTGTGGGGGTCGATGGCGCTGAGCCCCCTCTGTCAACGGCACGGCCGGCGTGTCGGGACGGTTCAACACCCGTGGATTCTTCGGAAACTGATTTCTCGAACTGATGGCGGAAAGGGGAACGGCGGCACTAGGTTCACTTGTCATGGACCCGTCCGACGCGACCGCGTGCGGACGGCTTTTTCAAGATGATCTGGAGAACCCATGGCTCATCTGGGATCCGTCCGCCGGCGTGCCCTCGCCGTACCGGTCGGCCTGGCGCTCACCGCCTCGCTCGCCCTGCTGCCCTCGGTGTCGGCCTCCGCCGCCCCGCTGGCCGGCTCCGCGGACGCGGCGACGGCTTCGAAGGCCGCGACCACCGGCCCCAAGCTGTCGTACGTGGCGAACCTGAACGCGTACGCCACGGTGAAGGCGGCGAAGAAGGCCGTCGAGCGGGCCGGCGGAACGGTGGTGACGGCCTATGAGCAGATCGGGGTCGTCGTCGCACACTCCCAGAACCCCGACTTCGCCAAGCAGCTGCGCGCCCAGCGTGGGCTGTTCGTGTCGGTCGGCGCCACCCGGACGGCCCCGATGTCGGCCGTGCAGACCACCGAGGAGGGCGCGACCCATCTCCTGAGCGAGGCGGACGCCGCCAAGGCGGCGGCCCAGGCCCAGGAGGGTCAGGAGCCGCTCGAGCCCAACCAGTGGGACCTGCGGACGATCAAGGCCGACGAGGCTCACAAGATCAACGATGGCAGCCGGAACGTCACCGTGGGCATCATCGACACGGGTGTGGACGACACCCACCCCGACCTCGCCCCGAACTTCTCCAAGGGCCAGTCGGCCAACTGCGTCGGCGGCGTCGCGGACACCACCGAGGGCGCCTGGCGCCCGTACGCGGACGGCAGCGACCACGGCACGCACGTGGCCGGCACCATCGGCGCCCCGCGCAACGGCGTCGGCATCAGCGGTGTGGCGCCCGGCGTGAAGATCGCCGCGATCAAGGTGAGCGAGCCCGGGACCAGCCTCTTCTACACCGAGGCGGTTGTCTGCGGCTTCATGTTCGCCGCCGAGAAGGGGATCGAGGTGACGAACAACAGCTACTACGTCGACCCGTGGCTCTTCAACTGCAAGTCGGACGACGACCAGAAGGCGCTGGTGGAGGCCATCGGGCGGGCGACCAAGTACGCCGAGCGCAAGGGCACGCTGCACGTGGCCTCGGCCGGCAACTCCAACCAGGACCTGGCCGCGGCCTCCCTGGAGGACACGACCAGCCCGAACGACACCACCCCGGTCACCCGCACCATCGACCCGAAGGTCTGCCTGGACCTGCCCACGCAGCTGCCCGGCGTGGTCACCGTCTCCGCGACCGGCGACAAGGGCCTGCGCTCGTACTACTCCAGCTACGGCCTCGGGGTCGTGGACGTCGCGGCCCCCGGCGGCGACAAGTGGCAGGTCCCGGCCACGCCTGACGCCAACGGGCGCGTGCTGTCGACCGTCCCGGGCGGCGGCTACGGCTACAAGCAGGGCACCTCTATGGCCGCCCCGCACGTAGCGGGCGTCGCGGCGCTGCTCAAGAGCGCCCACCCCTCGGCCACGCCCTCGCAGCTCCAGGCGATGCTGAAGGCGCAGTCCACCAAGGCGGCCTGCCCGGCGCAGATCTACGACGCCACGGGCGCGCTGATCAATGCCACCACCTGCCAGGCCAAGTGGGGCCAGACCGGCTACTACGGCTACGGCGTCGTGGACGCCCTCAAGGCCGTGAAGTAGTCCGAAGCGGCGAACGGACGGACGGGCCGGGCGGGAATCACCCCGCCCGGCCCGTCCGCGCTCGTGTCCGCCGAGAGGTCAGGGCTTGATCAGCACCTTGAGCGCGCTGCGGTCGTCCATCGCGCGGTAGCCGTCCGGGACCTCGTCCAGGGACACGGCGCGGTCGAAGACGGGCGCCGGGTCGATCGCCCCGCTGAGCACGTCCTCCAGGAGCTCCGGGATGTAGGCGCGGACCGGTGCCACACCGCCGCGCAGGGTGATGTTGCGGTCGAACATGACACCGAGGTCGAGGCCCGTGCCGCTGCCGTGCGGGACGCCGACGTAGCCGACGGCCCCGCCGTCGCGGGTGATGTTCACCGCGGTGCGCATGCTCTGCTCGGTGCCGACCGCCTCGATGACGCAAGTGGCGCCGCGGCCGCCGGTGAGCTCGCGCACGGCCGCCTCGGCGGCCTCGCCGCGCTCGGCGACGACGTCGGTGGCCCCGAAGAGCCTGGCTGTGTCGGTGCGGACCGTGTGGCGGCCCAGTGCGATGATCCGCTCGGCTCCGAGGCGCTTGGCGGCGAGGACGCCGCACAGGCCGACCGCGCCGTCGCCGACCACGGCGACCGTGGAGCCCGGGCGCACGCCCGCGCCCAGTGCGGCGTGGTGACCGGTGCCCATGACGTCGGAGAGGGCGAGCAGGCCCGTGAGCAGGTGGTCGTCGGAGACGGCCTCGGCGGGCAGCTTCACCAGCGTTCCGTCGGCGTGCGGGACGCGCACGGCCTCGCCCTGGCCGCCGTCGTGGCCGACCGAGCCCCAGAAGCCGCCGTGGTCGCAGGAGGTGTAGAGGCCCTCCTTGCAGTACTCGCAGGTGCCGTCGGACCACATGAAGGGCGCCACGACCAGGTCGCCGGCGCGCACGCCGGAGACGGCCGGGCCGGTCTCCTCGACGACACCCAGGAACTCGTGGCCGATGCGCTGGCCCGGCTGGCGCGCGGCCTCGCCGCGGTAGGCCCACAGGTCGCTGCCGCAGATGCAGGCACGCAGGACGCGGACGACGGCGTCCTCGGGGCGCTGGATCGCAGCGTCGGGCACCTCCTCCACGCGGATGTCGTGCGGGGCGTGGATGACGGTGGCGCGCATGGTGGTGCAGTCCTCCGGCTCGGGGTTGTTCAGTCTTGTACGACTGATGGCCGTCCTACGGTACGCCTGCTTCGCGGGTGGTCGCTCCGGTGGCCAGCAGGTACTGGGCGGCCAGGTAGGTGGCCATGATCCAGAAGTCGGGGCGGGGCAGCTGGGGCCATTCCGCGACGCCGGTGGCGATGAGGGTGTCGGACAGCAGGAACAGCGCGCCGCCGATGCCGGCCCGCAGCCCGAGGGCGCTGGAGCGGAAGGCCATGGCGGTCAGCAGCAGGCTGTAGCCGGCCACGGGGATCCGCAGGTCCGCCGGCAGATCGGACCAGAGCAGGGCGACGGTCCCGAGGAGGGCCAGGGCGTAGCCGCCCCCGAGCAGCGCGTTCGCGGGCCGCTTGCCGAACAGGACCAGGTAGCAGACGTGCCCGACGGCGAAGGAGCCCATGCCGACGAGGAAGGCGGCCTCGGCGTCGAAGAGCAGGGCCAGGTCCCCGCCCCAGCCGAACAGCAGGGCGGCGACCAGCAGGCGGGGCGCGCCGCGCGTGATCACGTAGGCGACGAGCAGCGGCATCAGCAGCGGCTTGGCGATGACGTGCCCGAGGTGCCAGTCGGCCAGCAGCGACCCGAGGTCGGCGGCGGCGGCCACGGCGAAGGACGCGAGGGCCGCGCGGCCGAGCCGTTCGCGGCCGGGCACCGCCCGGTCGGCGGCCCAGGAGGGGCCGGGGCGGCCGGTGGACTCTGCGGTGCTCACGCGGTGGTCTCCTGTACGGCGGCCGGGTCGGCGACGGGCGCGGCGGCCGGGGTCGCGGGGGCGGCCTGGGCGGCGGCGGCCTGGGCGGGCGGGGCCGCCTGGGCCGGTGCCGCGGGCTGCCAGCCGGGACCGCGGAAGACCCGGCCGGCCCGCTCGCTCCAGCTCCGGGCGGCGCGCACGTCCCGCGCGATGGCGGCGTACTCGTGGGTGGCGACGCGCAGCGGGTTGTAGGTGTTGATGTTCTTGGTGAGCCCGTAGACGGGCCTGTCCGTCTCGCCCACCCAGGAGCCGAACATCCGGTCCCAGATGATCAGGATGCCGCCGTAGTTGCGGTCGAGGTAGCCGCCCTGGGACGCGTGGTGGACGCGGTGGTGGGACGGGGTGTTGAAGACGTACTCGTAGGCCCGCGGCAGCTTGCCGATGCGCTCGGTGTGGACCCAGAACTGGTAGAGCAGGTTGATGCCGTAGCAGAACGGGATCACGGCCGGGTGCACCCCGACGGCCACCATCGGCAGGTAGAACCAGTAGGTCGTGGCACTGGTCCAGGGCTGGCGCAGGGCGGTGGTGAGGTTGAACTTCCGGCTGCTGTGGTGGACCACGTGGCAGGCCCACAGGATGCGGATCACGTGGTGGCCGCGGTGCTGCCAGTAGTAGAGGAAGTCCTGGGCGAGCAGCATCAGCGGGATGGTCCACCACAGCAACGGCACCCGCATCGGGGTGAGTTCGTAGACGGCGGTGAAGACCGCGACCACCGGGATCTTCCAGAGCAGGTCGAAACCGATGCTGCCGAGCCCCATGCTGATGCTGGTGACGGCGTCCTTCGTCTCGTAGCCGTCCGCATCCTCGTCGGGATGGAGGCGGTAGCTCACCAGCTCGATGACGGTGAGCAGCACGAAGGCGGGTATGGACCACAGCACGACATCGGGCAGGTTCGGCATGTCCGCACCATAGAGGCGCCTTCGGGGCTGCCGCTAGAGGTTGTTACCGATCGGTATCCATCGAGGTTACCGTCGGTTCGGGGAGGGTGGGGAATGACGGGATTCGAGACGGTTCTCTTACGTGTGGCGGGGACGGCGGCGAGCGCCCTGGTCAGGTCCGCCCTCTCCCGGACCCCCGGCGCGGGCCTGACGACCGATCCCGCGCGCCCGGTCCAGCGGTGGCGCAAGCCTCCGGCGGAACTGGGCGGGCCGGAGATCCGCCGCCTCACCGAGACCCTCGCGACCCGCCTGACCGAGGCGACCGCCCACCTCCCGGAACACGAGCGGCTGGCGGCGGTGGCCGCGGTCGGCGACGCCTTCGCCGCGTTGGGCCCGCTGGACGCGGAGGCCCTCTTCGCGGCGGACCTCGACCCGGACACCTTGGCGACGACGCTGCCCCCACCCCCACCGGGGCTGGGCGAGGCGGCCGAGGCCCTGTACGGGCGGCTGGTCCGGCTGTGCTGCGAGCACGCACTGGAGTACCTGACGACCCTGCCGGCCTTCGGCGCCCGGGCGGACGTGGAACTGGTCCGCAGGACGGGGAACCTGGCGCGCGCGGTGGACCGGCTCGGCGCCGCCGGGAACGGGACGGCGTACGCCTTCGAAGAGCGCTACGCGCAGTACATCGCCGCGACCCACGGCCGCCTCCAGCTCTTCGGCTTGACCCTCAGCCGCTCCCGCCAGGACTGGCCGCTGGACGTGGCGTACATCAGCCTCGCGGTCAGCGGCGCGGAGCAGCTCCTGCCGGGCGAACCGGCGGTGCACCGGACCCAGGTCCGGGCCGAGCAGGCCCTCGCCTCCGTGGACCGGATCCTGCTGCGCGGCCCGGCGGGGTCGGGAAAGTCCACCCTGGTGCAGTGGCTGGCCCTCAACGCGGCCCGGCAGGCCGAGCGGCCGTGGGCCATGTACGTCCCGTTCGTCCTGCGGCTGCGCTCCTTCACCGCGTCGGGCGACCTGCCGCTGCCGGAGGACTTCCTGCGCGCGGGCGCCGTCCCGTTGTCGGCGCCGCCGGGCTGGGTCGAGGACCTCATGCTGAGCGGCCGTGCGCTGGTCCTCGTGGACGGAGTGGACGAGGTTCCGCAACGGCTGCGCGCCCGCACGGAGACCTGGCTGCGCTCGCTCGTCTCCGCGTTCCCGAAGGCGCGGTACGTGGTGACCACCCGCCCCTCGGCGGTCCCGGAGGACTGGCTCGCGGGCCTCGGATTCGCCACCCACTCGATGCTGCCGATGGAACAGCGGGACATCCGGGCCTTCGTGGAGCACTGGCACGCGGCAGCCCGGGCGCAGGGGCAGGAGGTCGACGCGTACGAGGCGTCGCTGCTGGAAGCGGTCTCCTCCCGGCGGGATCTGGCCCGGCTGGCGACGAACCCGCTGATGTGCGCGCTGCTGTGCGCACTGAACCAGGACCGGCGGATGCAGCTCCCGCGTGCCCGCAAGGAGGTGTACGACGCCGCCCTGGACATGCTGCTGGTCCGGCGGGACACGGAACGGGAGATCAGCGGGGTCGAGGGGGTCTACCTCACTCGTGAGGAACAGATCGCGCTGCTCCAGCGGCTCGCGTACTGGCTGATCCGCAACGGGCAGTTGGAGGCGGGCCGGGACGAGGCCGTCGAGATGGTGGACGAGTGGCTGAATTCGATGCCGCAGGTTGCTGCGCAGGGCGGCGCGGAGCAAGTCTTCACCCACCTGCTGATCCGCAGCGGTCTGCTCCTGGAGCCGGTGCCGGGCTCTGTCGTCTTCGTCCACCGCACCTTCCAGGACTACCTCGGCGCCAAGGCGGCGGTGGAGTCGCGGGACTTCGGCGTGCTCGTGAGGAACGCGCACGACGACTCCTGGGACGACGTGGTCCGCATGGCGGTGGGCCACGCCCGTCCGGACGAGCGCACCCGCATCCTGCGGGGCCTGCTGAAGCGCGCGGACAAGGTCAAGGGCGCCCGCAACCGCCTGGTCCTCCTGGCGGCGGCCTGCTTGGAACACGCCCCCGAACTGGACCCTGCGATGTGTTCGGAAGTCAAGGTCCGAGTGGCGGAACTCCTTCCGCCACGCAGCCCGCAGCAGGCAGAAGAGCTGTCCAAGGCCGGCGCGTTGGTCCTGGACCTGCTTCCTCGGCCCGGCGACGACCTGAGCGAGCCGCAGACGGCGGCGACCATCCGGACGGCCTCCCTGGTGGGTGGGGAGCCGGCGCTGGAGGTGATCCGGCGGTTCCGCGAGGAGGTATGGCCCGAGGCTCTGTCCGAACTCGATCAGGCGTGGGGCCGCTTCGATGCCGCCGCCTATGCCTCAGCCGTGCTTTCGGGGATCACGGACGAAAGCGCTCTGCTGTCCCTGCACACGCCTGAGCAACTGGCTTGCCTCGAGCTCCTGCCGAACTTCCGCAGGCTCCGGCTGGTCAAGGCCGATCGCATCCCCCCGGAGGTAGCCAGGAGGACCGACCTCCAGATGCTGTACGCCCTCGACTCCCCCGAGCTGACCGACGTCGGTCCGCTGTCCTCTCTCCGGGAGCTCGAGCACCTGGCTCTCACCGCCTGTCCCGCCGTCAGGGACATCCACGCCGTCGCCGGCAGCCACCTGCAGAGCCTCTTCCTCTCCGGGAGCCCGAACGTCCGACTCGACGTGCTCCGGGAGCTGCCCTCACTCAGTACCCTCGGGCTCAGTTCCACCGATGGCTACCGGTCGGTGGGCGAGCTGCCCACGCTCAACGAGCTCACCGGGCTCTGGCTGTTCGAGGGTACGGAGGACACCTCATTGGACGGCCTGGGGCGCTGGACGGGACTGCGGTCACTCAGCATCGTTGGGGACCGACAGGGTGCGGAACTGCGCACCATGGCACAGGTGCCGGACCTGCAGTTCCTCCAGATGATCCACCGGCGGCGACCGGAGCCCGAGGAGTTCCTGCGCTTCCCTGGCCTGACCAGCATGTTCCTGTCCGACTGCGACTTCCCATCACAGGTCTCGCGCCACATCGCCGGGCTCACGAGACTGCGGACACTGTCGCTGAGCGCCTGCGGCACGGTGGACTTGTCCCCCCTCGCCGAGCTGCCAGACCTCACGATCCACGTCTACGACGGCAGCGACGTGCGCGGGGGTGAGGCGCTCCCGCCGGGGCGGCTCCGGTTCCACTAGGTCCTGTCGTCAAAGTGGCGCCGCGGGCCAGGCGAGACTTTGACGACAGGACCTCGGAGCCGGCCCGGCGGGAGACGGGGTCACCAGACGCGGACCGAGCCGCCCTTGGCGAAGGCCGGGCTGGTGGCTTCCGGCGGGACCTCCGTCAGGGGTTCGGCGATCTCCGAGACCAGCGGGCCGTGTTGCGCGGCCAGCGCGTCCAGCAGGGCCAGGTCGAAGCCGTACACGCGGGCCGCGTTGCCGCCGGCCATCGCGGCGACCTCGTCCCGCGGGAGGCCCGCGTAGGCGATGCGGAGGCCTTCGCGGGAGTACGGCGTCGTGCCCTCGTCGTGGGGGTAGTCGCTGCCCCACATGATCTTGTCGAGGCCGATCCGGTCCCGCAGCGGGACCTCGTGGGGGCGCATGAAGCTGGCCCCCACGAAGCAGTTGTCCCGCCAGACCTCGCTCGGGCCGCTGCCCATCGCCTCGGCGAGGCCCGCACCGAACTTGGACTCGGCCGTGGCCGATGCCGCGACCAGGCGGCCGTGGTAGTAGTCCAGCATCTCCAGCACGCCCGGGATCCAGCCGGAGCCCTGCTCCGTCAGGACCAGCTTCAGGCCCGGGTGGCGCCGGAACGCCCCGCCGAAGACCAGGTGCCACAGGGCCCGGTGCGAGAACCAGGTGGTCTCCACCATGAAGACGGCCCGGGCCGCCGGTTCGTCGCCCAGCGGCGGCGAGGCCGAGCCGCCGTGGTGGTTGACCGGGACGTCCAACTCGTCGCACACCGCCCAGATGGGGTCGTAGGCGGCCGAGTACAGCTCGGGGACCGTGGATCCGGGCGGCACGCCGGGGAGCAGGATGCCGCCCGTCAGGCCCGCCGCCTTCGTCCGGCGGATCTCCTGCACCGCCGCGTCGACGTCGTTGAGGAGGATCTGCGCGACGCCGGCCCGCCGCCCCGGGGCGTCCGCGCAGAAGTCCGCCAGCCAGCGGTTGTGGGCCTGGAGCCCGGCCCAGCGCATCGTGTACTCCGCGGCCGTCGGCGGCTGCGCCATCAGGGATGCCTTGGGGAAGAACGGCGGGATGGTGTTGGGGAAGACGACCTCGGCGACGATGCCGTCCGCCTCCAGCTCCGCCAGGCGCCGCGCCGAGTTCCAGTTGCGGTCCGCCGTGTCCGCGAGGAGGTCCTCGTACGGGTTCACGTAGGTGGCGGCCCAGGCGTCGAAGTCGTCGTGGTACCGCTTCTCCAGGTACGGCTTGTAGTCCAGGAGGTCGGCGCCCGCGTGGCAGTCCGCCGAGATCACCGTGTAGCGGTCGTCGCCGGTCACCGCGAGACCCCCAGTACCGGGAAGTCGTGGTCGGTCAGCCAGTGCCGGCCCACCTCGCGCGAACGCGCCCAGGAGGCCGCCACCGCCGCCTGGTCCGGGGACTGGCCCAGTTCGGCCGGGGTGGGGCCGATCCGTCGGGCGATCGGGGCCAGCTTCGCGGTGTCGAAGCCGAAGACCTCCGCCGCGGCGAGGCCCAGCATCCGGCGGGTCTCCTCGACCGGGATGTCGTGGAAGGTGTTCTTCAGCCAGGTCCGGGTGTTCGGCCAGGTGCCCTCGGGGTGCGGGAAGTCCGAGCCCCACAGGATGTTGTCCACGCCGATCTCGTAGCGCTGGGCCAGTTCGCGCCGCTTGGTGTTCGTGGCGCAGACGAAGACCTGGCGGTCCAGGTACTCGCTCGGCGGCCGCTTCAGCTCCTCGAACGGCGAGAGCTTCTTGCCGCCGTGCGCGCCGAGGTAGAGCCGGTCCATGAACCACAGCTGGTTCGGCAGCCACCAGCAGCCCGACTCGGCGACCCCGAACTTCAGGCCCGGGTGCCGCTCGAACACCCCGGACCAGAGCAGGAACCACAGCGGGCGGGCCGGCCACCAGGTGACCTCGGAGACGAAGATGCCCAGGTGGTCGCCGTACTCGTGGCGCGGCGAGGACCCGGAGTGGGTGACGATCGGCATCCGCGTCTCGGCCGCCGCCGCCCAGACGGGGTCGTAGCGGCGGTCGTGGTAGGGCGCCTTGTCCACCCACATGGCGGGGATCATCAGCGCGCCCAGCCCGGACTCCCTGGCCCGGTGGATCTCGGCGACGACCTGGTCCGGCTCGCCGGTGATGGGCAGCAGGGCGACGCCGCAGTGGCGTTCGGGGGTCTGGGAGACGAACTCGGCCAGCCAGCGGTTGTGCGCCTGCGCGCCTGCCATGCCGAGCTCGGGGTCCTGGTCGCCGGAGAGCCCGAGGCCGACCCCGAAGGGGGCCGCGGTCTGGCTGTCGACGGCGTCCGCGTCGGGGAAGACGACCTCGGCGGCCACGCCGTCGCCGTCGAGCTCCTTCAGCCGCTGTCCGGTGTCCCAGCCTCCCCGCAGGCCCTCCTCGTGGTCGTGGAACCACTTCTCGGCGAAGGCCTCGTTGCGGACGCCGAGCCGGGTGGCCTCCGCGCGGCGGGCGTCGCGCTGGCCGAGGAACTCGTCGAACTGGCGGTGGAAGCGGGAGTCGAGGTAGGGGCGGTACTGCTCGGTGGGCAGGCCCGCGTGGCAGTCGGAGGAGATGATCAGGTAGGGGTCTTCGTACGGTGTGCCACCCGTGCTGTCACACGTGCTGTCACCCGTGCTGTCGCTTGTGCTGTCACTCATGGCGGACGCTCCTCAGTCGAGGATGAAGCTCTCCAGGTAGGCGGGATCGGCGCGGTCGAGCATCGACTGCGACCGGGCGCGGATCTGCCGGTCGCTGTGCTCGCTCGGCGGCAGCATCCAGAAGCGGTCGGCGCGGATGCCGTCGACGACGTGCTCGGCGACCTCCTCGACCGGGGTGAAGTTCACCTCGTGGCCGGCCTGCTTCATGGCGGCCTCGTACTGGTCGAGGCTGCGGTACGGGGTCCTGCGCGGGCGCTGCTTCGCGTACCGCTCGGGCCGGTTGCGGTGGGACTCCCACAGTCCGGTGCGCAGCATGTGCGGGCCGGGGAAGAGCACGGAGGCGCCGACGGCCGCGCCCTCCGCCTTGAGGTGGGCGTAGAGGGACTCGGTCATGGTGACCACGGCGGCCTTGGTGACGGCGTAGACGGAGGCCGTGGGCAGCGGGGCGATGCCGCCGTCGCCGGAGGAGGTGTTGACGACGTGGCCGGGGGCGCCGCCGGCGATCATGCGGGGGACGAAGGCCTGGATGCCGTGGAAGACGCCCCACACGTTGACGGAGAAGGCCCACTTCCAGTCGTTGGGCTCGTGCTCCCACATCCGGCCCTCCGCGCCGGAGCCGACGCCCGCGTTGTTGCAGAGGACGTGGACGGCGCCGAAGGCGTCGTAGGCCGCGTCGGCGAGGGCGAGCACGCTGTCGCGGTCGCTGACGTCGACGGTCCGGGCGAGTACCTGTGCCCCGTCCGCGGCGAGTTCGTCGGCGGCCTTGCGCAGGGCGGCCTCCTCGACGTCGGCGAGGACCACCTTCAGTCCCTCGGCGGCGAAGCGGCGGGCCATGGCGAGGCCGATACCGCTCGCCGCGCCGGTGACGACGGCCGCCTGTCCCGGTTCGAGCCTCATCTCACAGGCTCCCTTCCGGGGGGCCGTCGAGGATCTGCATCGGGTCGTCGTAGCGCTGGTGGATGTACGGAAGCAGGGCCCGGGCGCTGACCCGCTCGACGACCCGGCCCTTCTGGTCGGTGGTCTTCTCGCCGAGGGTGATCTCCACGATCCGGCGGACGGGGAGGTCGGCCACGGGATCGAACATCGACTCGCGCAGGACGATGTCACCGGTGATGTGCTCCAGCTTGCGGACCTTCTCGTTGCGGACGCAGTGGACGAGGACCGGGTCCGCGTCGAAGCCGGAACCGTCCACGGCGGGCAGGAACTTGAAGTAGAAGTCGGTCTTCCGGGTGGGCTCGGGCAGCGGGAGCGGGCGGTCCACGGCGCCGCGCACCTCGACGAAGGCGATCCCGTGCCGGGCGAGGGCGGCCCGCACGACGAGGCCGTCGCGCTCGACGGTGACCTCGCCCAGCTTCTTCGGTTCGCCGAAGACCTCGCGGCCGCCGGTCAGGGCGCGCTCGTGGGTCATCGGCATGACCAGCGGGTACCAGCCCTCCACACCGTCGTGGTGGGCGGCGACGGCCACCGAGCCGGCGCCGAGCGGGTAGCCGGGCAGGTCGACCTTGCTGATGTTCGCCCGCACGAGCGGCCGCCCGGCCGGCTTGAGGGGCGGCGGGAGGACCTCGGCGACCACGTCGGGGTCGGTCTCCCAGACGGCCACCACGCCGGTGGACCAGATGTCGGGGAGCTTGGAACTCTTCTCGCGCGACGCGGCGATCTCGGCCTCGGTGCGCGCTCCGTACCGTACGCGTGCCATGTCTCGCACCACCTCTCGGTTCGGGTCTGTAACACAGTTACACCGCGAGCGATGAAGGGTAAACCCCCGTGCATACACGGAAACTGACGCATCGACAGATCGGTGGACCACTGACATGGCCAGATCCTCGCTGACCCGGGACGAGGTGCTGGACGCCGCCGCGTCCCTGGTCAAGCAGCGCGGTCCGGCCGCCCTCACGATGCGGGGGCTCGCCGCCGTGCTGGGCACCGCCGTGACGTCCATCTACTGGCACGTCGGCAACCGCGAATCGCTGCTCGACGCCCTCGTGGAGCGGACGGTGCAGGAGATGGGCGCGATCTCCCCGGTCGGGCGCACCCCGGCCGAGCGGATCGAATCGGTCGCCCGGATCCTGCGCCGCGAGCTGCGCGAGCGCCCGCACCTGATCGCGATGGTCCACGAACGCGGGCTCACGGAGCGGATGTTCCTGCCCGCGCAGCAGGCGCTCGTCCACGAGGTGCACGCCGCGGGACTGCGCGGCGCCCGGGCGGCCGACGCGGTGCGCGCCGTGCAGTTCCAGATCGTCGGGTTCCTGCTGGTCGAGCGCAACCGCGAGCGCTCCCCCGCCCAGTCCCCGGCCGAGAGCGAGCTCTGGGACCCGGCCGCGGCCCCCCACGACCCGGCCCTCGCCCGCGCGCTGGCCCGGCCCGCGGATCCGGAACGGCTCTTCCTGCTGTCCGTACGGGCCCTGGTGACAGCCCTGCTGGCGGCGCCGCCGCAGGGGCCGAGGACCGGTCGGTAAATCGGTTTGCGCCTCGGCCCGGCCGTGGTTGTATCTGCTGCGCGGGGGCGGCTCCGCGACGTGCTTCCTTCTCACCTCTCCGATGACCACGCAGCGCGTCCCCTCTCCGCCCCCGCCCCACCCCTCTCCCCGGTTCCGGAGGACTCTCCCCTTTGCCCGAGCTGTCGACCGTCCTGCTGCGCCGTCTCCACACCGTGTACGTCGACCAGGCCGGGCCGCGCCCCGGCGATCCGTCCACGGCCGAGGGCCTGACCGCCCTCGAGGCCGAACTCCTCGACCGGGGCTTCGCCCTGACGGCGCCGCTGCGCTCCGCACTCGCCTGGCTCGGCCCCACCGGGCTCGCCGACGCCGGCACCTCGCTCGTCCGCGACATCGACGTCCTGCTGGGCGCGGACCGCACCCACATGCCGCTGTTCCGCACGTTCCCGGCCTCCGTGCCCGACGACACCGTCGCCCTGTGGCTCGACCGGGTCTTCGCACTGCTCCTGCAGTGGCCCGCCCAGCCGTGCGTGCTGTGCGCGACCGTCGGCAGCGTCCACCCCGTGTCGCCCTGCGCCCACCTGGTCTGCCGGACCTGCTGGGACGGCGCCGTCTACACGGGCTGCCCGATCTGCCACCGCCGGATCGACCTCGCGGACCCCTTCCTGGACCCGGCCGCCGAGCGGCCCGGCCGGCCCGCGCCCGGCGAAAGCGCGGGCCCGCTGCGGCTGCTGGGCCTGGGCACCGACCGCGCGGCCGACTCCGTCACCGCCCTCGGCCGGCTGCTCGCCCGCCGAACCCCGCTGTCGGCCCAGGACACCGAGGAGGCGCGGGTGCTGCTCGCCGCCGCGCCGGCCGGCCTCGACTGGCTGCCGGACGACATCCCGGTGCGGGAGACCAAGGCCATGGTGCTCGGCACCCTGCTGCGCGAGCGCCGCACCCGGGAGGCCGCACGCGCCCTGCTGCCCGGCCGGCTGACCACCGCCACCGACGTCCTGCGGCTGCTGGCCGTCTGGTCCGGAGGCGAGGCCGACCTGCTGTCGCCGCCCCGGATGCGGTCCCTGCCGCGCCCTCTGCGCCGCGAACTGCTCGCCCTGCTGGACGCACTGGACCCCGCCCTGCTCGTCGAGGACGTCCTGCGCCACCCCGACCCGTGGAAGCGGGCCGCCGAGATCCTGCACCCCTTCGAGCAGTACGGGCGCCACCCGCGGGCCGCCCTGGCCTTCGCCGTGCTGCGCGGGACCGACGTCCGGGGCACCGCGCTGGGCGAGGCCCTGCTGGCCACGGCCGCCCGGTACCCGCAGGCCGTACGGGTCGACGGCTCCCGCATCAGGGCCGCCACCTGGACGGGCCGCGTGGAGGAGGCCCTGCGCGGGGCGGACCCGGACCTGGCCCTCGCCGTCCTCGCCGAGCGGCCCGGAGAGCTCGTACGGCGCCTCGACCACCTGCTGCGCCGGTACGCGGCCGACGCCCTGCCCGAGCGGGTGGCGGCGGTCCTGGCGGAGCGCCTGCCGAAGGCGGGGCCGGGGCCGGTGCTGTCCGCGCTGGGACGGCTGCGGATCCGCCATCTGCCCGGCACCCGGAGGGTGTTCTTCCCCCGCGGCCAGGTCGCGCACTCGTACACCGTGGACGACACCCGGGCGCCGCTCGCCGAGCCCGTGACCCGTGCGGTGACCGGCCTGTTCGAGCGGGAGCTGCTGCGCAGGCTGGCCGCGGCCGAGCCGTACGACGTGGCGGTCCTCGACTCGCGCCTGGCCCACCTGCACGTCCCCTCGGCGGAGCGGGCCGCGGCCAAGACCCTGGTCACCGTCCCCAAGGGCAGTTTCCAGGCGCTGCCCGACGGCGAGGTGCTGCGGATGTTCCTGCACTGGATGGAGCCGCCGAAGAAGAGGGTGGACCTCGACCTGTCGGTGGTGCTGTTCGACTCCGACTGGAACTACGCGGGCCTGTGCGACTTCACCCGCCTCGTGTACGGCCGACGGGCCGTGGTGCACTCCGGTGACCTCACCTCCGCCCCCGCGCCCGCCGGGGCCAGCGAGTACGTGGACATCGACCTCGACGCCCTCGCCGACACCGGCGTCCGCTTCGCCATGCCGGTCGTCTTCAGCTACAACAACATCCCCTTCGAGCTGCTGCCCGACGCCTTCGCCGGCTTCATGGCGCTGCCGAGCCGCTCCGGGCGCACCGCGCGCTACGACCCGCGGACCGTGCGGCAGCGCTACGACCTGGTCGGCAACTCCCGGATCCACGTGCCGATGCTGGTCGACCTGGAGCGGCGCGGCTTCCTGTGGACCGACGTGCACCTGCCCGACGACGAGGGCTACCACAGCGTGTCCGCGCACCAGGAGGACCTGGCCCGGATCGGCCGCGACCTCTTCCAGTACTTCTCCACCGGCCGCACCACCCTGTGGGAGCTGGCGGGCTGGCACGCGGCGGCGCGCTGCGGAGAGGCCGTCGTGCTGCGCCGCACGCCCCGGCCCGGCGACCCCGACGAGCTGTGGACCTACCGGCGCCGGTCGGACGAGGACACCGCGGCCTTCGCCGGGCGGCTGCTCGGGCTGGAGGATCCGGACTCCGTGCTGCCGTCGTCCGATGTGGAGGCCCTCGCGGGCGCCGCCGCCTCGGGGAGGTCGGCGCTGCTCGCACTGGTGGACGGCGACGTGGCGCCGGCCGGGGCGCGGGGGTCCGTATACCGGCTGCTGCCGGGGCCCGTTGACGGCTGCGGGCTCGAACAGCTGGCCGCCGGGGACCTGGTCTCCGCCCTGGGCTGACCGAGGGTGGGGCCGCGGTGTCAGTCCGTGCCGATATCCTCTGTGACCATGCTCGACGACCGTACGACCGCAGAGACGACGTGGCCGACCGCGTACCCACAGGGGTACGCGGTCGTCGACGTGGAGACCACCGGGCTCGCTCGCGACGACCGGATAGTCTCCGCCGCCGTCTACCGGCTCGACGCCCTGGGCAACGTGGAGGACCACTGGTACAGCCTGGTCAACCCGCAGCGGGACCCGGGACCGGTGTGGATCCACGGTCTGACGAGTGACGTGCTCGAAGGCGCGCCGCTCTTCAAGGACATCGCCGAGGAGTTCGCCGGCAGGCTCGCGGACCGCGTGCTGGTCGCGCACAACGCCATCTTCGACTGGCAGATGATCGCCCGGGAGTACGCGCGCGCCGAGACGACCGCGCCGGTCCGTCAGCGGCTGTGCACCATCGCCCTGTCGAAGGAGCTGAACCTCCCGCTGCCCAACCACAAGCTGGAGTCGCTCGCCGCGCACTTCGGTGTGGTCCAGCAGCGCGCCCACCACGCGCTCGACGACGCCCGGGTGCTCGCGGAGGCATTCCGTCCGTCGCTGCACGCCGCGGCGCAGGGCGGCGTACGGCTGCCCCTGCTGGAATGCCGTCCGCTGACGGAGTGGTCGGACTCGGCCGCCACCCCGCGCGTGGGCCACCAGGCGTCGTACCGGGGCGGCAGCTGGCGGCCCTCGCGCAAGCGTCCGCCGTGCCCGCACCCCAACCCGGGGCGCTTCGAGGACGGCAAGCCGCTGAAGCAGGGCATGCGGATCGCCTTCTCCGGCGACACCTCGGTGGAACGGGAGCTGCTGGAGGACCGGGCGATCGAGGCGGGCCTGCACGTCGCGACGAGTGTGTCGCGGCTCACCAGCCTCCTGGTGACGAACGACCCGGACTCGGCGACCTCGAAGACGGTCAAGGCGAAGTCCTTCGGCACCCCGGTCGTCGACGAGGCGGCCTTCACGCAGCTGCTGCGGGACGTGGCCCCGGCCGGGGAATGACCTGGGAATGAGGGGGCCGGCCGCCTGCCGTTGGTCCGGGCGGGTGTCCGCGCGGCGACTCACCAGGGTGGATCTTGTTCCGCCGCTCCGCCGTGCGCAGCATGCGGCGCATGGCACGTTGTGAGGTCTGCGGAAACGATTACGGCATGTCCTTCGAGGTGCACGCGCAGGGCGCCGTGCACGTCTTCGACTGCTTCTCCTGCGCCATCCACCGCATGGCGCCCATCTGCGAGCACTGCCGGGTCCAGATCATCGGACAGGGCGTCGAGGTCGAGGGCCAGTGGTACTGCGGCGGGCACTGCGCCCGCGCGGAAGGGAAGGTGGGCATCGTCGACCACGTCTGACCGCTTCCTTCTCCTCCCCGCGACCCCGGAGGGCCACCCGGCCGCCGGGGTCCTCGTCGGCCGGGGTACCGTCGTGGGCGTGTACCGCTTTGTGCTGACCCGGCAGTGGGTGTGCCTCACCCTCATGGCCCTCGTCCTCATCCCCGTGATGATCAAGCTCGGGTTCTGGCAGTACCACCGCCATGTGCACCGGGTCGCGCAGAACCAGCTGATCGAGGCGAACCTGCGGGCGAAGCCGGTCCCGATGACGGAGGTCACCTCCCCCGGCCACAAGGTCCCCCGCGCCGACTTCTGGCGCGCGGTCACCGCCACCGGCACCTACGACTCCGCGCACGAGGTGGTCGTACGGATGCGGACCTCCAACGACGACAAGGTCGGCTTCCACGTCCTGACCCCGCTCGTCCTCGCCGACGGCCGGGTGGTGCTGGTCGACCGCGGCTGGGTGGCCGGCGGCGGCGACCCGCGCGCCTACCCGCCGGTGCCGGCCGCGCCCGCGGGCGAGGTGACGGTCACCGGCCGGCTGAAGGCCGACGAGACGAGCGGCGGCAGCGGCATCAAGGACCGCAAGGGCCTGCCCGACCGTCAGGTGATGCTCATCAACAGCGAGCAGCAGGCCGAGTCCCTGGGCCGGGCGGTCCTCGGCGGGTACCTGGAACTGACCGATCCGGCTCCGGCGGACGGCAGCCCCGAGACCGTCGCCGACCCCGACCACGACTCGATCGGCGCGCACATGGCCTACGCGGTCCAGTGGTGGCTGTTCGCCTCCGCGGTGCCGGTGGGCTGGCTGGTCCTCGTACGGCGCGAGAAGCGCGACCGCGAGGAGGCCGCGGCCCGGGCCGAAGCGGCCGAACAGGAGCCCGCGACGGCGTAGCGTGTCGGGCATGGATCTTGGACTGAAAGACCGTGTCTACATCGTCACCGGGGCCACCCGCGGCCTCGGTTTCGCCTCCGCCCGGGAACTGATCGCCGACGGCGCGAAGGTCCTCGTGACGGGCCGGGACGAGAAGCGGACGGCCGACGCCGCCGCCGAACTCGGTCCGAACGCCGTGGGGTCGGCCGCGGACAACGCGGACCCGGCGGCTGCCGCGCGGCTCATCGCCACGGCGCGCGAGCACTTCGGCCGCTTCGACGGCATCCTCATCAGCGTCGGCGGCCCGGTCCCGGGCTTCGCAGTCGACAGCACCGACGAGCAGTGGTCGGCCGCCTTCGAGTCGGTCTTCCTCGGTGCGGTGCGCCTCGCCCGGGCGGCCGCCGCGGTGCTGGACGAGGGCGGGGTCATCGGCTTCGTCCTGTCGGGCTCGGTCCACGAGCCGATCCCCGGCCTGACCATCTCCAACGGCCTGCGGCCGGGCCTGGCCGGCTTCGCGAAGTCCCTCTCGGTGGAGCTCGGTCCGCGCGGGATCCGCGTCATCGGACTGCTGCCGGCCCGTATCGACACCGACCGGGTACGGGAGCTCGACGCGCTGTCCGGCGACGCCGCCACGGCCCGCGCGGGCAACGAGTCCCGCATCCCGCTGCGCCGGTACGGCTCCCCGCAGGAGTTCGGCCGCACGGCCGCGTTCCTGCTGTCGCCGGCCGCCTCTTACCTGACGGGCGTGATGCTCCCGGTCGACGGCGGCTCCCGGCACGGCTTCTGAGCGTCCGTCCCGGCGCTCCGCGTCCGGCCCCGGCGCGTCCTCAGCTGACGCGCCGGGCCCGGTGGGACGTCACCCTGAAGCGGGCCTCCGCCGGCAGTTCCGGGAGCCCCGCCGAGGTCCGGGCGTGGGTCAGGACCGGGCCCGCCAGCCCCGCCAGCGCGTCCGCGGGGACCGCGTGGGGCTCCAGCTCGACCGCCACCCGCAGGGCGGGCGCACCGCGCCGCCCGCGCAGGACGACCCGGCAGCCGGCGACCCCGTCCAGGGCTCCGGCCTCCGCGGCGACGGCGTCGGACAGGGCGCGCCCGCGCAGTACGGCGAAGGCCCCGTCCCCGGTGTCCACGGCGACCTCGCGCAGCCTGGAGCGCCGCAGCTGGGACAGCAGCCACCACAGTGCCAGCAGCAGGCACAGGGTGAGGGCCGCGACCAGCACCCACCAGGCCCAGCCCTCGGCGTGCAGGTACCGGCGCCGGTCCTCGGCGCTCAGCAGCGGCGCCGCACGGCCCTTGAGCGGGCGTGCCGCCGTCAGCAGTACGACCCCGGCCGCCAGCAGGACCGCTCCGGCCACCGCCAGCAGGATCCGGTTCACCGTCCCGAGCAACCCGCTCACCTCCTGACCCGAACGCGCCGCCGCAGCGGGCGCACGAGGCCCAGCTCTTCGATGCCGACGGCCATGACCGCGTCCAGGTCGGCCCGCACCTCGTCCAGTTCCCGGAAGTGGGACGTGGCCCGCACCCGGACGCGGGAGCGGCCCATCCGTACCCGGGCCGACCGCACCCCGGGCACCTCCATGGCCCGGTCCCGCAGCACTTGGGCCGCGTCCCTGCGGCCGATCCCGGCGCGCAGCGGCGGGGCCGCGCCCGCTTCCCCGTCCTGGTGCGGGCTCAGCATGGGGAGGATCCGGCGGATCCCCGGGGTGACGGCCAGCAGCAGGAGCGCCGCCCCTACCAGGGCCAGGGCCCCGCCGGCCAGCTGCACCGCCAGGTCCGCCGGGGTGTGGGCCTCCAGCCGGTGGGCGAGTTCGCGGCGCCACGCCATGGCGGGCCGGTCGGCCCGTACGGCGGCCAGGTCGTACAGGAGCAGCCCCACCGCCCCGAGCACGACCAGGGCGACGAGGGCCGCGGGGATCCGGCGGGCGGACCGGAACCGGGTCGCCGTCACCGCAGCCGCCGGTCCCGCCCGGCGGCGGTGCGGGTGTGCCCGGAGTGCAGGTGTTCGATGTCGATGTCGACCTCGGGTACGGACATCTGCGCGTACTCCTCGACACGGCGGGTGACCCGGCTGCGCACGGCCGCGCACTGCGCGGCCAGGTCGGAGGGGTAGTGGAGTTCCAGGCTCACCCGGACCCGCGCGATGTCGTGGTGCACGGTGACGGTGGCCTGCGGGGGCGCGCCGGAGCTGGCGGGGAGCGCCTCCCGGGCGGCCTGTGCGGCGATCTTGGCGACGACCCGGTCGGCGATGCGGGTGGCCCCGCGGTCGGCGGCGGCCACCGCGTGCGGGGTCGCCCGAGCGGCGACCCCCGGCGCGGCGGGGCCCGGTGGGGTGGCCTGCGGCAGGGTGCTCACCGCGCCTCACCTGCGCCGGTCGTCGCGGCGGCGGAACAGGTCCCCGGGATCCAGGTCCCCGTCGAGGAAGCGGCCGGCGACGAAGCCCACGGCTCCGAGGGCCGCCACCAGCAGGAAGGCACCGAATCCGCCGAAATAGCCGGCGAACCCCAGGGCCATGCCGGCCAACATGCCGGCAACCGCCATGCTCATGTGCGGGCTCCTCTCGGCTACTGGAGTCGGGATTCCGGCTCCTCGTCGGGCTCGTCCGGCAGCTTGACGTCGCTCACGGCGATGTTGACCTCGACGACCTCCAGGCCGGTCATACGCTCGACCGCGGAGACGACGTTCTCACGGACAGCCCGTGCCACGTCACGGATCGACACGCCGTAGTCGACGACGATCTCCAGGTCGAGAGCGGTCTGCACCTCGCCGACCTCGGCCTTGACCCCACGGCTGACCGCGGCCTTCCCGCCGCCGGGAACCCGGTCCCGGACGGCACCGAAGGTGCGGGAGAGGCCGCTGCCCAGAGCGTGCACGCCGACCACTTCGCGGGCGGCCAGTCCGGCGATCTTCTCGACCACCCCGTCCGCGATGGTCGTGCGCCCCCGGTCACCTGCAGCCTTGTGGGAGCCCCCTGATGCGGTTTCGGTCATCGCGTGTCCCTTCACGTGTACGGACTCACTCCGCACCACGTTAGGCGCGCGGCGGCCGCGGCGCCCCGGGACTACGCCGGTCGGCGTCGTCCCGGGTCGGTTTCCGGGCCCGGGGATCGAGGACGACGGGTCAGTCCGACAGGCTCGCGAGGTCGCGCAGGCGACGGGCCTGGGCAGCGCGCTCGGCGGCGCGCTGGTCGTCGTAGGTACGGGTCTGCGCGCTGCGTAGCAGGGTCTTGGTCTCGATCACGGCATCCCGCGGCGGGGCCAGCAGGGCGGTGGTCAGGTCCTGGACGGCGGCGTCGAGCTCGTCCGCCGGTACCACCAGGTTGGCGAGGCCGACGCGCTCCGCCTCCTCGGCATGCACGAAGCGGCCCGTCGCGCAGATTTCCAGCGCGCGGGCGTACCCGACCAGGGAGGCCAGCGGCTGGGTGCCGGCCAGGTCGGGGACCAGGCCCAGACTCGTCTCGCGCATGGCGAACTGCACGTCGTCCGCGACAACGCGCAGGTCGCACGCGAGTGCGAGCTGGAAGCCGGCGCCGATCGCGTGCCCCTGCACGGCGGCGACGGAGATGATGTCGTTACGCCTCCACCAGGTGAATGCCTCCTGGTACTCGGAGATCGTGGCGTCGAGCAGTTCGTCCGAACCGCGCGCCAGATCGAGGAAGGACGGCTCGCCCTCGAAGCCTTCGGGGGTGAACGCCTGCCGGTCGAGCCCGGCGGAGAAGGACTTGCCCTCGCCGCGCAGCACGACGACCCGGACGGTGCCCGGCAACGACCTGCCCGCCTCGGCCAAAGCCCGCCAGAGCGCGGGGGATTGGGCATTTCGCTTGGCCGGATTGGTCAGTGTCACCGTGGCGACCGTGTCGTCGACGGTGAGTCGTACGCCGTCCTTGTCGAGCAGAGCCATCTGTATGCCTCCGGTGTGCAGTCGGCCGCAAGCTCGGCCTAAGTGACTGCACAGTAACCACCCAGTCGGCCGGGGGGCCGACCGGGGGTCACCGAAGGGAACGTCGGATCATGTGAGCCTTGAAGCCGTTGGAGCGTTGGATCCGATGGACCGGGGTCAGGCCGTAGCCGCCTTCTTGCCACGCGTCGCGCCACCGCGGCCACGCAGCGAAACCCCGGACTCACTGAGCATCCGGTGGACGAATCCGTAGGACCGGCCGGTCTCTTCGGCCAGCGCCCGGATACTCGCACCGGAGTCGTACTTCTTCTTCAGGTCTGCCGCGAGCTTGTCGCGCGCGGCGCCGGTAACCCGGCTGCCCTTCTTCAGAGTCTCGGCCACCCGTGCCTCCTCGTGGGAAGTGCGCTCTGGACTTCTCATGATCACCCCTCCCCGGCTTCCTGGCCACCCATTCAGCAAGGTCGGTACGGCGGCATTTCCCGAGCCGTGGACACCCGAGCAGAACGGAATCTCCTCTTCCGCCGCATGACTTCCGTCACACTTCGCCGGCCTCCCCGGGAATCTCCAGGTCAGGGGCCGGACGGAGGGAAAACGACGGCCCCGGCCGCGCACCCTCGCGGGTGCGGCCGGGGCCGTCGGACGACGCGCAACGGTACGAGACCGTCTCACTCAGATGATGGATCACCCCTGAGCCGAATGATCCATAAGGAACTGGATCAGGGCCGGGACGGCGTCCCGGCACCTCCCCGGCAGGC
>NZ_SSBM01000038.1:0-54606 GCF_004795115.1 Streptomyces sp. A0592
GTGGCCGCCGATGGTGTCGATGGTGGTGTTGAGGGCCCAGACGACGGGTGTGGTGGGGGTGGGTGCGGGTCCGGGGACGGGCGGGGTGGCCCCGAGGTGGTTGATGTACTCGATCACGCGTTTGAGGCTAGTCGAGGCGGACGGGGTGTCTGCCGGGACGGCGCCCTCGGCCCGTGGTTCGTGCCCGTCGTCCGGGTCCACGACGTCTGCCGGTGACCAGAACGGATACCCATGCAGCCTCGGCCCCCCACCGGCACGGGCCGGCCCCGGCACCTTCGTAAGGGTGCCGGGGCCGCTGCGATTCGGTGCGCGGGTCAGGCGGGGCGGCCGCCGAAGGGAGCGCCGGTGCCGTAGTAGGTGCCCAGTTCCGCCCGGTAGCCGGCATCGCCCAAGTGCTTGTCCCGGTGGAACTCGGGCGCGTCCTTGATCTGTTCCTTGGTGCGGTCGACGTAGACCTTCTCCTCCGCCGTGTCGATCCGGATCACCGTGCTCGCCGGCAGCAGGACCTCCTTGCCGAAGATCCACACGCCGGTGTCGACGACCAGGTAGGCGTCCGTGACCTCGTCGGAGTGCTTGTCGACCTTGCCGATACTGCCGTCGGTCGCCTCGACCTTGTAGCCGGTCAGGTCCGTGCCGGTCAGACGGCCGGCGGTCGGCTTGTAGCTCCACACGTTCTCGGTCATGGGAAATCAACTCCTCAGAAGTGGTCGAGGGCCGGAGGTGACCACCGCTGCCCTCATGTTCCTGCGGCGACCTGTTCGCCTGTGCCCCGGTTCGGCCGGTCCATTCACACGCTCCGCAACTATCCGAAAACCGGACTGCAGCGGGCATCCGCACCCGCGCCCGGGTGACCGCGGTCACGGTGGCCGCCTCGGCGTGAGACCCCGTCCGGTCGTTGTCACCGCCGACGGCTACCTTGCACACGTACGGGGCACGAGGCACAGGAACAGGGAACGGTCATGGTCGTCGAGGTGGGGTACGCGCGGGCGTGGGACCCGGAGGCACGCGAGGCCTGGCGGCCGATGTCCGCCGGGGAGGCCCGGGAGCGGGACGACGCGGGGCTGCCGTACGTGGTGGTGTACCGCACGGCGGCCCGTGACGCGCCGCTGGAGGTCCGGCTCGTCTCCTGGCGGGACCACTTCGCCGGCGTGTGGGTCTACGACCAGCAGGGCCGCCGCACCCACGACGTGGACATGCGGCTGCTGGACGCTCCGGGGCGGCTGCTGCGCCGGTACGCGGTCACCTGGGACTACACCGCCCCGGAGACGGCGGAGTTCGACCCGGCGTGCCCGCGCGTGATCGTCGACCTCTTCCCGGACGGTCGGGGCCGGCGGACGGAGGAGCCCCGGGGGACCTCCACCACACCCGCCCTCAGCGACGACGAGCGGTGGATGGTCCGTCCCGCCTTCGGGGAGTGGCCGCTGCTCTCCGCGCGGGTGCACGGGTTCAGCGAGCCGCCGGTCCTCGTGGCAGCGAAGGTCGCCGAATCCGCCGAGGCCGCCGAGGCCGTCGAAGGTGTCGAGGGCTTCCACGGCGCTCGCGGGAGCGCCCCCGCCACGTGCTGGCGGCCGCCGCAGCCCGCACGGCCCGGGCCCATCGGCGAGTTGTTCCGGCCCGGTGTGCGGGTGACCGACGGGTACCGCCAGCAGACCGTCGTCGAAGCCCGCCGGGTCGGCACCCTGCGTGTGCCCGGTGGACTGCTGGCCGTCTCCGGGCCGGACAACGTCGACGAAGAGCCGGCGATCACTGTCCCCGTCCCGCCGGGGGAGTACGCGCTCGAAGAGGCACGGGTCCGCTACAGCTACCACTGCCCGTGGCGGGACAGGGAGGTCACCACCACGCAGGCCACGGCGGTACGCCTGCTCGTCGCCGACACCCCTGCCACGACCTGGGAGATGGCCCTCGGCGTCGACGACGACCCCCGGTTGTTCATCGAGGGGCAGATCGCCGGGTTCGGCACCGACGGCGCCACGGGCTGTTTCGCCGACGCCGGCGCCTGGGAGCGGCTCGTCGCACTCTACGAGCGGGGGCTGATCCACGGGGAGCCGGACCTGGAGGGGTACGAGGACGTGGACGACGGCTCCCTCATCATGCAGCGCACATGGGACGCTGCCTCCGGGGGCGAGCTGCTCGCCTTCGCGACGGCCGGCGACGGGACGTACCCCGTCTGGCTGGGGCGTTCCGAGGCCGGCGACGTGGTCGCGGTGGTGGTGCTGTTCGAGGGGATGCCCGAGCTCCTCCCGGAGCGGGACGAGGCCACCGCCGATGTCTGAGCCGGCGTACGGCGTGCGCTACGCCGAGTCCTGGGACCCTCAGTCCCGCACGGCCGGGCGGGAGCTGTCCGCCGACGAGGCGCGCGCCCGGGACGCGGCCGGGTTCCCGTACGCGGTGATCCAGCACGCACCGGGCCGTGAAGTGCCGCTCGGGGTGCGGGTGGTGGCATGGCAGGCCGGCTGCGTCGACTCCTGGGCGTACGACGGCCAGGGCCGCCGGACCACCGAGGCGGAGCTGCGGCTGCGGGACGACGAGGAGCGGCTGCTGGTCCGGCGGCTGCTCGTGCGGCGGTACCCGGACGAGCGCACGGCGGAGTTCGCGGTCGACTGTCCCCGGACGGCGGTGGAGCTGTCCGCCGACGGTACGGCCCGTGTCTCGCACCAGCCCGCGGGCATGCGGGGAGACTCCCTGGAGGCCCGGGTGAAAGTCACCGAAGAGGACCTGTGGACGGTGCGCCCGGGCTTCGACGACTGGCCGACGCTGCCGGTGGCCGGGGCGCTCCCGGACTGGGTCGGCGCACTGCTCGACCCCCAGTGGTCCGGCTGGCGCCGGGAAGCCTCCCGGCTCCGGTGCGCCGCCGACTTCGACCGGGCGTTCCGGCCCGGCACCCGGATGCCCGGGCTGAAGATCCTGGAGCCGGTACCGTGCGGGAACCTGCGCGTGCCGAGCGGAGTGCTGGCCGTGGCCTGCCCGGACACCGGGGAGGGACTGTCCGGGGTCACCGTGGCCGTGCCGCCGGGCACGTACCCGGTCGAGGCGGCCTGGGCCGAGGTCGAGGAGGAGTACTGGGGCTCGTACACGGACGTCGTCGCCGTGCGGCTGCGGGTCGGCGAAGCCCCCGCGGCGTCCTGGGAGATGGCTCTCGGGCCGGGCGACGACACCCTCCGGCTGGGCGCCGGGGAGGCCTTCGGCTTCGGTACGGATGCGGCCACGGGCGCCTTCGGCGACGCCGAGGCCTGGCCGGAGCTGCGGGACCTGCTGGCCCGGGCCCGGTGGGCGGGGTCCCCGGACCACGACCGCCTCTCGAACTCCGCCGCCGGGATGCAACTGGACGGCGGGAGCCTCGGCGCGGACATGGCGGTCTTCGCCACCGGTGGTGACGGGGTGTACCCGGTGTGGGTGGGCCGGTCCGCGTCCGGGGAGGTGGTCCGGGTGGCCGTGCAGACGGCTTTCGACGTGGACCTCGGCGCCTGACCGGCAGCAACCGGCCGCCGTGGGTCACGCATTTCCACGTGCGTCCAGAGCCGCGCGGACGGCCGGCGCCGCACGGCGTCAGGAGCGCGCCTTCCCGGCGTGCTGCGCACCGCCCGCGGTCGGCGAGGCTGTCTCCTGCGAGGCCGCGCGGCGGTCAGTCGGGTACGAGGCCGCCGGTGAGGTTGAGTTCGGTGGCGGTCATCGTGCGGGCCCAGTCCGAGGCGGCGAAGACCGCGGCGTTGGCCACGTCGTCGTAGCGGGGGCGCTCGGTCAGGAGTGCCCCCTCGTCGGCCCGGTCGAGGTCGCCGGGTGCGGGCGAGCCGGGGGAGAGCAGCCAGGCCACGCGGACGCCCTGCGGGCCGAGTTCCGCTGCCAGTTGCCGGCAGACGCCTGTCAGCGCGGACCAGGCGATGTGTGATCCGCCCAGCTCGGGGATGGTCTCTCGACCGCCGGCCATGACGAGGACGACGCCGCTGCCACGTCGGATCATGTGCCGGGCCGCAGCGGTGGCCGTGGTGAGCGTCGTCGTCACCGCCTTGACGACCGGGCGGGTCACGTCCGCGACGGCCATCTCGAGGAGCGGACTCCCCTGTACGTCGTCGTTGGACGTGGCGTTGAAGCAGATGTCGATGCCGTTGCCCGTGGCGGCCACCGTATCGGCGTGGCGGTCGACGGCGGCGCGGTCCGTCGCGTCCAGCTGCGCGACGTGAGCGACCCCGCCGGCGCTTTCGATGCGCCGCGCGACGTCTTCGAGGAGCGGCACGGTGCGTCCGGTGAGATGGACGGCGGCGCCTTCGCGCGCGAAGGCGCGAGCGACAGCCGCGCCGACTGCCCCGGAACCGCCATGGACGATCGCTGTCTTCCCGGTCAGTAACACGGTTCCCTCCACGGTGCGGGGCTGAGCGTGCGTGTGGACCCGGCGCGGAGAGCAAGCCACCGAGAACACCGGGCACTCGCGGCCCAACCTATCTCCGGGCCCGCACCTCCGCTCCCGCGCCGCACCGGAGCGGATTGCCGGGGGCCCGGGTCGCCTGCGGGACGCAACGATTCCGCGCACTCGAACTCCGCGGCCGAGGGCCCGCCTCCCGCGGGCCCTCGGCCCGACGTCCGTCACCGGGGCGGGGAACCGTCCCTGCGGTGCGGAGACGGCACGTCACGGGCGACCGCGATGCAGAGCGTGCAGAAGGCACAGCCCTTCTTCGGCCGATCCGATGCACCGTCCCGCGTGTCGAGCAGCTCCATGAAATTGGCGCTCACCACTCCCCGCGTCAACAGGGCGCAGCAGGAGGACACCGGTGGACGCGGCATGACGATCGTGGCAACCCTCGCCACCGCCTGGGGATGCGAGACCCACGCCCTCGTCGGCAAGGCCGTCTGGTCCGAATTCAGCTGAGCCCTCTCCCTCCGCTCAGGCCGGACCGAACCGGACCGGACCGAACCGGACCGGTGCGGTGCGGGGCCGTCAGGGTTTGAGGATCAGCCGGATCGGATTGCCCTCCTTGCGTTCCAGTGCCTCCACGGCCCGCGCCGCGTCGGCCAGCGGATGGATCCCGCTGATGGAGCCGGAGAGGTCCAGACGGCCCATGCCCACCAGGCGGACCAGGTCGACGAGGTCCTCGGGCCGGGAGCCGTAGTGGCCCAGGACCCGCTGCCGGAAACGGCAGAACCAGAGGTTGTCCCGGATGGTGAAGGGCTGGTCGGTGAGGCCGACCAGGACCAGCCGGCCGTCCTCGGCGAGAGCGGCCAGCGCCTGGTCCCGTGCGGCCGGCACGCCGGCGAAGTCGAAGGCGGCGGCGACGCCCCCGGTCCCGGCTGCGGCGCGCAACCGGGTGGGGAATTCGGGGTCCGCCGGGTCCAGGGCGGTGTCGGCCCCCAGCCGGATGGCCCGCTCGCGGGCGGCCGGCAGCGGATCCACGGCGATGACCGGGCATGCACCCACCATCCGGAGCAACTGCACGGCGTGCGCGCCGAGACCCCCGACACCCCACACCGCGACGGCCTCCGCAGGGCGTACGCCCGCACCCGAAGTGATCGCCGCCCACGGGGTGGAGACCGCGTCGGGGATGACGCACGCCTGCTCGAAGGGGACCCCGGGCGGCAGGGGGACCACCGCATCGGCAGCGGCCACGGTGTACTCGGCCCAGCCGCCGTCGATGCTCACCCCCCGCGTGCAGGAGATTCCGCCGCGGACCTCACCGGCCTGGAGGACGACGCGGTCACCCTCGGCGAGACCGGTGACCCCCTCACCGAGAACGGCCACCTCACCCGCGGTCTCATGACCGAGCGTCACCTTGCTGCCCGTCAGGGGCTGAGGCGCGAGCATGCCCTGGATGAGGTGGACGTCCGACAGGCAGACACCCGCCGCGCGCACCCGGACCAGGACCTGGCCCGGCCCGGGCTCGGGGACGGGCACCTCCTCCACGGCGAAGCCGCCCCCTCCCGTGGTGAGCCTTCCGGCCAGCATCGTCGCCACGTCCGTCGTCCTTCCTCGTCCCCGCACCACTCGGCGGCGCGCCTGCACCGAGTGAAGCTCAACGGGCCCCGGCGGCACGTCCACCGGCCGCGGGACGCGCCGGAGCTCGGCACTGTTCGGCCGCGCGGGCCCACGGCGGGGCGGCGCGCGGTACGCAGACCCCGCCGTCCGCGGGCCCGCCACACTCGCTCGGGCCCGGCCCGAGCGTCGCCCCGTCCGGCCCCCGGGCTGCGTCTACTGTTCCTCCATGCCGGTCGATCACAGCCCCGCCGCCCGGCGGCTCCGGTTCGCCGCCGCGGTCCTCACCGTCGGCCTGGCCGCCGGGGCGGCAGGAGCCGCGCTGGCCCTGCTCCTGCACACCGTGCAGCACCTCGCCTTCGGGTACGACCGGGGTACCTTCCTCGCCGGGGTCGAGGCTGCCTCGCCGCAGCGCCGGCTGGTGTGCGTGACACTCGCCGGCGTGGTGGCCGGCCTGGGATGGTGGCTGCTGCACCGCTACGGTCGCCCCCTGGTCGAGATCGGGCAGGCGCTGCGGATGGAGCGGCCCCGCATGCCGGCGCTCACCACCACCGCCCACGCCACGCTCCAAGTGGTGACGATCGGGCTGGGCTCACCCCTGGGCCGGGAGGTGGCGCCGCGGCAGCTCGCCGCCGTGCTCGCGACCGGCATCGTCCGCAGGACCGGGCTCAGCTCCGCCCAGTGCCGCACCCTCGTGGCCTGCGCGGCCGGCGCCGGCCTCGCGGCGGTCTACGACGTACCCCTCGGCGGCGTGGTCTTCACGCTGGAGGTGCTCCTGGGCACCTGGGCCCTACGCTCCGTCGTACCGGCGGTGCTGACCTCCGCAGTGGCCACGCTCGTCGCCCGCCTGGTGGTGCCGGACGAACCGGTCTACCAGCTTCCGGCACTGACCTTCAGCGGTTCCCTCCTGCTGTGGTCCTTCCTCGCCGGACCGCTGGTGGGGGCGTGCGCGTACGGCTTCTCCCGGCTCATGTCAGCCGCGAGCGACCGGGCCCCGCGCGGCAACGCCCTGCTGTGGACCGCCCCCGCCGCGTTCCTGTGCCTGGGCCTGCTGTCCATCCCCTTCCCGCAGCTGCTGGGCAACGGCAAGGGGCCCGCCGAGGTCGCCTTCACCGAGCAGCCCACCCTCGCGCTGGCGGTCGTACTCCTGGTGCTGCGGACGGCGGTCGTCGCCCTGTGCCTCCGGGCCGGCGCCTACGGGGGGCTCCTGACGCCGTCGTTCGCCAACGGCGCACTCCTCGGCATCGTCGTCGGCCGGCTCTGGGAACTGATGTGGCCGGGCACCCTCCTCGCGGCGTACGCGGTCGTGGCAGCGGGGGCGTTCCTGGCGGTGTCCCAGCGGATGCCCGTGACGGCGGTCGTCCTCGCCCTGGAATTCACCGGCTCCCAGCAGGAAGCAGTCGTTCCGCTCCTGCTCGCCGTCGCCGGTGCGACCGCCACCGGCGCACTGCTGCGCGGCGCGGCCGCACCGGCGGCACGGAGGAAGGGCCCCGGTGGCTAAGCGGTGCGGCGGGTCGAGCGGGCGGTGACCTGCGTGGGGTAGGACTCCACGATGTAGTCGTAGGCGTCCGCGACGACCTCGCGGTGCGTGCGCTCCGCCCGTTCGGCGGGGGCGAGGGGCCGGGGGCCGGCGGCGGTACGGGCGCTGATCCGGGCGGGGCGCTGCAGTTTCATCGTTCTCTTCCTCTCCGGCGTCCCCCGGGTCCTCCTGGTCCCTTCCAGCCTGCCGGTACCCGCGGCCCGCGCACAGCGGCGGAACGGAGGACGGAGGGGAGGAAAGCCGCGGAGGAAGGCAGGGGAGCGGCCGGAGGAGGCCTCCTTCGTCCGGACGGTCGTCCGGGACACGCCGCGGACCGCTGCCGAGGACCGGAAGCCGGGCCCGGGCAGGGGCTCCGGACGCACGGCAGCGGCTGCCCCCGGAGGTGGGGGCAGCCGCTGTGGCGGGGTCGGGGCGGGTCAGGGGTGGCACCTGGGGCACGCGGCCGGCCGGGAGGCGAGTACCTGACCGCCGGTGTGTGCGCCGTGCACGGATACCGAGGCGGCGGTGGTGGTGCCGGCGGGAGCGGCGGAGGCGTTGGATGCCGTTCCGGCGAGGCCGAAGGCCGTTCCCCCGCGCCCGTCCGGGGTCCTGCCGCCCGGCCCGGCCACCAGCAGCTTGAGGGGGCGGTCCTTGTGGTCCATGTCGCCGAGCGCGTAGCGCCGCACGCTCTCGGGGACCGCCAGATAGCCGGCCAGGGCGGCGGCCCGGTTCTCCTCCGTGCGGTCCGCCAGGAAGACGTCCACCGCGGCGAGGCAGCGGGCGGTCGAATCGGGACGGCCGTTCAGCTCGTCGACGGTGTCGCGCACTTCGGCGAGCAGCAGCTCCGGAGTCAGCCGGCTGTCCGGTTCCCCGAACGTCCACGAGGCCAGGTCGTGCGCGGAAGCGCGCCCGCCGTCCGGAAGGCTGGTGGCCACCCAACCGTGGCGGAGCTTGTGCTCGAACTCGTCGAGGGTGACCAGCCCCCAGCAGTCGACGAGGCCGTCGGCGTAAGTGAAGAGGTCGGTGCGGAAGTACGAGCCGCCGTTGCATATGAACGCGTGCCGCCAGGTGCCGGGCACGCGGACGCCGTCCGCCGTTCGATGGGTGATCCGATGGTCGATCACGCGGTGATGATGCCGGACGGACAGGTCGGGAAGCACCTGGATACTGGATCGAGGGCGCCGTGTGATGATGTGCGTCCACTCCGGGGAGGCGATCGTGCTGAGCAGGGGCGCGCGGTGGATCGCGGCCGCGGTGACCGCGGTCTGCCTGGGGCTGCTCCAGGGCGCCGGCCCGCCGAACGGCGGCCTTTCCCCCGCCGGGCCGCTGCCGCCGGGCGCTGCCGAGGCGGCTGTACCGGACCGGGTCGCCACATGGAACATCTGCAATCCCTGCGGGAGCGGGAACGACTTCGGCCGGGCGACGGAGATCGCCACGTACGCGCCGCAGGTCATTGCCCTGCAGGAGGCGTGCGTACGTGACGTCGAGCGGATCCGCAGGTACCTGGAGGAGGTCTACGGGCTGGACTACCGGGTCGCGTACGGGCCGGTCCTGCGGAACTGGAACCGCTGCGGGGGCCTGCCGTGGCGGCCGGGCGGCTACGGCCAGGCGATCCTCTCGGCGGCGCCGATGACGGACCGGGTGAGCGTCGAGTACCCCGACGGCGGCTCCGAGGACCGCGGCTACCTCGCCGTCACCACGCTGGTGGACGGCCGGCCCGTCCGCGTCTTCAACACCCACCTCGCCGAGCGCCGGCAGGGTGAGGTGCGCGCGGGACAGATCGAGGTGCTCGCCGCGGAAGTCGCCCGCCACGACCGTGCGCTCGTCCTCGGCGACTTCAACGCCGTGCCGAACTCGCCCGAACTCGCCCCCATGTGGGCCCTGGCCCCCGACACGGACCCCGGCTGCCGCCCCTCGACCACCGATGCCGACGCGGCCGCGGCCGCCTGCACGACGACCACCGACTGGGACAGCAAGTTCGACTACGTGTTCCTGCGCGGCATCCCCCCGGGCACGCACCACATCCGCCCCAGCCCGTACTCGGACCACCACCTGCTGTACACCGACCTGAACCGGGGCCAGGCCGCGCCTGACAAATGATCAGGACAAGGTCCGCCTCACCTGGTGACCTGGGGTTCCGTCGCTCGTGAGAGGCTGGGCCGCATGATCGAACGAGACGATGGCCCGCGTCGTGCACTGCTCCTCGGAGATTCTCTGGAGCCGGCGGAACTCGCGCGTGCCCACCGTCAGGCGCTTCTCGTGCTGCGGTCCAGCATCGAGACGGCACACATCGATGCCTATAGCGACGCCGCGTGGCCGCAGGAAGTGGTGTCCTCCTACGAACGTGCACTGTCCATGGGTCGGGACGAGGCGGCCCGTGGAGCACGATCGGCCAAGGACGATCCCATGGGGATCGACGTCGATGTTCGCGATGACGCACAGTTCGAGGTGCTGTTGGACTTGGCGCCCTACACGATCCACGCCGAAGGCTGGCGTGGGGGCCGACAGATCTTCAGTGCCAGCGACACGGGAACCGCCCTGTGGGTCGCCGTCACGCAGCAACAAGAGGTGGAACTCATGTCGCGGCTCATGGCGCATGGAATCGCGCCCACTGCCTTCATCGTCGATGCCAAGTAGCCCAGACCCGTCGTCACGACGACGGAACGCGGAGCCACAGGACGAGTGAGGCCCTGTGCCGGCCAGCCTGGTAGCGGGCCGCGAGCTCATCGAAGCCCCTCGACTCCGTTGCGATCCTTGTATGCCTGCTGGTCGAAGGCCGCTGGAGTACGGCCCGAGGCGACCTCCACAACGGCAACGTCGCCGCCCCCGCACGCGATGCCCCTGCCGACCACCCGCTCGCACTCGACCTCGCTCACCCTGCCCGCGCGGGCGACCGCAGCGGCGGGAGGCGTGTCATCCCAATGGGGCGATGTGCGGCACGGCGGATCAGGCAAGACTCTCGACAAGACCGACTTCGCCCCGGAGGTTCCATGTCGAAAAGCGGCGCGCCACGCATCGACGTTCCGCACGAGGCCCCGGCGCGGGCGCCGCTCGTTCTGGCGTCCCTGATCATCGTCGCCGCGGTGGCCAACCTGAACCTGTCGGTGGCCAACGTGGCGCTGCCCGCGATCGGGAAGGCCTTCGACTCCTCCCAGACCGCGCTGAACCTGATCGCCGTGGGGTACTCCCTCGGCCTGGCCGCGTCGGTGCTCTATCTGGGTGCGGTCGGCGACCGCCACGGGCGCAAGCTGCTGCTGCTCCTCGGCGTCGCACTGTCCGTCCCCGCCTGCCTCCTCGCCGCGTACGCGCCGAGCGACACCGTCCTGGTGCTGGCCCGGATCCTCGGCGGGCTCTCCGCCGGCATGGCCTACCCGACCACCCTGGCGCTGATCACCGCCCTGTGGGCGGGGCCGGGGCGGACGAAGGCGATCGCCCTGTGGTCGGCCCTGGGCGGCGGCATCTCCCTGCTCGGGCCGGTGATCGCGGGCGCGCTGCTCGAACGCTTCTACTGGGGGTCGGTGTTCCTGGTCACCCTGCCCCTGGCCGTCGTCGCGCTGGTCATGGCCCTGCTGTTCGTACCCGCGCACGCCAACGAGTCGGTCGAACCGGTGGACAACCTCGGCGGCATCCTGTCCGTCCTCCTGGTCGCGGGACTGGTCCTGGCGATCAACTTCGCCGCCGTCCCCGGCCAGGGGGCAGTGGTCGCCGGCCTCGTCGTGGTCGCCCTGGCTGCCGGAGCGTCGTTCTTCTGGCGTCAGCGCCGGGCTCCCAACCCGCTGTACGACCTCCACATCGCCGGCCGGCGCACGTTCTGGGTCGCCGCGTGCGCGGGCATCATCGTGTACGGCTCCATGATGGGGTCGGCGTTCATCAGCCAGCAGTACCTGCAGAACGTGCTCGAGTACAACCCCGTCGAAGCCGGCGCCGCCATCCTCCCGCTCGTCGTGATGATCGTGCTCGTGGCACCGCGGTCCGCGAAGCTGGTCGAGACGCGCGGCGCCCGCACGACCCTGCTGAGGGGCTATCTGTTCCTCTTCCTCGCCTTCGCCTGGATGCTGCTGTTCTGGGGCGAGGACAGCAGCTACTGGCAGATCGGCTTCGCCTACGTGCTCATCGGCATCGGCGCCGGCCTGGCCGGGACGCCCGCATCCCACTCGCTGACCGGATCGGTGCCCGTGCGGCGGGCCGGCATGGCCTCGGGCACCGCCGACCTGCAACGGGACCTCGGCGGAGCCGTCATGCAGTCCATCATGGGCCTGCTCCTCACCGCCGGCTACGCCTCGGCCTTCAGCGCGGCGATCGCCGCTTCCCCCGAGAGCAAGGACGTGTCGGACCAGGTCCAGAGCGAGCTGACGAAGTCGTTCGCCTCCGCGGGGCAGGTCGCCCAGCAACACCCCGAGTACGCCGACGAGATCGTCACGGCGGCCCGCCAGTCGTTCCTCCACGGCGACGACTGGGCGTACACGGTCGGCCTGGCCGCGATCGCCCTGGGTGCGCTGCTGATCTTCTTCCTCTTCCCGCACCGGGACGCCGAGCGGGAACTCCTGCGGCGCTACTACAGCGAGGACTCCGCTTCCGCCTCCGCCCAGGTCTGAGGACCGGACGGACGCGGGCGAGGACGCGGGCGTGGCCTGCTTGACCGGACGGGCCGCCACCTGCAGAGTCGGCATGCAGCACCGCAGCACCGCAGCACCGCAGCACGTAGCACCGCAGCGCCGCCCGACTCTGTCGACCGGTCCCGCCCCGTCCCCACGTGGCAAACGGTCCTGAAACCCAGGAGCGGCTGATCCTATGGTCCTCGACCTGGTGGTGATCGGTACGGCCGTCACCTTGGGGCCGTTGCACAACAGCGCCTTCATCCTGCTTCTCTCCTCACGGCGCGGCGCCCGCCAGGGCCTGGCATTCCTCCTGTCGTGGCTGGCCAACCTGGTCGCCGTCATCGCCTGCGTGATGCTGCTGACCGGCGGACAGCCCCCGGCCCGCCACAGCGTGCCCTCCACCGCCGCGATCGCTGTGAAACTCGCCATCGGCGTGGCTCTGGTGCTGTACGGCGCCCACCGGCACCGCCGCCCGCCCCGACCTCACGGCCCACCGCGCTGGGCGGCCCGGATCGACAACGCCTCCCCGGCCACGGCGGCCGGCCTGGCCTGGCTGCTGCAACCCTGGGCGCTGGTCGGCGCCGGCGCCGCGACCGCCATCGACGCGGACCTCTCCACCCCCACCGACTGGCTCGCACTGACCGGCTACTGCCTGCTGGCCACGCTCAGCCTCATCCTCATGGAGATGTACGCACTCCGAGCACCCGAGGCCGCGGACGCCCGGCTGAACGCCCTGCGGAGCTGGCTGGAGCAGCACCAGGAGCAGCTGATCGTCACGCTCTCCCTCCTCGCCGGCCTGTGGCTGACGGCCCGGAGCACCTACGAACTGATCGCCTGACACACGGACGGCCACCCGGGTGCCGGATCGCGCACCTAGTGCTGTGACCGGGAAGGTTCACCGTGTCGCGGCGCCCGGCACGGCACCTCGCCGCGTTGTCGGACCACGCGAGTACGTCCGGTACGGGCCGTGGCCCTCCGCCTTGCGATCCACCGCACCGGACACCGCGACCCGGCAAACCTTTCCGGCCACAGCACTAGGCTGCCGCATGTTGTCGATCAAGGAGCAGGGCAGTGCGAATAGAGCGTCATCAGGTGGGCGGGGCCGTCGTGTCGACAGCACGTGAGGATTTCGCGAACCGCATCGGGGGGCAGGTGTCGTCCATGTCGAGGGCCGGCCGGATGGCCACGTACGAGTGGCAGTCGATCGCCGACGAGTTCCTCGACTACCTCGCCGCCCTGTCCGTCACGTCACCCGACCTCGACACCCCGGAGGCCGAAGCCGTCCTCAAGGATGCTTCCGAAGCCGCTGCCGGAGCCGTCGCCTACGCCGCCTACCACCCCCACTGCAGCTTCCATGTCTTCCTGCAGTACCCGAACATCGGGATGGGCTACGACCCGGGTGACGATGGGCCCGAGGAGAGCGTCACGCCCGGCGAGTGGATCGACGCACTCTGCCTGGCCGTCCTGAGGGACAAGGCCAAGTGGCACGGCGAAGCCTTCCACTTCGCCCGGGCCAAGTTCGCGGCAAAGGCACAGGGGACGCCCACCGGCGAACTCGCCACTGCACTGAACGCCGTGGTCCTGGACAGCACCGGCAGCGACGAGGAGTACCCGCCGAGCGCCCGGGCCAAGCTCGCCGCCGTCGACGCGGCCCTGGACCGCATCCGTACCCGCGCCGAGGAGACGGGCGAACCCCTGGAGGGCCCGCCGGGCAGCGCGGCGCTGCGAACGCTGCGCGCCCTGGCCGCGGAAGACCGGGCCGCCTTCGACGCCGCTCTGGCCGACCTCCTCGTCAGGCACAGGGCACTGCAGGGCCCCTCGGCACCCGCGAGGTCCCTCCTGCCACTCGTCCCCATCGCCCTCGCCGCCCTCGCGTACCGGACACTGGGCTGGTCGCCGGCCGTCCGAAGCGACTACCTCCCGCACGCGCTGATCACCGGCTTCGAGACACGGGGCCCGCGGGTCGGCGGCTTCGGCCGTGAGCGGCGACCTGACGCGGTCGCCGCACTCGCAGCGGGCCCCCTTGTGGTGGAGCGGCCGGCCTGCGAGCGGACCGTGCACCCCGAGACCCGGGCGATATACGAGGAGAGCGTCCAGGAGGCGTTCACCGCAGTCGACGGACGACCTCTCGAGGTCTGGCGGCTCGACTGGGTCATGGGCGACCAGGAGCGCCTGTTCACCTGGGACGCGGGCGATCCCGGGGACCTCACGGCCGCCCGACTCGCGCCCCTGCGACTGGCCTCCCAGATGGGGGCGGCACTGTTCCGCATCGCCCTCGCCGAGCCGGGAACCGAGGCCGAGGTGACCATCGACGGCCGCACTCTGCGCTATCCGGCCGAGCGGGGCGAGGAGGCCGGTGCCCACAATTGGGAGAGGGCGGTCGCCCTGGCCCTGATCACCGGAGAGCGCGAGGACCTCGCCCCTCTGGTCCTTACCGGCCCCGCCTTCGCCCGCCCGGACGGCTCCGCATCCAGCGCGTACCGCGAGGCCCTGCACGCCTACCTGAAGGGCGTCGACGCCGGACCGGCCGCGCAGCGAGCGCTCCAGCAGGCCGAGAAGGCCAAGGACTGGGGCTTCGCCATGCCGCCGGCGGTGCTGCTCTCGCAGCTCGTCGACGGCGACGAGGAGAGCTTCAACCTGGCCCTGGCCGACGCGCTCGAAGCCCACCGCGCCCACTACCAGGTCGCCGACCGCGCCGACGATCCGGCCGCCTCCATCAACCTCGGCATCCTCGGCCTGGCCTGCCATGCGCGCCGCCGCGGCTGGGCCGTCCGCGTCGAATCCGGCTACCTCCCGGCCGACCTCATACGGGCCGCCCAGCCCTTCTGAAGCCAGCCGGAGCGGCACCCGTCCTGGGCGCGGGCCTGTCCGGCGAAGGCATGGGTGAGCGCGCTGCATGCGTGCCGACGGGCCACCGTGCTCCCGGTTCCCACGCGAACCATTCGGCCCGTGCTGCACTCGGGGCTGAGCCTGAGGTGTGTTTCCCGGCCCGCCGGCATGCCCTCGCCTCGGAGGGGGCGGCAGGTGGGGGCAGGCCACCCGCCCCTGAGAATGGGGCGGTGAACGCGAAGACGTGTATGGACAGCGAGTCGGTGGAGAACCTGCTGGCGCTGCTCGATCAGGCCGCCGGGCTGCCGGTGCAGGACGCACAGCGGCGCCGCATCGAGGGCGCCGCCAAGAACCTTCTCCGGCGCGGCCGTCGCGAGCGCAGGGCCCAGGCACGCGTACGGGACCGGGAGATCGACGCCACGCTCCTCGCCGCCACCGTCACCGGAGCCGGCGACCGGCTCATGGACACGGCCCTACCCACCCGGGCAGCCGGCCCGCAGCAGCTGACGGAGGCCGGACCCGCGCCCGAGCCTTCCACGGACGGGCCGACGGCCGCCGCACACGAACCGGCAGCCCTGGGCATCCTGCGCCGCGGCCAACGCTGCTACATCTGCAAGGACCACTACAGGGAAGTGCACCCCTTCTACCACCAGTTGTGCATGCCCTGCGCCGCCTCCAACCTCGACCAGCGCACGGCACGCACCGACCTCACCGGACGCCGCGCGCTGTTGACCGGCGGCCGCGTCAAGATCGGCCACGAACTCGCCCTGATGCTGTTGCGTGACGGCGCCGAGCTGACCGTCACCACCCGCTTCCCCCGCGATGCCGCCTCCCGCTTCGCCGCCGCTCCGGACCGCGACCGCTGGTGGGACCGGCTGACGGTAGCCGCGCTCGACCTGCGGGACCCGCGTCAAGTGCTGGCCTTCACCGAACAGGAGCTGGCCCGCGCCCGCCCGCTGGACATCCTCGTCAACAACGCGGCCCAGACGCTGCGCCGCGCACCCGAGGCGTACGCTGCCCTGGCCGCCACCGAGGCGGCCGGGCTGCCGACCGCACGCCACTGGGCGGCGCCGGGCTTCGTCGTGCCCGGCCATCCGGACCGTGCCCTGGCCACAGGCGGCACCCCCGCCACCACCGCACTCGACATACCCGCGGGCATCGGCACTGCGGTCGATGCTGCAGGACTGCTGCCCGACAACGCCCCGATGAACTCCTGGACCCTGCAGCTCGGCCAGATCAGCGCCGCGGAACTCATAGAAGTGCAACTCGTCAATGCGGTCGCCCCGTTCCTTCTCGCCGACCGGCTGCTGCCGCTGATGGAAGCCTCGCCCCACCCCACCCGCTACCTGATCAACGTCTCCGCGGTGGAGGGCCAGTTCGGCGCACTCAACAAGTCGCCCGACCACCCGCACACCAACATGGCCAAGGCCGCCCTGAACATGCTCACCCGCACCAGCGCCTCCGCTCTCGCCGCACGAGGAATCCACTGCTGCTCCGTCGACACCGGCTGGGTCACGGACGAGAAACCCGCAGCCGCCCGTGCGCGACACGCGGCAACAGGATGGAGGCCGCCGCTGGACGTCGTCGACGGCGCGGCCCGGATCTACCACCCCATCCGCGAGGGTGAGGCGGGCCGGCCCCTGCATGCGGTGTTCCTCAAGGACTACCGCCCTGCCGCCTGGTAGCCGTACAAGGGACGCCCCGAAGCTCCTCCGCGGTCATCCCCGCGATCCTCCGGGCCGCCGCGTAACCGCTGCTCACGGGCCATGCCCCGGTGCGGAAACCACGTAGCTCGCCGGGTCCCGGCGCGGGTATCGTCCGGTTGCAGACCGGCCGCACCAGCGGCCTCCCCGATTCGGAGAGCGGATTGCCATGACCAGCCGGCAAGCAACGACGACCCTGTGGCGCCCCACCGGCCCCCAGGAGCTGGCCCTGGTCCGCGAGCTGCACTGGCGTGCTTGGCCGCCTCGGCTCCCGGAGCAGCCGATCTTCTATCCGGTCCTCAACGAGGACTACGCGATCAGGATTGCGCGGGACTGGAACGTGAAACACAGCGGTGTCGGCTTCGTCACCCGTTTCGAGGTCGAGTCGGAGTTCTTGAGCCGGTACCCCGTCCAGCAGGCCGGCGGCCGCACGATCCTCGAGCTGTGGGTCCCGGCGGAGGAGCTGGACGACTTCAACGCCCACATCGTCGGCGAGATCCAGGTGGTCCACGAGTTCCGCTGAAGCCGGGCGGCCTGCCAGCGGGGCAGGCCGCCCCGCTACGCCGATGCGGCGCGGCCGGCGCGATGGCTACGTTCTGGAGGGCATCCCTCACTCGGCCGCCGGCCCGATCGGCGCTCAAATTGAGGCAGGCCTGGGGCTGGCTGAGGGCGCCCCGAACCCGGAACACCGGCGCCCGCACCTGATGCGGCTCACCCCGAAAGGGGAAGCCGCCATCAGGGGCCTCCAGGAAGCCGAGGAAGCCGAGGAAGCCGAAGTGCGGAGCCGGCTGTCCGATCTCACCCCCGGTGACGTCACGACGGCGATTGAGCACGCTCACCTGTACCGGATTGAGCGCATGCGGGGGGTGTGCCGACACCGGTCCGACATGGCGGTCCGGGGTGTGGGCGCGCGCGGCGCGGCAAGCCCCGACACCCCATAGCGGCATGCCGGACATTCCGGTTCGTGTGATCATCCCGACTGAAACGGCTTCCGGATGGGAGGAGTCCACGAAACGCAAGCCCGCCCCGGAAGGCGCTGCCGTCGCGCACCAGAGCGGAGACGGTACCGATCGATCCTCTTCTGATCGCATCCGAACAATCCCGTCGGGATTCTCAACGAAGTTGCTTGGAAGCCTAGTTGGCTGGTCCACAGCGTATGTCGCCCCCACGGGGACCTGCTTGGCAGACCGTGTTGCTCCGGTCGGCCGAGCCGCGTCGACCTGCGCCGTCCGCACCTCGCGCGGGCGAAGGCCCGTTTGCTTGCAGCCCGGCGACGGTGCACACTTGCGCGAATTCCGGTCGGGCGCAGCGCCGCACCCCCATGACAGATGTACCCGGATCCGACGCCCGGGTCACCAGCGAGCCACACGGGAGCGCGTGTTGAGTACACCGGGTACCGCCGGTCAGCAGAATCTACGAAGCCTCAGCGACGGGGAGCTCTGTGCCCTGCTGCGTGGGCACACTTCGGAGCCCGACGCGGCCGCCAGCGACGTGATGGACGAGGTGTTCGCCCGTCACCATTCCTCGGTGCTCGCCTACGCCCGTACGTGCTGCCGAGACCTGTCCACCGCCCAGGACCTCGCTGCCGAGGCCTTCGCGCGTACCTACCGTGCCATCGCCTGGGGTGCCGGCCCCGAGTACGCCTGGCGGCCGTACCTGCTGACCTGCGTGCGCCGTCTGGCGGCCACATGGGCACGGGACGCCGCCCGTACCCGGTTGTCGGACGACTTCGAGGAGTGGGCCGCCCAACTCTCGGACGGCCAGGACGCCGAGGACGCCGTCTTCACGGCGGAAGAGGGATCGCTGGTCCTGCGCGCCTACGAATCGCTGCCGGAGCGCTGGCAGGCCGTGCTCTGGCACTCCGTCGTCGAGGGCGAGCCGGCGGCCGAGACCGCGTCGCGCCTCGGGATATCGGCGGGAGGCGTCGGCTCACTGGTCGCGCGGGCAAGGGAAGGCCTCAAAGAGGCGTACCTGCGCGCCCATCTGGACGAGAGCGCGAGCGACGAGTGCCGGCACTACGGGGGGCAGATCGCCGCCAGGCTGCGCCGGCCGGGCAAGCGCCTCACACGGGACCTGGGCCGCCATCTCCAGGGGTGCGACGACTGCGCACGGGCCGAGCGCGACCTGCGCGACGTCAACGGCCGCCTGGGCGTGCTGTTGCTGGGTGGAATCCTGCTGTGGAACCCCGCCTCCTTCCTGTCGGCCCTGGGCGGGAACGGCGCACAGCTCGCCGCAGCGACACTGAACGGGACGCAGCTCGCCGGAACCAAGGCCGGCGCAGTGAAATGGGTGGCTGCGGCAGCCGTGGTGGGAACGGCGGCCACCGCGGCAGTCCTGCTGCCGGCCGACTCCGAGAGCAACGGGTCCGCCAAGGTCGCAGCCCCCGCCAGAACCCCCGCGGTCCCGGGCAGCAGCCCGCTCCCGGCGGCAGCACCGATCATGGCCATCGGCTCGGCGGCCTTCGCCACGGCCCCCGCCACGGGTCTGCCTTCGGCCTCCGTGTCCGCCTCGGCCTCGGCCTCCGCGTCCGCCACGCCGACCTCGGCGGCGCCCTCGCCGGATCGCGCAGGCGCTGCCCTGGTCCACGTGGCCTCGGGGCTGTGCGTCGGCCTCGGCGGCGGCGGTTCAGACGGCCCGTTGCAGCTCCAGAAGTGCACCGGAAAGGCCGACCAGGGATGGCAGCGGCTCCCCGCCCAGCAGAACACGTACCAGCTACGCAACGCGGGCACCGGTACTTGCCTCGACGGAACCACGAGCGGCGGGAATGTGGCCGAGGTCACCCTCCGCGCGTGCCGGACCGGTGCGGACCGAGCGACGCAACTCTGGCGGTTCGAGCAGGACCCGCGACCCGGCGCGTACCGCGTCTGGTTCGTGCCGAAGGTCCCGCACAGCGACTACGCCGACCATCTTCTCGGCCCGCGGAACTGGCCGAAGGCCGACCCACCGCGTCCGGGATCGGAGATGGTGCACCTGCCCAACTACTACAACTCGGTCAACATGCTCTTCACCATGAGGTGAGTCCGCGCATGACCCGGACACGGTAGAGCCGGACGATGATGACGACGGATGAGAAGACCGAGCCGTGCGGCCGACGCCAACATTGATCACCGACGACGCAGCCGGGCGGCAGCGGCCAGGATCGGGGTGGTCACGGTCGTGGCGGCGGCGCCGAGTGCGGTGTCGGTGGCCAGGATCAGACGGACCGTTCTCATGGCAAGGGTGAGGACCTCGCCGCCGCGCTGGCGCATGCCCGCCTCGAATTGGTTCACGGCCTCGGCCGTCGTCGTATCGCCGTCAGTGACGCGGCTCAGGTGCTGAAGCAGGGCGGCAGCATCGCGTATGGCCGCGCCGGCCCCCATTCCGGCCGTGGGCGGTGTCGCGTGGACGGCGTCGCCGAGCGCGGTGATACGGCCCGCAGGCCATGGCGCGAGGTCGGTGGCACGGGTCGAGGCGGCATTGAAGCGGTACGCGGCCACGCTGTGCGGGTCGGCGCGGGCGATGACTTCCAGCGTGTGCTCGGCCCAGCCCTGCTGCCGGAACGGTCCCAGCAGCGCGGCCTGCAACTCGCCGACACGCAGTTCGCGCAGGGAGTCGGTCGCGTCGGATTCGGGGAACATCGCGCCCCAGATGTAGGTGGGAGCGGTGGTGACGGACATCCGCAGTTCGGGGGCGTCGAGTACCGCGTTGCCGACCGGGTCGAGGAAGCCGACGTACAGGGCTGCCCCCCGAGGGCCGATCGCCAGCCCTGATCGTGGTCCGAGCCGTTGCTGCTCACCGGGACTCAGGTCAGCGCGGAGGGTACGGCCGGAGAACCCGATGATGCCTGCCGGGCTGTTGGTCCGGCCTCCCGCCAGGCGTTGGGCAACCAAGGAGTGGGTGCCGTCCGCGCCCACCACCAGATCCGCCGAGACAGTCGCGGCGTCGGCGAACCGTACGAGTGGTGCGCCGTCGTCACCCTGACCCACGTCGGACACCGTCCGCCCCAGATGCAGGTCATCGCCGACCTCCTCGGCCAGCAGCATGCGCAGAGTGATGCGATCGACATCGATGCTGGAATCGGCGCTGAGATCCGGCCCGCGGCCGAGGAGCCGGCCGTGACGGTCCCAGAACGCATCGCGGTCGCGCAGCCGCAGCGCCGAGGCCGACGCCAGCAGCCGCCGCATGGTCTCCGGCGCCACCAGCTCCCGCAACGCCGACTGGGCCCGCTCGTCCAGGGTGATGTGGTAACCGCCTGTCGCCGCCACATCGGTGTCGCGGTCGAACACCGCCACCTCGAACCCCCTGCGGCGCAACCCTGCCCCCAGCGCGAGTCCACCGATCCCGCCACCGACCACGACAACACGCATACCTGACCGTTCCCTTCCGCCGCTGCTCGCCTGCGCATCAACGCAACAGTGGCACCGGTAGTGGACACGGAGTGGCCACTACCGGGCATGATGGGACGATGGCGAGCACCTCACGGCGGGCCTTGCGGTTACTGTCCCTGTTCGGATCGCGCCGCCTGTGGCCACTGCGCGAACTCGCCACCGCGCTCGCGGTCAGTGAGCGCACCGTCCGCCGTGACATCGAGACCCTGCGCGGGCTCGGATACCCGATCACCACCGTCCACGGGCCCGATGGCGGCTACCAGCTCGGCGCAGGGCACACCCTCCCTCCGCTGGTGTTCGACCACGATCAGGCCCTGGCGGTCGCGGTGGCCCTGCAAACCGCGCCAGGAACGGTGTTCGGTCTGAGTGACGACGCGGCGCGTGCACTGGTCACCCTGGAGCAGGCCATGCCCGCTGCGCTGCGGGAATCGATGAAATCCCTACGCCTGACCAAACTGCAGAACTACTGGGAGTTTGCGGCGCCCCCCATCGACTCGACCGTGCTCACCGCCGTGGGGGCTGCGGTGCGCCACCGCCACGCACTGGTGACCGAGACGCTGCGTGCCGACGGATCCCGCCCCGGAACCGGCGACGACGACTTCGTGGCCGCCCGCCGCATCGAGCCCCATCATCTGGTGGTCTGGGCCGGGCGGTGGTATCTGGTCGCCTACGACCTCGGGGACCACCAGTGGCGAGTGCACCGTGTCGACCGGCTCCGCCCCCGTCCCACGACACACCGATTCTCTCCTCGCCGGCTGCCCCACGACGACCGCGCCCACTTCGTCATGAGCAGTCACGACCGCGGCGATGCTCCGGCCGCCTGGGAGTGCACCGGCAGTGCCCGACTCAACCTGCCGGCCGGCGTCGTGGCCCGCTGGGCACCCAGCGGCTCGGTCGTCGAACACCTCGACACCGAGTACTGCCGCCTCACTCTCGGAGCCTGGTCCTGGGCCGGCATCGCCGGGATACTCGCCACCTTCGACACCGAACTCACCGACCTCCACCCGCCCGAACTCGCACAGGCATGCCGCCGACTGGCCGACCGATTGACCGTCGTCGCGGACACCGGGGGAAGGCCGTAGCCGGCGGTGCGGTGGGGGCCCGACCGAACAAGCCGAACAGCGTGCGAAGTCGAGCAAGGGCTACGCCGTAGTCGCCACCTGTACCGGCGTGTTCGAAACCACGCTCGAGTGGGCGGCCACCGGCGAGGTCCTGGCCGCTCGGTGCACGGTCGGCTGGTCGGGTCCCCGGGTCGGTTCGGGCGAGCCGGACGGACATCGCGTGCGCCCAACACCCGTATGCCAGGCCGGTCGTCGAGGTCCTGCCCGCCGATTTCTTGATCATTGCGGGCAACCGATCGGGCCCTCTGGCAGGCGTACAGGAGTCGGGCGTGCTCGAACGCCTGACCTATGTGACATGAGGGGGACCGTTTTGATGCGGTTGAACCGCACACACAGCACTGCCGCGCGGCGGATCGGGGCGGCTCTGGCCGCCGGTACGGTCGTGTTGGGCGCCGCGACCACTGCCCAGGCCGCGGCGGTGCCGACCCCGGTGACGCCGGGCGCCGCCATCGGTGAGCAGGGCCCGAACCGGGCTGAGGGGAACCCGGACCCGTTCGGCGGGCTCGTAGCCTCCGAGGAACTTCTCGACACCGCGGTCGAGAACGGCCAGAAGCAGAGCCTCCGTCTGGGCTTCAAAGTTACCGGCGACAAGCCGGTCCAGGGGGCGGAGCTGGGCGTCCACCTGCCGCCGGGCCTGGAACTGAATTCTCAGGAACGGCCTTCGAACTGCGAACACTTCAAGGTCGACCCCGTGCGGGAGTACCGTGACGAATACCTGTTCTGCAGTTTCACCGGCACCTTTGAGCCGGGTAAGTACTACCGGCTCGACACGGGGCTGAACATCACCGCGACCCCGGAGCTTTGGCGCGACCTCTTCTACGCCGCCTGGACTCCGGGCGGCAAGCCGATCTACAAGCCGCAGCAAGGTGGGGTCAAGGGAACCGCCGCGGCCATCAAGGTCGCACCGGCCGAGCCGTTCAAGGAGTGGGGTTTCTGGGGTCGCGAGGTTGCGGTCGAAAACCCCGCGAACCAGGTCGACTTCACCGTGGACGGGGCGACCGGCAGTGGCCCGGCCGGCGGCCAGGTGCTGCTCGACCCGGGTTGGCAGATCAAGGGCACCGGGTCGGTCGCCACTACGGCCATCGACGACAACGTGGTGGAAACAGAGTTCGTGCTACCGCCCGGCATCAGCTTCGTCGGCGGACGCCCGGGCCCGGACGGGCGCCGGGTGTTCGGCGGGACCGGCGGCTCGGTCAAGGGGACCTTCAAGATCGAGTCGTGGGTCAAGCCGGGCACCTACCACGGCGAGTACCGGTACAAGGCCGACCGCGGTCCGGGCCATCTCAAGATCGCTGACATCGACCGAAACCTCGGCAACAACAAGGCCGAGCTCACCATCACCGTGACGCCGGCCAGCAGCCCGCAGCCCAGCACGTCGACGTCCGCCTCGGCCTCCCCGAGCCCGTCCGGCTCGACTTCGCCCTCGGCCTCCACGAGCACCGCCCCGGGTACCGGCAACACCCCCGGCCCGAACGGCGGTACCGGCGGCAACCTGGCCAACACCGGCTCCGCCGCGCTGGCCGCGGGTGGACTCGCTGCCGGGGCCCTGACGCTCGGCGGAACCCTGTACGCCATGGCCCGTCGGCGCCGTTCGGCGTAACGGCACACACCGTGCACGGCGCCGACGCCCGCGAGGGCGTCGGAGAAGCCAGTGCGGGGGCGGCTCAACGCCCCCGCACGGGACGGTGTCCGGGGATCGTGAAGGGGGCATCCCGACTCTCAACGGTCCGACCAGCGACGGGACATCTGGTGCACCCTGGTCCACGCCGGCCGCATCGCCCGCCTCACCCCTGACGGCCGGATCGACGAGTTCCCCCTGGATTCCCCCAGCTGCGGCCCGACCCTGATCACCACCGGCCCCGACGGCGCCCTGTGGTTCACCACCCTGCACAGTGCGACCCTCACCCGCCTCACCCCGTCCGGCGAGCTCTCCGAACACGCCCTCCCCGACGGGTCCTGCTGGTACACGGCATGGGCCACCGGCCGCATCGGCCGCATCACCCCGGATGGCACCGTCATGGCGTTTCCCCTCCCCACCCCCGCCTGCGAACCCCATGGCCTCGCCTTCGCCCCCGACGGCACCCTTTACGTCGCCCAGGAGAGCGGCGAGGCCACCCGCTGGGACGTCAGCCCGTGACGGATGACAGCGCCAGGTCATTGGCGTACGTGGCTCCGGGCTGCTACCCGCCGAGGCCGGGCAGCGTCATCGCCCGCCGAAACCGCACCGAGCTCGTGCCGCCCCGCCGCAGCGGCGCGGGCCCGCTCGGCTCAACCCAGGAGATCGGGCGCGCGCAGCATTTCTGGCGGGACGCCCCAGGCGTCGACCAGATCGAGCGCGAGCGGTCGGACCTTGCGGCACAGGTCGTTCACCTCGCGGCTGATCGCCTTCGAGCGCTGCACGGTCAGCCGACCGTGCTCCATGAACCAGGCCCGGTCCGCCTCGATCGTCGACAGGGCGAACAGGTCGCACAGCAGGGCCAGCGCGACCTTCTGGTCGCCCTCGGGCATTGCGCGTACCTTCTCGACGAACGCCTCCGTCACCAGCCGCTCGACGTGGGCGCGGGCGAGCGCGACGACATGGTCCTGCACCTGTGAGAAGACCGCACCCGGATCGCGCTCCTGGTCGGTCCCGTTCTTGATTCGGCGGGCGAGGCCGGCCAGCATGTGCTCCTCCCGGAAGCGGACCATGGCGAGCTGGTAGTCGGAGTCGAGCAGCCCGGCCTCCCGGTCCCATGCGTCGCCGCCGGGCAGCAGATCGCGTACGCGTTCGAGCAGCTTGTGGACCGAGGTCCGCTCCAGGAGCGTCTCGACAGCGAGGCCGGTGACGAAGCGGACCATGCCCGCCTGGTCGAGGTCCTCGAACGCGCTCGCCTGGTCGGTGAGCAGCCCCTTGGCGACGAGCTGCAGAAGGACGTGGTTGTCGCCCTCGAAGGTGGTGAAGACGTCGCTGTCGGCCTTGAGCGCGGCGAACCGGTTGACCGCGAGGTATCCCGCGCCGCCGCAGGCCTCGCGGCACTCCTGGACGACCCGGGTGGCATGCCAGGTCGCGAGCGCCTTCAGCCCGGCGGCGCGGGACTCGAGGCGCCGCCGCTCCTCGGCATCGTCCGTGATGCCGGAGAAGACGTCGTGCAGCTGTGAGCGGACCACGTCCTGGGCGAAGTGCAGCGCGTACGTCCGGGCGATCAGCGGCAGCAACCGGCGCTGGTGCAGGCCGTAGTCGAGCAGCACCTGCTCTTCGGCGCCAGAGCCCGCCGAGAACTGCCGCCGTCGCATGGCGTACCTGGTGGCGACCACGAGGGCGACCTTGGAGACGCTGATGCCGGCGCCGCCGACGCTGACCCGGCCCTGCACCAGCGTGCCGAGCATGGTGAAGAAGCGCCGGTGGGGGTTGTCGATCGAGCTCTCGTAGACGCCCTCCGGGCTGACTTCGGCGAACCTGTTGAGGAGTGCCTCGCGCGGCACCCGCACGTCGTTGAACCGGATCCGGCCGTTGTCCACGCCGTTGAGCCCCATCTTGAGACCGTCGTCCTCGATGCGGACGCCGGGCGCGGTCTCGCCGCCGACCCGGACGGGTACGACGAAGGCATGCACGCCGTGGGACTCTCCGGCCACCTCCAGCTGGGCGAAGACGACCGCCAACTCGGCGTGGCAGGCGGCATTGCCGATGTAGTCCTTGCGCGCCTCGTCACCGGGCGTGGTGATGACGAACTCCTGGCGTGCAGCGTCGTATCGGGCGACCGTGGCGAGCGCCTGGACGTTGGAGCCGTGCCCCGTCTCGGTCATTGCGAAGCAGCCCATCAGCTCGCCCGTGATCAGCCTGGACAGATGGGCGTCGTGATGGCGCTGGGTGCCGAGGTGCAGGATCGCGCCGCCGAAGAGACCGAACTGGACGCCGACCTTCACCAGGACCGACAGATCGCCGAAGGCCAGCGTCTCGAACGCGGCGATCGAGGCACCGACGTCGTCGCCACCGCCGTAGGAGGCCGGGAACCCCATGCCGGTCTGCCCCGTCGCGGCCATCTCGACCACGACCTCCCGCACCCGCTCGCGGAACGCGTCGAGGCCGAGTTCCTCGGCTTCTTCGAGAATAGAGGCGTACCTGGACAGGTTATGCCGTACGAGACTGCGGATCTCGGCGTACTCGCCGTCGAGCATGACGGACAGTGCCCGGACGTCGATGCCGGGCTGCACGTATCCGGTCGTGGTGGGGGCGGAGGTGTTGTTGAGGGCCATGGGGCTTGGCTACCCCGGCGCGAAAGGATCAACCAGGAGTGACGAAGAGACCGGGGATGGACCGGGGCCGGCGTCTGGCCGCGTCTGCTGGCCGGGCTGCGCCGTGCTGGCCTTCTGGGCCTGGACGACCGGGCCGTGGTGTGACGGAGCAGTGATCTGCCGAGGGTTGCCACGCCAGACGCTTCTTCGGCCGGGGTCGGGCGTCGAGGAGTGCCCGCGAGGCGTGACCGTCGTGGTCGGTCTGGGCGCCGCAGGCATCCACGGTCCGCAGGACCGCCACCTCCGCCGGCACGGCTCCCGCCGCATCCGGTCCGGCGGCCTGGTGGTTGAGGGCCATGACGAGGATCTTGTCGTCCTGGCCGGCGAGGTGGACGCTGACGCGTTTCGACTGGAGCAGCCTCGAAGCCCACTGGGCCGCGCATCCCCCCTCTGCTTGATCATCTTTACGGTCTTCCCGGGCTCGTGGCGTCCGGCCGGCCCGTCCACCTGCCCGCGTACGCGGTCGGCCCGGGTCATGACGGCTCGACGTTGTCCCGCTCGGTAATGGCCCTGGCGAGATTGCCTCGGAGCATTTCGGTGAACGGGTGGCCCTCGCCCAGGATCCGCACGGTGTCGCGCAGGGTTTGTTCGTAGAGGGGGATGGCCCGCTCCAGGTCTCCCGCCGATTCGTGGGTGTGGGCGAGGTTGTTGCGGCTGGTCAGGGTGTCGGGGTGGTCCTCACCCAGGACCCGGACCCGATGGCTGAGAGTCAGTCCGTGCAGGGAAGCGGCCCGTTCCAGATCCCCCGCCATTTCGTAGGTGTAGGCGAGGTTGTTGCGGCTGGTCAGGGTGTCGGGGTGGTCCTCACCCAGGACCCGGAGCCGAACGACCAGGGTCTGCTCGTACAGGGCAATGGCCCGCTCCGGATCCCCTGCCGATTCGTAGGTGGAGGCCAGGTTGTGGCGGTAGGTCAGCGTGGAGGGGTGGTCCTCACCCCAGAGCCGCTCGGTGTCGGTGAGCGACTGTTCGTACAGGGGGATGGCCCGCTCCAGGTCTCCCGCCGATTCGTACGCGCCGGCGAGGTTGTTGCGGGAGGTCAGGGTGTCAGGGTGGTCCTCACCCATGACCCGGACCCGATCGCTCAGGGTCTGCTCGTACAGGGGGATGGCCCGCCCCAGGTCCCCCGCGGATTCGTAGGTGTAGGCGAGGTTGTTGCGATAGGTCAGTGTGGAGGGGTGGTCCTCGCCCAGGATCCGCACGCTGTCGCTCAGGGTCTGCTCGTACAGGGGGATGGCCCGCTCCGGGTCCCCCGCCGATTCGTAGGCGAAGGCGAGGTTGTTGCGGGAAGTCAGGGTGGCGGGGTCGTCCTCACCCAGGACCCGGACCCGATCGTCCAGGGTCTGCTCGTACAGGGGGAGGGCGCGTTCCAGGTCCCCTGCCGATTCGTACGCGCCGGCGAGGTTGTTGCGGGAGGTCAGGGTGTCGGGGTGGTCCTCACCCAGGACCCGCGCGGTGTCGGTGAGTGACTGTTCGTACATGGGGATGGCCCGCTCCAGGTCCCCCGACCATTCGTATGCGCTGGCCAGGTTGTTGAGGTAGGTCAGGGTGGAGCGGTGGTCCTCGCCCAAGAGCCGCACGGTGTCGGTGAGGGCGCGTTGGAAGTAGGTGGTCGCAGGGCCGGACTGGCCTTGGTTGCCGAGGAAGAGTGCCGTCTCGTTGAGGATGCGGGCGGCATTGATGGTGCCTTCGGTGTTGATGGTGTGGGTGGCGAACGCGTCGATGTGCGGGAGCAGGGTGCGCCAGGTGTCCCAGGTGTCAGGGGTGTTCCAGGCCTCGGGGAGGTTGGTGTACAGGCCCTGGGTGGCTTGTTCGCGGGCTTGGTCGATGAGTTGCGGGGTGCGGTGGCAATCCTCGGGGTCGGGGGTGCGTGCGAGGGCCTGGACGAGCCGGTGGATGGCGAGGGTGTTGGCTGCGGGGTCGGGAGTGATCATGCTGTAGGCGGTCAGGAGGCCGAGGGCGGCGCTGTCTGCGGGCGGGTCGACCGTGCCGGCGTGGTGCAGGACGGCGGGGATGTGGTCAGGGGCGTACCACGCGAGGGTGCGCAGCAGGTCGGCGGCGTGGGGCTGAATGCGAGTGATGCGGTCGAGGGTGATGTTCCAGACGCGGGCAATGGTGGCTGAGGCGGCAGTGGTGGCCGCACCGGCGCGGTACATCTGCGCGGGGTGCTGGGCGAGGAGGTGCACGTAGGCGCGCGGGGTCGTGAGCGGGTTCTGCGCCAGGTAGGCGGCGACCTGTTCGATGGCCAGGGGGAGGTGGCCGAGGGTTTCGCACAGGTCGGCCGCCCCGTCCAGGTCCCGGCCGGGATGCGGGCCGGAGGTGATGCAGGTGAGCAGAGCCAGGGACTCGGCCGGTAGGAGGATGTCGAGGCGGACGAGGGTGGCGGCGTCGGTCCACGCGGTGGCGAGCCGACTCGTGATCAGAAACCTGCCGCCTGGGGCGCGGGCGATCAGGGGGGCGATATCGGCGGGATCGTTGACGTTGTCCAGGACGATCAGCCAGCCGGTGTGGCTGGCCAGCCACTGCAGGCCCCACTCGGCGAGTGCCTCGACCGGCAGGGCGTACGCGAGTACGGGCTGCAGGGCTGTGGCGAGGTCCGCCAGGCCCTTCTGGACGGCGGCGGGACTGTCGGCGGTGATCCACCGGACGGGCACGCGTCCGTGGGGGCGGGTGGCGGCCCAGTGCGCGGCCAGGGTGCTCTTGCCGATCCCGCCGAGTCCGGCAACTGCCTGGACCAAGGCCGTGCCGGGGGAGGCGAGCGCGGTGTCGAGGAGGTTGAGTTCGCGCTCGCGTCCGACGAACAGGCCCGGCTGGTAGGGCAGGTCGTTCAGGCCTATCGGGGCATCCACCTCGGCGGGCGGGCGCAGCGCCTCGGATGGTAGCTGTACGGTGGGTTTGTAGACGCCGGTGACGGCGATGGCGCCCGCCCCGATGGCCTGGGCGTTCCCCGTCCGGTAGGCCACGGCGTCGGCGTCCCCGACGTTGGCGAACGCGTTCTGCCAGGTGGTCGCCCGTGATGCTCGGCCAACGTCCGCGACATCAGCCGGCATCGTCGCGGCCACGTCCTCGCCGGATCCCTTCTTGCGCCACCGCCAGCGGGCCACACCATCCCCCTCGGTTCGTTCTGCGAACGGCTGCGATGCAGGGTGGAGGGACTATCCGGTGGCGATGCCGGTGACGGCGGTGGAGCCCGGGCCGGTGGCCTCCGCGTCCCCGGTGTGCGCGGCCCGGGCGGTACCACTGCGGCCGCCGCTGCTGTGCTTGACGCCCGTGACGGCGCTGCCCCCGTCACGGGCCACCGCCGTGCCCGTCGCGACGGCGGTGTCCCCCGCCGAGGCGGCCACGAACGCCAGCAGGTCCCGCAGCTGCCCGGCCACCTGTTCCCGCCCTGCGTCGTCCAGGCCCTCCAGCAGAGCCTCGAACCGCCCCGCCCACACGCCTTCCTCCCGGAGCCGCGTCGGGGCCGTGCCGTCCCTATCGCCCGGCGCCAGAACGCGTGCGGTGTGGTCCAGGCGCTCCAGCTCGGCGGGGATCCGCGCCGCATCACCGCGGCCGAAGATCTCCCCCACCCGCTGTCGCATCCCGTTCCACGCATCCGTCCCCGCGGCCTGAACCACCGCGCCACCACCCGCCGCTGCCAACGCCGCCAGCGCCTCCATCAACATGTCGTCTCCTTCGTATCCATGTCCGACTGTCGATCACTCTTCGCAACCAGGCAGCCACGCATCCGGGGTCCTTGCCCATCAACACGGTTGAGAACCGCGGCAAGTTCCCGCTGAGCGGCCCTGGTTCGGCTGCTGGTACCGGCACCCGCCCGTACCCGAGTGATAGAAGCCGCCGTCCCGGCCCCCTGAGCGGTTCTTCGACGAGAGGAGATGGCACCCAGAGCCCGGTCGGGCAGGCTGCGCGGCTTTCACCCTCCCGGGTGAACGGGAGAGGGCAGGGGGAAGTGGAGGGTGTGCGTCGTCCGGGGGCGAGGACGTAGATGTTGTTCACCAGCCGATCCTGCCGTCGGGCAGCTCGACCAGCGTCCACCAGCGGCTGCGGCACCCGCTGTCGACGATCTTTACGCACGAGGCGCGGGAGGCTGGTCGACGCAGTCGGCTGACCGGACGTACGGCGCTGACGGGCGCCGTCAGGAGCGGATCCGGATGAACTCGTAGTGCACGGTGGCGTCCCCGGGGCGGTTGACCGGTGCGCCGAGGACCGGAGTGTTGTTCGAGCCACCGCCGACGTACACCGCGGAGATCCAGCCCGGCGTCCGGCCCGGAGTGATGATCTTCACCCAGCCCGTATGCGTCTACCGGCCCGCCCTCATGCGCCCGGCCTCGCCTCCATCCCTCTCTCTACCGTGCTGAGGGTGGTGGCCACCGCCTCGAGCGGAACGTCGCGGGCGATGACTTCGTACGCAGCGTCCTGGCCGGTCCGGGCGATGACGTACCGCAGCGTGATCCGGACCTCGATGCCCGGGGGCCATTTACGCCTGTCTCCCCCCGTGGCCGAGGTCTTGTCGAACAATCAGCACCTCGAAACCGTCCGAGCCCCCTACCCGTCCCAGGACTCCAGGAGACCGGTGAGGGCCTGCGCGGCTCCGGCCGCATCACCGGCCTCCCCTCGCATGGCTGCGAGGTTGTTCCGCGCGCTGAGGGTGTCGGGGTGGTCCTCGCCCAGGGTGCTGCCACACGCGGTGACAAGGTTCCGGAGGTGGTCGATGGCGGCGGGTCACCTGCCCGGAGTCGCCGAGGCTGACACCGAGGCGGTACAGCACCGGGTGTGCGTCCGGCGAGTACAGGGCTTCTTCGCCGTGGCGGGTGAGAGCGTGCGCATTGGCCTGGAACATCCGGGCAAGGTCGGTGTCGCGCTCGATCTCGGGCCAGGTGTCCATGAGGGCGTCGGCCGCGGTGCGCGCAGCGTGGTACTGCTGGTTGGGCGTGAGGGTGTCGCGGGTGGCGTGCTGGATGAGCTGGTGCACGCGGCGACCTGGTGGGGGGTGCCGGGTTGGTGGTCGATGAGGCTGAGCCGGTCCAGTGCGCGCAGAGCCCCCTGCGCTTCCTTGGGGCTGACCGGTGTCAACGGCCGCCACCGTCTGCCCGGCCACCACTTCGGCCGCCACGGGTGGGTGGGACCCGCCGGGGTGCGGTGGGCGGCGAGGTGGGTGCGGGCCGACGGGCTGGAGAGGACGTCCTGGGGGACGCCGTTGGCGTCCAGGAGCGCGGCGAGGTGGAGCATGGGGCGGGCCAGGCCGACAGGGCGCAGGGTGTCGGCGCGGTCGATGGAGAGGGACCAGGCGGCGGCGAGGGCGATTGCCTGCTCGTCGGGCAGGGCTTCCGGGGTGAGGTCGGTGAGGGTGGTGGTCCGGTCGGCCAACAGGGAACGGTAGGCGGCCGCGCTCTCACCCGATCGACGATGTACGCGGCGGCCTGGGCCAGCGCCAGGGGAAGGTGTCCGAGGTCGTGCGCGAGGGCGGCGAGCTGGTCGGCGGGTTCGGTGCGCCCTTGGGCGTTCAGGGATGCGGTGAGGTAGGCGAGGGTCGTCGGTGGTGAACAGACTGACGTCGATGCGGCGGCGGCCCTCACCGAGGTCCCGAGTCGGTGACTCGCTGGAAGGCCCGCTCCAGCACGTCGATGACCTGCTGGTGGGTGAGTCCCTCAAGTGCATCGATGAAGTCTGCGGCGAGGTCGCTGTCGAACGGACCGGTTCCCCACGTTCCCATGAAGGGTCTGGTGCAGGTTCGGGTGACAGGCGGTCCGCCATCGACGCCCCGGCATCGCGTGCCTCGTCGGCCAGGAACCGGTAGCCGGACTCCGGGTCCTCGCGGTGGGCGTCGAACAGCGCGTCCGCACGATACGCCTCAGCGAGGACGGCGTCGGCCACCGGCTTGTCGAGCCAGCGGTAGTACGGCTGCCTGGCGAGCTTCAGCACCCGGCACGTCACCGCGACAGGCGTTCCGTCCGCGGCCAGCTCCTTCACGAGCGGGTAGATCCTTTCCCGGCAGATGCGCCTGCGACAGATACGCCGCGGCCCGCCGCAGGACCTCGTTCTCCTGCTCCAGCAGCTTGATCCGACGACGTGCCTCCCGCAGCTCCGCGTTCTCCTGACGGGTGCTCCCGCCCTTGGCCCCGTCGTCGATGTCCGCCCGGCGCATCCATTTCCACAACGTCATCGGATGGACCCCGAAGTCGGTGGCGACCCGCTCGACCGTCACACCCGGACCACGGTTCCGCGCGACCCGCACGACGTCTTGACGGAACTCTTCCGGATAGGGCTTGGGCACAGCGACATCCTTCCCACCTGCCCGACAGGACAAGCCAGTTCAGATGTCACCCGATCGTGCGGCAGACCCGTCTCGGCGGCCGCCACCAGATCCGGCCACCGGTCCTGAACCAGCGCCCCGCGACGGGTCCGCACCACCACCGTGCCGCCCGGGCCGGCGGCGATGAACAGGAGCGCCCGGTGCCCGTCGTTCTCCAGATTTCGCCCTGTCTCATGAGACAGGGGCGCTGGGGTGATCTCGGTTCCGAGTTCCGCCGCCTTACCCCTCTGCGGCCTGCGACCACACAGTATTCCGAGCTCTGGCCCGGGGCCCCAGGGGGCGCTTGCGACGGTCGCCGGGGAGGTGAGCCCCAACGCTTTGTTGTCCTTGCCGTCCCGCATGTGGTTGAGCCACCGTTCGTACCAGCTCAGGAAGTCCTGGGCCGAGGAGACGTTCGGAGGCCAGAAGCCATCCGCATTGCCGGTGACCATGCGGCCGGTGAGGGGCCCGGTCACACCGATGAGGCACAGGTCGGAGCAGCCCATCCCGATGATTTCGAGGAACAGATCCCCTTGCAGCGCGTCCGCGTGGCTCACGTGATGGAACCCCCGCGGGGTGCCGTCCGGCGGCTGTCGATCCATGGTGAACAGCCTGCACTCCTCCAGCGGAAGCAAACCGTAGAAGGGGGCGGCACCGCTGCCCCCGAGTTCGACAAGGAACTTCCGGTAGGCGAAAGGCAGTTCGATGTGGTGCTCGGACTCGAAAGCGTCCGCCTGCGCGGAACTGAGGCGTGGGCCAACGCGGAACTGGTGACGCCAGGCGCCGGCCGAGTAGCTGCACTGCGCCTGGTATGGGACCTTAGCCAGCTTGGAGCGTATGCGGGATATGCGGGAGTCCATCGGAGGATCTCTTCTTTTGACTGCCGCCACTCTAAAGGCCCGCCCAGATGAGGCATCTCCGAGTGTCTGGAGAACCGTGCAGCTTGCTGGGCAAGCCTAAGGGGAGCCTGGGCAAGCCCCGCGGAACACGGCTTGCCCACCCGGCCGGGACTCGTCGGCGGGGCGGAATCGGTCACGGCCAGGGCCCGGCTGACCGATGCCGGGTGACCGATGACCGGTCACCGCCTTGGGCGGGAGTTGCATGGATCGGTCATGGCGCTGACGTGCTGTTTGACCGATCGCGGTAGCGGATCGGTCACGACCGGTCCGCCGACCGGTCACGGGTTTTGCTGGGCAAGCCCCCGCCACGGAGGGCTTGCCCAGCGTCCGGGCGGTGTCCAGCGACGGCCATGGACGCTTTGATGCGGTCACCGGCGAGAAGGTCGCCCGCGATCGGGACCCAGACCCCGACACCAGCACTCCGGACGCGTCGCCGGATCTCACCTGCCCCGGGCTCGGCCCGATCGAGGGCACGCCGGTACGTATCGCCGGGCTCTTCGGCGGTGGCCTGCACAGCACCACTCCAGACAGCTGGACCCTGGACGTAGTCAGCCCCGAGTGGCCCCACGACCGCGTCATCCTCTCCGCCGACGGCGGGTCCCACAAAGGCCCGGCGGGAGGGACGTGGTGGCACATCTTCCACTCCGAGTACTCAGAACTCCGCGCAGCCGGGTTCTCTCCCTCCGGCCTGACTCTGGTGGTCGCCACCTGCAGCGACCTCACCCTCTGGACCCGACCTGAACTCCACTTTGACGACTGAGCGGACAGCGGTTCAGCAGGCGAATGCACTCTTCCTCGCCGTGGCCTACGCAATCACGCGGTGACAACACACGTGTCCAGGTGACATCTAACGTGTCTCGGCACACCGACCGGGGAGGCCGCGCACTCCGACCCGCTGGAGGGTTGCACCGGAGGGCGGCTGGAGGGTTGTCTGCATGGTTGCATGAGGCGGGGGACCGAAGGTGCGACCGGGGGTGGGACCCTCCGAGTCCGGTGATCTTGCATTCGGGCAGGTCAGATGCTGTGGGCAAGCCCCCATCGGAAAACGACACCTCTTACCCACGCGATAGCCGAGGGGAAGAGGTCGTACATCAAGGCCGGCCGCAGAACTCAGGCCGGCTGCGCCCGGAGTCTGGCGACACGAGAGAGCTGGCCCTTGCCGACCGCGTGCAACTGCGCCCGGTCGACATCGCATCCGGCCCGGCCCGCGGCGGCGCGGCTGGTCGGCGCAGTGGCCGACGCCGCCGAGCTCACCGGCCTTCCCCGCGACGCCGCGACCGCACGGGCGGAGCTGCACACGTTCGCCGCCAGGGCATCGGCCGACTGCGCCAGTCCGAACGCCTGGGTTCCGACGCCGATGCAAACGTCCACGTCAGAACACGGGGGATCGGCGTAGGCCGGACCGGCTTGGAACATGGCGCCGCCAGCGGTGGTGCTCAGCGCGCGGACAGCTCGGGTCAGCAGCCCTTCGTCTGGTCTGCGGTGATCTCAGTGATGAGCCATGTGTCGCCCTCCAACGTGGCCTGGGACCTGACCGGGTATTTCAGACGCTGATCAGCCAGCTGAACGGGCTTTCCGGAGTCCTTGTCGACGGGCTTCCAGTTGGTTGTGTTGAAGCAGTCGGAGAGCGTGGCGGTCTTGTTCTTGGTGTCGACGGATGTAACCGTCGGGCTCATCTCCGGCCGGCCGGTGTACTTGATGTTTTCCGACGTATTGAGCAGGGCGGATCCCTTCAGGTCGGCTGCTGCGTCCCCCTTGGCGAACTTCGCCAGGTCCTCGGTGTGCACCTTTCCGTCTGCGGCCATCTTGATCTGTATCTCGCGCGTGTTGGTGTAGGCGGCCAAGACCTTGTCCTTCGCGGCCTGGCCGGGATCGCTGGGAGGCGGCTTGGACGCTGACACGGAAGGCGTGGACGATGCTGTGCTCGTCGCGTTGCCGGAGCTGCAGCCGGCCAGCGATCCAGCGGCCACGGCGCATGTGAGAGCGGTGCCGGCCATGCGCAGGGCGCGGGTTCGGGTCATGGTGGACGGTGCCATCGGCAGATCCCCCTTCAGTGTCGGATTCGGGCGCGAACGTGTGAGCCATGAGGGCAGTAGGCGCAGAGGAGTTCCTCCAACGCGATCTGCCTGCCATGGACGGACTCGTCGGGCCAGGACCCGGCGAGCCTACAACTGCGCCCGTACGGCGCGTTGCGCCCCGCGAGCCGGTTGACCCGGCCCGGATCGGCCGCCGTGTTGTACGGCGCGAGGCGATGGGGATGGATGCTGGCGCTGTCGCGACGGCTCTCGAGGAGGCTCGGTTCGACGCGCGGCAGGCGTCCTGGTACGAGGACCTGGCCGACGACCTCCGTGGCCCGGCGGAGCTTGCGGAGTGGGAGCGCATCGCCCAGCTGCTCGACGCTGCCGGTCCGGGCGCCGTGTACGACCCGGACGCCGACGACGTCGTCCAGGCCGAGCTCGCCGCCGACGCCGCGGCCGCCGCCGCCCGGGAGGCCGAGCTGCGCGAAGCCGTCCGGATCGCGGCCCGCGCCAACCACCTCCAGGTGCTGCGCGACCTCGGCACCCTGGACCAGGCCGAGCCAGCCGAAGGCGACGAGCTCACCCGGCGCGAGGACGGGTACGTCCAGGCCGACGTCGACGCCTGGCTCGCCCACGCCCTGGCCACGCACCGCAGGCACCACCGCGACCCGGCCGCCCGCGAAGCCGCCGCCAGCCTTCTGACCCCGCCGGTCCTCGCCCACGCCGCCCTGCTCGGCGAACTCCGAACCCTGGCCAACGGCATGCGACGCGACCGCGCGGTCGTCCAGGCCGCCCTCACCACGACCTACACATCCGGAGCAGTCGAAGGAAACGTCACCAGGATCAAGCTGCTGAAGAGACAGATGTACGGCCGCGCCAACTTCGAACTACTCCGACGCCGCATCCTGCTGTCAACTTGATCAAGAAACTGCAAACCACCGAAATAGCGACAGAGTCAACTTCTGTGGACTGGTGACGCTCAGTACCGACGGGGTGTCGGTAGGACGGTCGATAATACGGTCATGGCAGATCGCAGTCCGGTTCCCCGGATCATCACCTCGGCGGCGCGGGAGTCCCTGAAGCCGCTCGGCCTGGCCCAGCGTGGGCGGTCGCGGCTGTGGATCGATGATCACGGGTGGTGGCTGGGAGTCGTGGAGTTCACCCCGCCACGTACTGCCGGCAGCGGTCTGCACGTCGGTGCGATGTGGCTGTGGCACGACGTGGACCACCTGGCCTTCCACGTGGACGCTGTCCAGGTCGGTTCCGAGCTGTTCCGCACAGAGGACCGGTTCACGCCGCTGGCACTCGAACTCAGCCGTCAGGCTGCTGCGAGCGTGACCGCGCTGAGGGAGAAGTTCCCAGCTCTGCCGGATGTCGCCCGATACCTGGCGTCCAGGCCGGTGCGCCGGGGATTCCTCTGGGACGATTTCGACGCCGGGATCGCGACCGCCCTGGTCGGTGATCCGGATACGGCCCGCAATCACTTCGAGCGAGTCCTTCGAGACGACCCGCTGGCCCCGTGGATGGTCGAAGCCCAGGAGAAGGCACGTGAGCTTCACGCGATCGCGGCAGATCGCGACGCCGTGACCGCATGGGTCGGGCGGCGCGTCGCCTCATGCAGGAGGAAGCTGGCACTGGATCCTGCGCCGCTCAGAACTGCGGTCAGGCCAGCAGGACTCGCTTCCGTAGCAGGCCAAAACCGACCCGGCCGTACATCTGTCGTTTCGGCATCTTGATCCGGTTGACGTGGCCCTCGACGACGCCCGAGCTCCAGGGCAGGGTCAGGCCGGCGGTAACAGCGGCAAGGTCTCGTTCCAGGCCGTTGACGAACGTGTGGAGACTCGGCAAATCGTCGGCGCGGACCGCTTCGATCCACTGCGCGAGCCGGTCGCCTTGGAGTTCGGTGATCATCCTTCCGAACGCGCGGACGTGACCGGTGAGCGCGTCCAGCTCAGGGCAATGTGTGAGCACTGACTTCAGCCTGAGTCGATCGTTCTCCAGCAGGGTGTCGGGGTGGGTCAGGATCCACCCGGCGACGGTCCGCGGCGACGGTGGACGGGCAGCCGGGGCGGTCGGAATGGTGCGGAACGGTCGCAGGTAGGCGCGGACGGCTCCGTAGCCGCCGCGGTAGGCGTGGGTCTTGATCTCTTCCCAGAGGGTCCAGGCGTTCGTACAGCCTTCGGCCCACCGTTCGTTCAGGTACGGCTTGAAGTCATCGAGCTTGGTCTTCCGGTTCTGCCACTGCCCCTGGAACAGGTCTTCCGGCATCACGGCGTCGGCCAGCCGCTGGGCGGTGCGATAGGTCATGCCGAGCTGACGCTGGATCGAGCGTCGGCCATGGCCAGCGGCCGGCATCGCGTGGACGGTGGCGTGCTTGGCGCGGGTGCGGTCGGCGAACCGATGCCCAGTGAAGCCATGGCGCCCCGCCGCCTGCCGGGGCCTGGACTTCTGCCTTCTCCGGGGCCGCCTCGGTAGGGGGCGCACGCAGGCACGAGCGGTGGCGGGAGATGCACCGCTCCGCGGCCTCGCCGAGGTTGCGCCAGAGGTGGAGGTGATGTCCGTGGACCCTCTTACTCCCGATGATCCCGAGTCCTGGCCCCCTGCAGCCGAGGGTGCCGGCTCCTGGGCTCCGCGTGATGGCGCGGGAGTGCGGGATCCTTTTTCCGGTGCCGCCCGGGAGACGACGTCCGTGGATGCTCCCGCGGCGTTGTGCCGGGCGTGTGTGGACCTCATGGATATCACCGGGGCCTCGATGTCGCTCGGAGGGGACGATCCGGATGTGCGGATGCTGTGGTGGTCGAGCGGCACCGTGGCCGGTCGTCTCGCCGAAGCCCAGTACACCCTCGGTGACGGCCCGTGCCGTACGGTCCTCACCGATGCGGCCACCGCCGCGGTCCTGACCTGGACCGAGAGCCGCTGCGCCCGACTGATGTGATCAGCCGCACTCAGGCCGTGCTGTCGGGCAAAGCGGTGGTGGACACCGCCCGCGGCATGCTCGCCGCCACCGCTGGCATCACCCCCCACGAGGCCGCCCGCTACCTGCACGCCTACGCCGCCCACCACCACCACCATCGCCCCACCAGCGTTGCCGACCGCCTCGTCCGCCGGGCACTCACACCGGAGGAAGTCCTGCACGAAGCCAGCAGCCCCGGCCCCGAGACCACTCCCGCCCCCTGACCGGCGCTGCCCGCACCCGAGCAGCCTCGAAATCCCAGCGGACCGCAGCCTTCCCCGAGCCGGATACGGCCCATCTGCCCTGGCCCGCCCGGCCAACCCCTCTCTCCGGCGTGCCCCCGCCGTGCTGGCTGCGGCCGAGCGGTCTTGCGAGCACTCCACGGCCAGAGCGACCATCGGTGTGGAGGGCGCCTGCCCCCGGGGGCAGGCGCGCAGACCGCAAGCCGTCTGGGTGAGGTGAGACCCATGGACGACGTTTTCCAGATCATGGTGCAGCGATTCGGGCCCACGATGCACGTGGCTTTGGCGGGCGAACTCGATCTGGACACGCGAACGACTCTCGGCGACATCACGGCAGCTCTTGAGAGCCTTCTCGACGTTGACGTGGTGGTCTGCGACATGCACGGGCTCACGTTCTGCGACGTCACCGGCCTCCACGGCCTCGTGACCCTCGCCGGCCGCCTCCACCGTTGGCGCATCGCGTTCTTCACCTACGGATGGCAGCCACAGCCACTGCGCCTCCTCGACCTCGTCGACAGCACCCACCAGCCCGCCAGTCCGCATCCCGCGCCGGGCACGGAGCCGACAGCGCTGCTGCGCCGGACCCTGAGCCAGGCTGCCGGGGCGAGCCGGGAGGCAGGAGCACGCACGGTCCGGGCCAGGAGCGTGCTGTCCCAGCAGGGCCGGGACTCACGGCCGGTCCGGGGATCCGGTTCGGGGGAGTTTGCGCACGCTCAACTGTTCGATGACGTCGGCGCCCTGCTGACACCAAGCCTTCGTCCAGCCCGCCGTACAGCAATCTGCCGCTTCGCGGCGTGTATCAGGACACCTGGCCATGTGAGGTGAAGTGATGAAGATCCAGCGCTCCCGTCCGGACTCGAACGGGATTACCCGGCATTTGGCCTCGCGAGCAGCGCGCCAGTCAGGACGACGGAAGCGGTGGCTTCCGGGCTGGCGGCGGACGAGCCCGATGGCGCTGTCCGCGACGCTGGTCGCGGGGCTGCTTGTCGCGGGAGGCGCGTCCGCAGTAGGAGCGTCCTCGGGCTATAGCGGGCGGGTCCCTCCGGCCGGCGTTCGGGCCGCTGTGACCGTGCCGGACAGCTTCAGCCCCGTGGTCGTTACACCGATCAGCGATCCGACGTTCCCCTGGCTGGGCAGCGACCAGAAGTACCACGTCTCCTACGACTTGCAGCTGACCAACGCCTCACGGCTGCCGGCCACGCTCACCAAGGTGCAGGTGGTCGACGCCAAACGACCTGACACTGTTCTCGCCACCCTCTCCAGCCGCCAACTGGTGAATCCCGAATGCGAGTACGGAGCCTGCAATCTGCTGCGGACATTGCCCTCGTCGAACGCGACCGACACCGTCATGCCTCCCGGCCAGTCCCGAGCCCTGATGGTGGACCTGACCTTCGACTCGCTGGACCAGGCGCCCGCCGAGGTCATGCACCGGCTGTTCCTCACCGGGCAGGCCGTTCCCCCGGCCACCAAGCCGAGCCCGGTCAACTACCTCGCCGCGCCGTACAACATCTCCTCCGGCAAGCCGCGGATCATCACACCCCCGCTCAAGGGGGACGACTGGGTCGCCCTGAACAGCTGCTGCGGCACCGGCGGGTCGCACCGCATCGCGCTCAACTCTCTGAACGGCAAACTGGCCAACTCCCAGCGCTTCGCCATCGACTGGATGAAACTCACCGACGACGGCAAGTTCTACAGCGGCGACAAGACGAAGAACGAGAGCTACGCAAGCTACGGCGAGGCGGTGTACGCGGTCGCCGACGGCACCGTGAGTTCGACGCTCGACACGGTCGAGGCGGGTACCCCCGGCATCCTGCCCGCCAACGACCCGGTTCTCGGTCCGAAGATCACCGTCCAGAACGTGGACGGCAACAACATCATCCAGGACCTCGGCGGTGGTGTCTGGGCCATGTACGCACATCTGGTCAAGGGAAGTCTGCTGGTCAAGCCTGGGGACACGGTCAAGAAGGGTCAGAAGATCGCGGATCTGGGCAACACCGGCAACTCCAATGCCCCTCACCTGCACTTCCAGCTGATGGACGACCCGTCGCTGCTGGAGGCCGACGCCGTCCCCTACGTCATCGACCGCTTCACCTACCTGGGCCAGATCCCCTTCACCACCTGGGTGACCACCGACGACTACCTGAGTGGCACCTTCCTGCAGGGAAGGCTGCCCGAGGCACAGTCCCGCACCGATGAGCTACCGCTCGTGCTGGCAGTCGTCGACTTCCCCGAAGCCGGCACCAGCCAGTGATCGCACGGCAGATCAGCACGCCCCGGTACTCGGCACCCGCAATCCTGAACGAGACCAGGGGGACGGTAAATCGTTGCTTCTGCAGCAGGACCACCGCGCTGGGTACGAGCACGGCCCGGACCCTCGCCGCGAGGTGGCCGGCCTACTTCGTCGCCTTCGACCTCTTGCAGCAGGACGGCCAGGAGCTCCTCGCCCCGCCCGTACGCCGAGCGGCGCGTCCTGCTGGAGAACCTGTTCACCGACCACGCCCTGACGGCCCCCTGGACACTCGTCCCGCAGACGACGGACCTGGCCAAGGCGCGCGAATGGCTGGAGACCTGGGCGGACGTCTCCGGGGTGGAGGGGATCCTGATCAAGCCTGAACGGCCGCTACCTGCCCGGCTACCGGGGATGGACGAAGATCCGGAGGCGGGACACCACTGAGGCGATCGTCGGCGCGATCACCGGCACCCTGACCCGCCCACAGCTCCTCGTCCTCGGCCGCCACGTCCACGACGGCCGACTGCGCCCCGTCGGCCGGACCGTCCCTCTGCGCCTCGACGCCGCCCGCCTGGTCGCCGAGCACTTCACCGCCGCCGGCGCTGGGCATCCGTGGACGGGGGCGAAGTTCGTTGGTCACTCGGCCGCATCATGTTCAGCGGGACCTTGAGCTCCGGTTGGCCGGCCTGACGGCAGTGGATCCCATACCCGAGGCGCCCCGCCTCCTGCACCTCGACGCTGTCGAGGTCGGCCAGCGGTAGCCGCCGTGGCGTGAGGCCCCGGCGCACAGCGACGTATCCGTCCGCTATCGAGACGGCGAGAAGCCAGTGCAGGGCGAAGACGAAGACAACGAACGCGGCCCCGACGGCCAGCCAGACCGGTCTCGGCAGCACCTGGCCCTCGCTGGTGAGACCTTGCGTGAGCGCCATGAGAACTGCGGGGACAGCAGCCACCAGGAGGCGACGTGGGTCTGGGCGGACCAACACGGACCGGCTGCGTGCAGGCACGAAAGACCTCTTCCCTCGCGGTGGTGGGGCGAGACCCACTCCGGGCCGACCGGCCCAACCCTCAGCCACGCACGGAGCCAGGTCAAGTTCCCTCTGGCCGGCGAGGCCAGACTCAGCTTTCCTCCCGTCGGGTTCCAGCCCCTGGCGAGAAGTCTGAGCACCACGTCGTCCAGGGGGTCATGCGGCGGCCGGCGGTGGGACGGCCCTGGCCGTACTGCGTCCCGTGCGGCTCGACGGCCTGGGTCCGCAGCCCGCGAATACCCTGGACAGGCTGCGCACGGTCGTGCGCGCGCTGCGCCCCGGCCTGCGCGAGGTCCGCCGCCGTGTCGCTCAGTCGCCTTCGGCGCGGTGACCGGACGGGCGACACGAGCCCGTCCGACCGCGGAGTTGAAGACCCGCTCCCCGTCCGGCTCGGGCCGGACAGGGAGCCCCAGACGGTGGTGGGCGGGCCCTTTCCAGTTTGGGGCTACTGGAGGGCGCGGCGTCGGTAGGTGAGCAGGCCGAGCCACAGGATGCCGCTCGCCCCGAACGGGGAGACCACGTTTCGACCGGTACGTCGCTGCCGTCGACGGGGCCCAGACGCTGACCGAACCGGCCAGGCCCGTCAGGGCGCAGGTGAGGTCTGGGCGGCGCGGATCCACCGCGGGAGTCGGGCGGTGACCGGTGGCGGGCTCGGTTCTGGACATGAGGATTCTCCTGAAGGACGCGTGCCGGCCGCGTTCCGTCAGCGCAGGATGCCGGCCGCGCGGGCGGCCCGTACCCAGGACGGGAACTCCGACAGCAGCCGGTCGTACAGCTCGGGGTCGGAGAGCCGCGCGATGTCGTCGACCGCGAAGAAGCCGACGTTGTCGACCTGCCGTCCGGGCAGGGTGTCGAAGTACTCCAGCACCCCGTACTGGGCCCGGCCCAGGCCGATGAACTGCCAGAAGAGCGGCTCCTCGACGGCCTCCCGCAGCTCCCGCTCGATCTCGGCGTTGCGGTACACGCCGCCGTCGGAGAAGAAGAGCACCAGCGTCGGGGCGGGCACCGGGTGGTTCCGTACGAAGGCGCGCACCTGCGCGATGACCTTCTGCTCCTCGTTGCCGATGCCGACTGCGCGCATGTCGATCTGACCGGCGACCAGCCCCTTGGGCGGTTTCCGGCGCCCGAACAGCCCGATCTGGCCGACGCGTACGTGCAGGCGCAGCCATGCAGGCAGCTCGCCGATCTCCAGGTCGGGCAGGCGGGCCGGGTTCGTGGCGAAGGTCCAGGCCTGCATCTGCCCGTCGTCGTCGAGCTGTGCAGCGACGGCGGCCATCCGCTCGGCGACGCCAGCGACGGTGCCGCGGGTGTAGTGGCCCGCCATCGAACCGGAGGCGTCGAGAACGAGGACGACGCGGGCGCTCAGGGTGGTGACACCCTGCTTGCGCAGGCTGACCGCAACCTGCTGCTTACGCAGGGAGAGGAGTTCGCGCACGTCGGGCGGCAGCTGTTCCTCGCCCTTGGCCATCCGTACCGTCGGGGCCGGCGGCGGTTCCGGCGCGGGCAGGGCCGGGTCGGGCCAGACGACCGGCGCGGGGACCGCCGGGGAAGGAACCACCGGGGCGTCGGGCGGCGGCCCGTCGTCCACCGTGATGCCGAAGTCCCGCGCCAGACCGGCCAGACCGCTCGCGTACCCCTGGCCGACGGCCCGGAACCTCCAAGCGCCCGCCCGGAGGTAGAGCTCGCCGCTCAGGAAGGCCGTCTCCGGCCCGGCCTCCATGTCGAAGCGGGCCAGATCGGCCCCGGACACCGCGTCCAGCAGCCGCAGGTGCAGCCCGGGGACCTGGCCGAAGGTGCCGGCGTCGGCGGACGCGCACAGCACGACGCGCTCGATGCCGGGCTCCAGCGATCCCAGGTCGACTCCGATGGTGTCGGTGCCGGGCTGCTTGCCGAGGTGCCGCACGGCTCCGGACGCGTGACGCGGCTGGTTGTAGAAGACGAAGTCGTCGTCGGAGCGGACCCGTCCGGCCGCCGTCAGCAGCAGTGCGGACGCGTCTACGTCCGGCACACCGGGCCCGGCCGCCCAGCCGAGCACGGCCCGCACGGAGGTGGCTTCGACAGGCAGGTTGGCGCCCTTGTGCAATGTCGTCACGGCAGCCAGTCTGCCTGCCGGAGCCCGCTTCTACGGCCGGTATCCGATGTTGAGCCCGCGATCGAGGTCCACGGGTTGGCGGCCACCTCGCTGGTGGCCCTGAGCACACGATCACGGCGTGGCCTGACCGAGTAGCCCGTCGCCATCACTCCACGGGGCAACTCATTGCCCAGATGCCGTCCTTGAGAACCCAGACTTCCCTGAGGTGGATCTCTTCGGGCAGTGCTTGGACGACGTGGACGTAGCCGTTCCTGTCGTTTGGCGCTCCGTTCACGCACTCCACGATCAACCGGGTGCCCTGGCTGAGGGGGCTGGTGACTGGCGGCCTCCGGGCGAGTGGCCAACGAGGGCTTGGGTCTCACACGTCGTGACGGCTTGCGTGGTGGACATGGGGAGCACCCAGGGCGGGGCTGGCGTGTTGCTCTGGCCGCAGAGCGGCGACAGGTGACAGATTTCCGGTGCCTCTGCGGGTATCGCCCTGACGCCCATTACGGCGGCGATGATCGTTGCCGTGGTGGCGACGGCGGCCGCCAGGTAGTTCTTGATGACGGTCCGTCGTAAGCGAGGTGGAGCTTCGATCGCATCGAGGATGGCGTAGATCCGCTCCTGATCCGGAACGGTCCTGCCGTTCAACGTCTTCGACAGCGACCCTTTGGACACGTACACCTTGCTGGCGGTCGCGTCGTTCGTGAGGCCCTTGCGATCGATAGCGGCCCGAAGCGGCCGGAGCCAACCAAGGTGTTCCTGCGACAGGCCGCCAGGTTCGCGCGCAGATCCCGCCTCTGGTGGGGCACGGGTTCATCGGCCGACACCACGCGGCCACAGCAGGGCACCGGCCGCCGCCTCCTCGTAGTTCCGCTACAACAGGCGACGGGCGAAGAAGGCCCCCACCCGGGCCCGTGCCTCGGCGAGTGTCTTCGCTGGATCGCTGGTGCCGATGAGCGCGGCTCGCGCCGCCGCCGTCACGAGGCCAGCGGTCTGGAGCTGCGGGACGAGGGAGCCGTAGTCGGTGAACGTCCAGTGGTTCGCGTCGGCGAGCAGCACTCGGCGGCCGGGAAGGCCCGCCCAGGAGGACTCGATACGGGCGGCACCCTCGAATCCGTCGGTGCGGAACAGCAACAGGGGCCGGTCCAGGACGACCGGCTTCGGGTACAGGTCGAGATAGCCCTCCAGGTTCGCCACCGCGCCGACCCTGCGGTCGCGGAGGGCCGCGTACACCACGGCCGTGCCGCCTGCGGAGTGCCCGTACAGCCCGATACGGCAGAGATCCATGACCGGTGCGAGCGGAAGGTCGCCGAGCTGGTCCAGGATTAGGCGGAGGTCCGCGATCCGAGTTTCCACCATCGTGCGGAAGGTGGCGGGGTCCGGCTCTCCGGCCAGCACTGTCGTGCGCAACCCGGTCGGCAGCTCCACCTGAGAGGCGTCACCGGGGTGGTCGACAAGGACGACCACCCGGCCATGACTCGCCAGGTCCTCGGCGAGCGTCGTGCCGAGCGTGCGGGAATCACCCCCGCCCGGGGAGTACACCAGCACCGGCCACCGCCCCGGCAGCGACGGCGCGCCCACATACCCGTGGGTAAGGACCGCGCTCCAGTCCACCACTCCCGGCTTCGGCAGCCCCGGGTGGCGCCCCGGCGCGTACTCGCCGAACACAGACGCCTCGACCGGGGTGAGCTGCGGCGCCCCAAAAAGTCCGCGTACCGATCGGGCCGGGTACAGGACGGTCAGCATCACTTCTCGCACGCCACCCACCCACGGGTCGATACGGGCCGGATCCGTCAGATGGACCGTCTGCATGCCTACCGGATACGGGCCGGCGGGCTCGGGCAGCCGGAGGACCGAGCCGCCGCCGGAGGCGGACGCAGGCGTGGGCAGCAGGGCGGCGGCACTCCCGAATAGGGTGCCCTTGAGAAGAGTGCGTCGGGAAGTCATACGAACATCCTTGAGCGCAGGCCGTCATGCCGCGAAGGTTTCAGGGCCTGACCGAAAGGCTGGTCCGGGATGAGGAGCTGTGAGAATGCTGCGAGTCCACTTCACTGCGAAGGACTTCGCCCATACCCGGTTCGCTCCCCGCCCGGCGCCGCTCCAGGAGCTGCACGCCGCCCTGACGACCGCCGTGACCCGGCGTGGTGGGCCACTGTTCGCACCGTGGCGCGGCCGCATCCTGCGCTCCCTCCCGGCCACGACTGACCCCCTCGCCGGCCTGGCTCCGGCGGGCCGCCCGCCCTCCTTCCTCGATGTCCTCGGCGACACCATGGCCGACGGCTTCGAACAGATCCGCGCCACCAGCCCCGGCCTCGTCCGCTCCGAGCTGGAACGGGTCTACGGGGCGGCGCCCGCCCCTCGCTGGATCCGCGGCCTGCACGCGGGCGACGAGACAGCCTGGCACGCCCTGCGCCGCGCTCAGCAGGCCGCGTATGAGACGGTCCTTGCCCCGGTCTGGTCCGTCGTACAGGATCTGCACCGTGAGGAGTTCACCCGCTACGCCCTGGCGGTCGCCGAGCACGGCGTGGCCGCCGCGCTGACCGGCCTGGCCCCGGGAAACCGGCTTCACGACGGTGTGTGGCACTGGTCCGGTGCAGCGCCGGACCGCGACGTCTGCCTCGATGGGCGCGGCCTTGTGCTGCTGCCCACCTTCCACCACCCCGCGGGCCCGCTTGTTCAGGACACCCCAGGCGGTCCCGCAGTCCTGACGTACCCAGCCGGTCCCGGGCTCCCGCTCAGAATGCCCGGTCGACCCCGCCGAGGCCCTGGCCGCCGTCATGGGCCGGACCCGGCTGGACGCCCTGCGCCTCCTCGCGGAGCCTCACACCACGACATCCCTCGCCTGCGCCCTCCACGTCAGCAACCCGACGGCCTCGGCGCACGCGGCGGCTCTCAGATCAGCAGGCATGGCGACGACGAGGCGCACAGGCCGCTCGGTCACCCACCAGCGCACGGCCCTCGGCATGTTGGTTGCGGGCGCCTGACCGCCGTAGTCCATTCTAAGACGGGGCCCGCAAACTCATCCCCGCCTTGGTCGGCCACCCTTAGTCCTGCCCGCCTCCGTCGTCGTCCTCGTCCAGGTCGATCTGTCGCACGGCGGCCGACCGCCCGTGATCACCGGCGACATGCGGCACACCGTGCTCCGCCGCCGCGGACGGCGAGACCGCCGAGGCCATCCAGCCCGACCTGCACAGCCCAAGAGTCACCCCGCGCTACACGCCCCCTGGCCCTAGCTATACGGGAACAAGGCGTACACCGACGGAGGCGGGGCGCCACCGCACAAGGTGCATCCACGGTGATCGGGACAGACGCTGGGAGGGGGCTCGGGAGCCGGAGTCCGGTCCGATCAGCGTCCACGTCAGGGGAAGTGATCTATATGAGCCGCCGTTCTCGGACACAGCGCCTGGTGATCCTTTTGGCGTCCGTAGGGCTGATCGCGGGAGGTGTCCCGGCTTCCGCTACCGCGCTCGCCGCCACCGGGCCCCTGCACGTCACGGCTCTGGTTGCTTCGCCCGCTGTGGACTGGGTGGAGACCACCGATCCGCCCAGTGGCATCACCGCCGAGCTTCCCGGGAAAGCCTCCGTGCGGAAGCAGAACGTTTCCATCGAGGGCAAGAACGTGGACGCGCGCATGTACAGCGTGGACACCCCGGACGGCACGGTGGGCTTCACCGTGCACGACATGCCGGGCGACCAATACTCGCTCGAGGACCTTCTCAAGGGCTTCGCCGAGTCGTACATGCAGGCCACCGCCGAGCCCATGGACACCAGCAATGTGCGGAAGGTGGTGTTCGAGGGCCGTCCTGCCATCGAAGCGGATCTGGCCTCCGTCGCAGATGGTGAGCGGCTGGCCGGTTTCATCCTCATCACCGCCGACGACGCCCGCCTCGTTCAGGCCCTGGCCCTCGGGCCCGAGGCGAATGAGAAGGCGCTGAAGGCGACGTACGAGCGGTTCCTCGACAGCCTCCGCCTCCCCTGACCCCCTACCTCACAGAGCCTGGTTGGGATTCGGTAGAACCGTCCGTGTATTCGCCCGACACCAGCTCCTTCACGCAGGTGGTGTGGAAGGACATCACCGGCTCGGCTGTGGCCGAGCCTCGGGACACGTGGAGGGCGAGGAGACGCACCAGGCGTTAGTCGTCTGCAGCTACAGCCCGGCAGGCAACATCATCGGCCGGTTCCGGGAGAACGTAAGAGCGCCTGTCGGCGGCTGCCTGGCCGCGCTCGGAGACGCGGTGCTGTTCTGGACTGGCGTGGCGACGGCCGCGGCTAACGGGCGCCACGACTTCACGGCATCACCGCCCGTCTGACCTGATCAGTCGCCGGGGTCGGGCACATCGTTCCGGCCGTGGGCGAGGATCGGCAGGAGGGCCTCGGCTGCGTCGCACACCGTGCAGGCCGTGGTGCCGGGCCGCGCGAGGACGTCGAGCGCTTGCATCGTGCCCAGCGGGTGAGTCCGCTCCTAGGCGTTCGGGCACCCCTCCGCGTGCACCGTGGCGGGCCGGCCGTGGTCGCGGGCGTCGAGCCGCCACGACCACCGGGCCGGCGTCGAAGTAGTGCGGGTGCGCGGGCGGGCGGGGATGCCGCGCAGGTCGACACCGGGAAGCGGGCGCAGCTGGGCGGCGGTCAACCAGGTCTCGTACTCGGCCGGCTCGACGCCGCCCCCGCACTGGTGGAGGGGCGGTATTCGTTGGCTGCGCTATTCCTCCAGGCCGGGGGTAGCACGTTGCCGTCTCTGCCCGGCCGGGTGCGGTCCCCGTCTCGTCACCTTGTTCCTATACGGTGCGCCGGTACATCTGCCGGATTGTGGTCGGGGAGCGAGTGATGGGCGCGGTGTCGGGGCCTGCGGGCACGGACGAGTTGAAGCGGCACCTGGGTGTGTTCGACGCCGTGGTGATCGGCCTGGGTTCGATGATCGGGGCGGGGATCTTCGCGGCCCTGGCTCCGGCGGCGGGTGCCGCCGGGTCGGGCCTGCTGCTCGGCTTGGCGCTGGCCGCAGTGGTGGCGTACTGCAACGCAACGTCCTCGGCACGCCTCGCCGGCCGGTATCCCGCCTCCGGCGGTACCTACGTCTACGGGCGGGAGAGACTGGGCGAGTTCTGGGGCTACCTCGCCGGATGGGCGTTCGTGGTCGGCAAGACCGCCTCCTGCGCGGCCATGGCGCTGACCGTCGGCTCCTACGTGTGGCCCGGCCAGGCTCACGCCATCGCGGTCGCGGCCGTGGTGGCGCTGACCGCCGTCAATTACGCCGGGGTGCAGAAGTCCGCCTGGCTCACCCGTGTCATCGTCGCTGTGGTCCTGGCCGTGCTGGCCGCAGTCGTGGTCGCCGCTGTCACATCCGGCGACGCGGACACTGCCCGGCTCGGCATCGGTGACGACGCGACCTTCGGCGGGGTGCTCCAGGCGGCGGGGCTGCTCTTCTTCGCCTTCGCCGGCTACGCCCGCATCGCCACCCTCGGCGAGGAGGTCCGCGACCCCGCCCGCACCATCCCGCGGGCCATCCCGCTCGCGCTCGGCATCGCGCTGGTCGTCTACACGGCCGTCGCCGTCGCCGTCCTGCTCGTGCTGAGCCCGCAGGGGCTGGCGGACGCTACCGCCCCGCTGTCGGATGCCGCACGGGCCGCAGGCGCGGACTGGCTGGCGCCGGTCGTACGGGTGGGCGCCGCGGCGGCCGCACTCGGCTCGCTCCTCGCCCTGATCCTCGGGGTCTCGCGCACGACCCTGGCGATGGCCCGCGACCACCACCTCCCGCACGCCCTGGCCGCCGTACACCCGAGGTTCCAGGTGCCGCACCGCGCCGAACTCGTGGTCGGCGCGGTCGTCGCCGTGCTCGCCGCGACCACCGACGTGCACATGACGATCGGCTTCTCCTCCTTCGAGGTGCTCGCTTACTACGCCATCGCCAATGCCTCCGCCTGGACTCTCTCCCCGGACGAGGGCCGACCGGCGCGGATCATTCCGGTCGTCGGGCTGGCCGGCTGCCTCGTCCTCGCCTTCGCCCTCCCGGCCTCTTCGGTGTTTTCCGGCGCCGCGGTGCTGGCCGCCGGCGCCGCTGCCTACGGGGTGCGTCGCGTGGTAACGGCCCGCAGGGCGTGACCGCCGCGAACACGGATCCGGGCGGTCAACTGGTGCGGCGGGAGCGGGTCAGAGCCCGCCCGCCCAGGGCAGTGCCGATCAGACCGAGCAGCAGGGCCACGTATGCGCCGCCGAGCCCGTTGCCGGTGCCGAGTCCACCATCAGCGGTGGCCGCGACCAGCCCGCCGAGAGCCATGGCGATCAGCCCCGCCACTATGGCCGCCGTTGCTCCGAGCGACCCGTTGGCAATGCCGAGGCGACCGGCGGGCCGGGTCAGCGCCAGCACGGCGATGACCACGGCGGCCAGCCCCAGTAGCCCGCCGGTGGTGGCTCCGAGCCTGCCGAGGCTGAAGTCGGTGACGCCGGCGGCCACAGGCTGGACCGAGGTGTGCGCTGCCGCTGGTGTGGCAAGAGCGAGGCCTGCGAGCAGGGCGGTCGCGGAGGCGGCGAACAGTCGACGAGCGGACATCAGAGGTGCTCCTTCTCTTCCCAGGACTGGATGTGGTTCGAGCATGTCGGCTGGGCCCTGGCAGGTCGTCCAGCAGGCGCAGGCACTTCGCGCTACCACGGATGCGGCAGGTCCTGCGGAGCTACTGCGGGCGTGGTAGTCGGGTGCTCGTTCGCGAGCGGGATTCGCCCACGGCGGCCCCGGGTTACCGTGCGCACATGAGCAATCGACGGTTCCGCGTACGGGCCGGTGTCAGGGACTGGCTGATCGCCGTGGGGGTGGCGGCGGCGCTGCTGGTCACCGGGCTGTCGGGGCAGCACTCCGCCACGGGCGTCGGCCTGCTCGGCTACGTGCTGTTGGTGGTCGGCGGCCTGGCGCTGGCCGCGGGCCGCCGGGCTCCGGTTGCCGTCCTCGCCGTCACCGGGGTGTGTGCGGTGGGCTATCAGGCGGCAGGGTTCGACGTGGCTGCCGTCGCGTTCCTCTTCGCGGTGTACGCGGCTATGCGGGCGGGACACCGCATCGTCACGGTGGCGGTGAGCGTGGCTGTGCTGGCCGCGCTTCCCCTTGCGGCCCTGGCCTCGGGCTTGCACGACACGGGCGAGGCGTTCGCGCAGGCCCGCGGCGCCCTCCAGATCGCCTGGCTCATCGCCGCCGCAGCTGCCGGTGAAGCGCTCCGGCAGGCCGAGCAGCGGGCAGACGAAGCCGAACGCACCCGGGAGGAGACCGCGCGGCGCCGGGCCGACGAGGAGCGGCTGCACATCGCGCGGGAGCTGCACGATTCGCTCACCCACCAGATCTCGGTCATCAAGGTGCAGTCCGAAGCCGCCGTCCATGTGGCCCGCAAGCGCGGCTCAGAGGTCCCGGAGGCCCTGCTGGCCATCCGGGAGGCCGGCCGGGAGGCGTCCCGGGAGCTCCGCGCCACCCTGGAGGCCCTGCGCGACGACGACACCACCCCGCCGCACGGTCTCGATCACATCCCCGAACTGGTGGAGCGGGCCGGGAAGACCGGTGTGCGGGCGACCCTGACGATCCAGGGTCGGCAGCACGACGTGCCGGCCGCGGTGGGTCGTACGCTCTACCGGATCGTCCAGGAGTCCCTCACCAACATCGCCCGTCACGCGGACGCCACCACGGCATCGGTCCACATTGACTACCGCCCGGACGCTGTCGCCCTCCAGGTCGATGACGACGGCAAGGCCACACCAGACGCCGTCCCCGTGCCAGGAATGGGACTGCTCGGGATGCGCGAACGCGTCACTGTCCTCGGCGGTCGCCTTCGGGCAGCACCGCGTGACGAGGGTGGCTTCACTGTCCAGGCCGAACTCCCCGTGGAGCGTGCCTCGTGATCCGTGTCCTGCTGGTCGACGACCAGCCGCTCATCCGTAGCGGATTCCGCGCGTTCCTCGACCTCGAAGACGACATCGAGGTCGTGGCCGAGGCCGCCAACGGGCAGGAGGGCCTGGAGCTCGCCAGAGAGCTCGTGCCCGACATCGCACTCATCGACATCCAGATGCCGGTCCTCGACGGCATCGAAGCGACCCGGCGCATCGCAGCAGATCCGGCGTTGACCGGGGTGCACGTCGTCATCCTCACCAATTACGGCCTGGACGAATACGTCTTCAACGCCCTGTCCGCCGGGGCCGCCGGATTCCTCGTCAAGGACATCGAGCCGGAGGACTTCCTGCACGCTGTACGCGTCGCCGCGCGCGGCGACGCCCTCCTCGCCCCCTCGATCACCCGCAAGCTCATCAACCGCTACGTCAGCCAACCACTCCCCAGCACCACGGAGCCGGCACTGGAAGAACTGACCAGCCGCGAACGTGAAGCGGTCGTACTGGTCGCACAGGGCCTGTCCAACGACGAGATCGCGGACCGCATGGTGATCAGCCCGCTGACCGCGAAAACCCACGTCAACCGGGCCATGACCAAGCTCCATGCCCGCGACCGCGCCCAGCTCGTGATCCTCGCCTACGAATCCGGCCTGGTAGCCCGACGCAACTCCTGACGTCCGCTCAGCAACGCCCTGGACCGCATTCGCTGAGTGCCGTGGTCACGAAGGCGCGGGAGGCTGTCGGTCACGGGCCGCCAGGTAGTGGGTCCTCGTTGGCGTAGCTGGCCCAGCGGTTGGCAGTGCTGGGGTGCAGGCCGAACAGGTCGGCGACGATGATCGGCGGTAGGTCGGTGACGGCTTCGATCATTGCGGTATTGCGTGCGCTGAGAACGGGGAGGCCGTGTGAGCGCAGGAGGGCGCTGGCGCCGAGGGGGTTGCGGGCGCGGCCCGGCGCCTGGCCGGGCAGCAGGTAGTGCGTCCCGTCGTCGAGCTGGCGGCGGAAGTATCCGGTTCCAGGGTCTTCCATCTGTTCCTCGATCAGGAGGGCGAGGCGGGGTGGGCGAGCACGGGGTGGCGGCCCAGCGTAAGGAACGCTCCTTCCGGCGTACGCCGGAACTGGGTGGTCGTGAGCTCCGAGATCCGGCTGAGAGGCAGGGCATAGAGGAGGACGAGGACGCCCATGATCCGTACTTCGCGTGGCAGCGTGCCGTCGGTCAGGCAGCGGCGTAGGTGGTGGGTGTAGTCGTGTTCGGCCAGGAAGCTGCCCGCAAACTGGCGGGGACGTTTCGGGGTCGCCAGTGTGGTGTTGAGGCCTCGTGCCGTGGTCCATCGGATGAAGCGGGTCAGTTTCCGTACGTGGGTGTGGTGTTCAGTCATCCATCGTTCGAAGAGGGGCTGATCGGCGTCGGCGAGGCTTGTCTGGTGGGAGTCGAGCCAGGTCAGGAAGCCGATGGCGGTCCGGATCTCGGTGACGTCGGCTTTGGCGGCGCCGACGGAGTAGCGGTTACGGGTGGTGCGGCGGCGGGCGTCACGCAGGACTTGCCATTCGGCAAAGGGTCTGATCACCGGGGTGTGGTGAGGCGCGAGGAGCGCGGGCATGGTGTGGGTGGTCCAGTGTTCGAGGTGAGCCAGGTGTTCGTGGCGCCGAGGACCCCCGCGGTGATCAGCAGACCTCGGACGTGGCGGGTCGGGGCATTCTGAGGCAGATTGTCGAGCACTTCGGGGGAGAGGGGGCTGTCACTCCCTGCGAGGTGGGCCAGAAGGCGGGCGGCCTGGCTGCGGTGGAGCCAGGACAATACGGGGTAGGGGTTCTTGGCGCCGGTGAGGACGCCGGCCAGCGCCGTCAGTTGGGCGGGAATCGCACCGTGGTCGCCGGTGAAGAGATCGTGGACCCGGTCGGCGAGGGTGCAGCGGGCGCACTGGCCGCCGCCCAGAAGATCGGCCGGCTCCCGGCAAGCGGGGCACCGCCCGGTGTCTCCGCAGCAGCTGGCACACAGCCCGGAGCCGTCGGGACCCGTGCCGACCATCACCCTTTGGTGGTCGCAGGAGCCGCAGGGCCGTGGGGTTTTGCGGCGCAGGCTGTGGCATGCGCGGCAGACCGGGCCAAGGGGCCAGAGGGTGTGGGTGTGGGCGTGAATGTGGCAGCTGCTGCATTCGCGGATGGGCCGGGGCCAGCAGGAACGACAGTGGAAGGCGGCCGCCGCGCTGGCTGACGGCGCCGCCATGGCGGATCCGTCCGCAGACGGTGCATTCGCCTTTGGGGCCTCGGTAGCAGCGGATGCAGATGTCAGGGCTGCCGTCGGCGGCGCGGGTGACCAGGTCCGCCTGTTCCCCGGTGCACCGGGCCGCCGTACCCCGGGCGAGGTCCAGGGCCGTGTACGCGGACGTCAGCCGGAAGGGACGAGGACGGTTGTCGAGCGCGGCCGGTCAGTGCCTGCTCGCGCGTTCTGCTTCCCCCGACCAGAACAGGCACCATCCCCTACCCGAAGGATGCTTCCGGGTCGCCGACCGTCGAGCCCGGCCATACGTTCAGTGACGGAACGCCAGTCGTGACATCCGCCGAAATGGAGCAGTTGTGAGTGAGTTCGACATCTGGGGCTACGGGCCGGGCATCGGGTACCAGCAGGGCACCGACATCGTCGGGTACAA
>NZ_SSBM01000039.1:0-53173 GCF_004795115.1 Streptomyces sp. A0592
GGCGTTGATTTTTGGCACGCTGTTGAGTTCTCAAGGAACGGACGCTTCCTTTGTACTCACCCTCTCGGGCTTTCCTCCGGGCTTTCGTTCTGCTGTCTTGCGTTTCCGACTCTATCAGACTCTTTCGGGCCTGACCCCCAGTCAGCGGGGTTTGTCTTTCGGGCTGTTGGGCCCTTCCGACTCCCCAAACTCTAGTGGATTTCCCCGGCGATTCATAATCGGCCTTCGGAAATGAATTCGGGCACGCCGAAATCGTTCCCAGTGGGAGATCGTGCTGAGTTGGGTGCCGCAACGAGGCGGCCGATTCGTTGACGCCGAAACCTTCCGGCTGCGGAGCAACTCGAAGAACCTTACGGACCCGCGGGGTCTGTGTCAACCCCGGTGGTCAGCTGGGTGACTGGAGGTCTTCCACCCGGTCGAGCAGGCGCGTGAGCATGTCGCCCAGCACCCCGCGCTCCGCCGTCGAGAGGTCCTGGAGAAGGTCCTCCTCGAAGATCGTGGCCGCCCGCATCGCGTCCAGCCACTTGCTGCGGCCCTCGTCGGTGAGCTCCACGATCACGCGGACCCGGTTGGACTCGTCCCGTTCACGGGTGACCAGGCCCTCGGCCGTCATGCGGTCGATCCGGTGGGTCATGGCCGCCGGCGTGAGGCCCAGCTGCTTCGCGAGCTCGCTCGGGCCCATCCGGTAGGGAGCGCCGGAGATGACCAGGGCCTTGAGGACCTCCCACTCCGCGTTGCTGATGCCCAGGGCCGCGGTCTGGCGTCCGTACGCAACGTTCATGCGGCGGTTCAGGCGGCTCAGCGCCGACACGACCTTCTCGACCTGGGGGTCGAGGTCCTGGAATTCGCGCTGGTAGACGGCGATCTGCTCATCGAGGCTCGGCTCGGGGACGGACGTCGTGCCGTCGGGGGTGTCACCCATGCGTCGAAGTATGGCACGAGCGCGTTGGCGTCTAACTCCTTCGGTGTGTACTGTTAAGGATCGAACTTTAGGCATGAAGTCTTCAGTCTTCAGTTATCAAGGCAGGTGAGAAGTGACCAAGGTGATGGGCGCTGCGATGCGGCGGATCCAGGCCGGGAACGCGCTGACCGCGTTCGGCATCGGTTTCACGGTTCCGTTCCTCTACATCTATGTGGCGCAGGTGCGAGATCTGGGCTCCATGGCCGCCACGAGCGCGTTCGTGGCCTTCGCCCTCGGTGCTCTCGTCGCGCTGCCCTTCACCGGTCGGGTCATCGACCGACGTGGTCCGGTGCCCGTGGTCATGGGTGCGGCCGTCGCCGCCTCGGCGGGTGCGCTCGCGCTCGGGCTCTCCACGGGGGTCGTGCCGATCCTGCTGTCCGCGCTGGCGCTCGGCGCCGGTCAGGCCGTGATGCAGCCGGCCCTGGCCACGATGATCGTGTGGTGCTCCACGCCGTCCACCCGGACCCGTGCCTTCGCCCTCCAGTTCTTCATGCAGAACCTGGGTCTGGGCATCGGCGGTCTCCTCGGCGGTCAGATCGTCGACGAGAGCCGGCCCGGGAGCTTCACCCTGCTGTTCGGCATCGAGGCCGTGATGTTCCTGGTGCTGGCCGGTGTCGTCGCCACCGTGCGGCTGCCGCACGTGCCGGCCATCAAGGACGCCGTGCCGAAGGACCCGGCGCAGGCCGGGGGCAGTGGCTGGAAGCGGCTGCTGCAGCACAAGGCCATGGTGCAGCTGTGCGTGCTGGGCTTCGTGGTGTTCTTCGCCTGCTACGGACAGTTCGAGTCGGGTCTGGCCGCCTTCGGCACGGAGGCCGCCGGGATCTCCCCCTCCACGCTCGGTTTCGCCCTCGCCGCCAACACCGGTGCGATCGTCCTCGCGCAGTTCGTCGTGCTCAAGCTGGTCGAGAAGCGCCGCCGGTCGCGCGTGATCGCGCTCGTCGGGCTGATCTGGACCGGGGCGTGGCTGATCGCCGGGTTCTCGGGGCTGGGCCACGGCAGCGCCATGATGGCCGCCGCCGCGTTCATCACCACGTACGCGCTCTTCGGCATCGGCGAGGCCATGCTGTCGCCGACCCTGGCCCCGCTGGTCGCCGACCTGGCGCCCGAGGGCTCGGTGGGCCAGTACAACTCGGCGTTCGCGCTGGTCAAGCAGATGGCGCTGGCGCTGGGGCCGCTCGGGGTGCCGCTCGGTGCGGGTGCTCCCATGCTGTACATCGCGGTGTTCGTGCTCGTGTCGCTCGGGATCGCCGGCCTGGCACTGCGGCTCGGCAAGGGCCTCACGCCGATGCAGGACAACCCGGTGCTGGCGAGCAGGGTCGTCGCGCAGGGCGGTCCGGCCGTCGCCGTGAAGGAGCCCGTGCAGCCCGTGCACGCGTAGCCGCGCGGGTACGTGCGTACGGGGAAGGCCCCGGTCCATGTGGACCGGGGCCTTCCGTGTGTCCGGATTGCTGTGGCTACTTGTCCGGCAGGGCGAACTCGCACCAGACGGCCTTGCCGCCGCCCGGGGTGCGGCGCGAGCCCCAGGAGGAGGCGATGGTGGCCACGATCGAGATGCCGCGGCCGGTCTCGTCGGCCGGTTCGGCGCGGCGGCGGCGCGGCAGGTGGTCGTCGCCGTCGGTGACCTCGATGATCAGCCGGCGGTCGGTGCGGCGCAGCCGCAGGCGCATGGGCGGGGTGCCGTGCTGGAGGGAGTTCGCGACGAGCTCGCTCGCCGCGAGGACCCCGAGGTCGCAGAGCTCGACGGGGAAGCGCCAGGAGGCGAGGACCCCCTGGGCGAAGGCCCGGGCGCGCGGGGCCGCTTCGATGCCGCCCAGGAGTTCCAGGGCGGCGTTGTGGAAGAGCTCGGCGTCCGCGCCGCTGCGGGCGGGCTGCTGGAGCACCATCACAGCGACGTCGTCGTCGTGGTCGGCGTCCACGCCGAGGGCGCGCATGAGGCGGTCGCAGATGACGGTGGGGGTGCCCTGGGCGCCGGCGAGGGCGCGTTCGAGCGCGGCGACGCCCTCGTCGATGTCCTCACCGCGGCGTTCGACCAGGCCGTCGGTGTAGAGGACGGCGGTGGAGCCGGGGCCGAGCGCGATCGTGCCGGAGGTGTGCAGCCAGCCGCCGGTGCCGAGCGGCGGGCCGGTGGGGTCGGCGGCTCTGCGTACGGTGCCGTGCTCGTCGCGGACCAGGATCGGGAGGTGGCCGGCGGAGGCGTACGCGAGCAGGCCCTCGTTGGGGTCGTGGACGGCGTACACACAGGTGGCGATCTGGCTGGCGTCGATCTCGGCGGCGAGTCCGTCGAGGAGCTGGAGCACCTCGTGCGGGGGCAGGTCGAGGCGGGCGTAGGCGCGGACGGCGGTGCGCAGCTGGCCCATGACGGCGGCGGCGCGGACGCCGCGGCCCATGACGTCGCCGATGACGAGGGCGGTGCGGCCGGCGCCGAGGGTGATGACGTCGTACCAGTCCCCGCCGACGGCGGCCTCGGTTCCGCCGGGCTGGTAGGTCGCGGCGATGCGCAGGTCGTCGGGCTGTTCCAGTTCCTGCGGGAGCAGGGAGCGCTGGAGGGTGACGGCGGCCTCGCGCTGGCGGCGTTCGCTGGCGCGGAGGCGCTCGACGGCCTCGGCGTGGTCGGTGACGTCGGCGAGGTGGATCAGGACGCCGGCGTGGTGGGCTTCCGCTTCCGGTGCGGTCCCGTTCTTGGGGAACTCCACGGGGGTGCAGGTGACGGTGTACGAGCTGCCGCCGCCCGGTGCGGTGCGGTTCTTGGCGGTACGGGGCTTGCCGCTGCGCTGGACCTGGTCGAGGAGGGGGAGGAGGCCGAGCTCGCCCAGTTCGGGGAGGGCCTCGTGGGCGGGGGCGCCGGGGGTGCGGGCGCCGAAGCCGGCGGTGTAGGCGTCGTTGACGTACGCGACGCGGTGCTCGGGGCCGTGGACGAGGGCGACCAGGGCGGGGAGCCGGCCGAGGACCTCGCGTACGGAGAGCTCGTCGAGGGAGGGCACGGCGGTGAGGACGCCGGTCCGCCGGGCCGGGGCCGTGCCGGTGCCCGGTCCGGTGTCTGGGCCGGTCCCTGCGCCGGTCCCGGTGCCGGAGACCGTGGAGTCTGCGGGGTGGCCGTCGGCGGGCGTGGACCGCTGCGCTCCGGGGTCGGGGCGGCCGCCGCGGGCTGCCGGGACCGCGCCTTCGCCCCGCTTGGCCTGGGCTGCGGCGTGTTCGGTCCGGGCGGCGGCGCGGCGCTGCGTTCCGGGAAACCGGGCGCTCCAGCGCGTGAAGTTCACTGCGTTCAAGCCTCGTGGTGTCGCGAGTGGTCGCTGTGTCGCTCGTGGGCGGTCGCTGACGGGACGATGTCACTCTGTGCAGGTGTGAGCACACCTATGGTCACACGTCCAGTGTGGCCGACCGCACTGACAACGTCAGCCCTGGCCGTTCTGCGGGGGGTTGGGGGCGAGGGGCGGGGGAGGTGACTTGGGGCCGCCGCCTGCGGCCAGTTCGAATTCTGCTCTGGGGTGTTCGAGTGAGCCAAGGGAGACGATCTCACGCTTGAAGAGCCCGGAGAGGGTCCATTCGGCAAGTACGCGCATTTTCCGATTGAAGCTCGGGACGCGGCTGAGGTGGTATGCGCGGTGCATGAACCAGGCCGGGTAGCGCTTGAGCTTGCGTCCGTAGATGTGGGCGACGCCCTTGTGCAGGCCGAGGGAGGCGACCGAGCCGGCGTACTTGTGGGCGTACTCGGTCAGGACCTCGCCGCGCAGGGCGGCCAGGAGGTTGTCGGCGAGGACCTTGGCCTGGCGGACGGCGTGCTGCGCGTTGGGGGCGCACTCGCGGCGGGGCCCCTCCGCGTCCGGCGGGGCGGTGATGTCGGGGACTGCGGCCGCGTCGCCCGCGGCCCAGGCGTGCTCGACGCCCTCGACGGTGAGGAAGGAGGTGCAGACGAGGCGGCCGTGGGCGTTCCTGGGCAGGTCGGTCGCGGCGAGGACGGGGTGGGGTTTGACGCCGGCGGTCCAGACGATGGTGCGGGTGGGGAAGCGGGCACCGTCGCTGAGGACGGCGACGCGGTCCTCGCAGGATTCGAGCCGGGTCTCCAGACGGACGTCGATGTTGCGGCTGCGCAGTTCGCGGACCGTGTAGACGCCCATCTCGAGGCCGACCTCGGGGAGGATGCGGTCGCTGGCCTCGACGAGGACCCACTTCATGTCCTCGGGCTTGATGTTGTGGTAGTACCGCGCGGCGTAGCGGGCCATGTCCTCCAGCTCGCCGAGGGCTTCGACGCCCGCGAAGCCGCCACCGACGAAGACGAAGGTGAGGGCGGCGTCACGGATCGCGGGATCGCGGGTGGAGGAGGCGATGTCCATCTGCTCGATGACGTGGTTGCGCAGGCCGATGGCCTCTTCCACGGTCTTGAAGCCGATGCCGTAGTCGGCGAGGCCCGGCACGGGGAGGGTGCGGGAGACGGAGCCGGGGGCGAGGACGAGCTCGTCGTACTCGATCTCGATGGGGCCGGTGTTCTCGTCGGCGGTGGCGAGCGTGTTCACGGTCGCGGTCCGTTTGGCGTGGTCGATGCTCGTGGCCTGGCCGATGAGGATGCGGCACTTGCCGAGGACGCGGCGCAGGGGGACCACGACGTGGCGCGGGGAGATCGCGCCCGCGGCCGCTTCCGGGAGGAAGGGCTGGTACGTCATGTACGGCTCGGGTGTGACCACCGTGACCTCGGCTTCTCCCGCTCTGAGCTTTCGCTGGAGCCGGAGCGCCGTATACATGCCGACGTAGCCGCCGCCGACGATCAGGATGCGCGTGCGGGGCGGGGTACCGGGGGCCGTGCCCCGGGAGTTAGCAGCCTTCACCATCCCATGACGCATCGTGGCCGGGAGTTTGTCCACAGGCCCGGCGGATTGTGTGACCGGTGGTGGCCCTGGGGCGGGCCGGTGGAGGGCCTCGGGCTGTGGTCGAAGTTCGCAGGTCAGGGCGGGCGGAGAGGGCAGTTCCGGGGGTATGGAAGGGAAAAGTGGGGGTGAATGCTCCGATCGGGCGGTGGTCCGTCCGGGGCTGCCTCTTCTGAATTGACTCTGGCTCAACTATGTTCGTATCTCGTCGAGGACCGGGCCTGAGACCGTGGCCCCCCTCGGCGTGAAGGCGGGGAGTGTCTCCGGGGGGAGACAAATGATTACCGGGGGATACATATGAACATTTCCGATTTCCATGGTTCTGCGACCGCTCTCTCGGTCGAGAGCAACGGTCGCGCCCTGACGAGCGCAACCACGCACGGTGTGGGCCGGTCCACGCCGCTGCGCGTCGACGCCCAGCGCAACCTGGAGCACGTGCTGCGCGCGGCCCGCGAGGTCTTCGGCGAGCTGGGCTACGGGGCTCCGATGGAGGACGTGGCGCGCCGCGCGCGGGTGGGTGTCGGCACCGTGTACCGGCGGTTCCCGAGCAAGGACGTCCTGGTACGTCGGATAGCCGAGGAGGAGACCGCCCGGCTGACCGAGCAGGCCAGGACGGCGCTGGGTCAGGAGGAGGAGCCGTGGCAGGCGCTGTCGCGCTTCCTGCGCACCTCCGTGGCCTCGGGCGCCGGGCGGCTGCTGCCGCCGCAGGTGCTGCGCGTCGGCTCGACCGCCGAGGAGGCGGAAGAGGCGGCGGAAGAGGCGCGGGTTCCGCACCAGCGCCAGGCGGCCGAGGCGGCTGGGGCTCCCGGGCTGCGGGTCGTGGGTGCGACGCGGAGTGCGGCCGAGGACGAGCCTTCGGACGACGCGGGTGCGGGTGCGCTGCTGGAGGTCGTCGGCCGGCTGGTGCACCGGGCGCGGGAGGCCGGCGAACTGCGTGCCGATGTCACGGTGGCCGATGTGCTGCTGGTGATAGCGACGGCGGCGCCCGCGCTGCCCGACCCGGCGCAGCAGGCGGCGGCTTCGACCCGGCTGCTCGACATCCTGCTCGAGGGCCTGCGTTCCCGGACGGTGTGATCTCGGCGGTCCGGTGCCTGCCCGTCCCTGGCGGGCGGGTACCGGGTCGGTACGGGTCGGTACGGGTCGGTACGGGTCGGTTCCGGCCGGTGCCGGGTGGATCGGGTTCGGTACGGGTCGATACGGGGTCGGTACGGGGTCAGCACCCGGGTGGTGGTGGTCCGTTGGCACGGGCGGCGGCCTGTTCGGCGCTGCGTCGAAACCTGCCCGGACGGGTGGATGGTGCGCAGAGGGGTCCGACGGGTGTCCGCCATGTGACACGCTTGATCGGTGTACCGGTTGAGCGTGTCGTGCGGGAGCTTCCGCGATGAGCATTGACGGGCGGGAAGAGTCACCCGGTGGCGCCGGGGGCGAGACCGAGGTGGGCAGCCTGCCCGCGCGGCAGGTGCCGGCTCAGCGCGAACCGGGCGGGCGGCACGCACGTTCGTCCGGCTCCACGGGTCCGGCCGGCGCCGGGGGTGAGCTGCCGCCGTCCGACGCGGACTTGATCGCCCGGATGCGGGCCGGCGACGACGGCGCCTACGCGGAGCTGTTCCGTCGCCATGCCGACGCCGTACGGCGCTACGCGCGGTCCTGCTGCCGGGACGGGCACACCGCCGACGACCTGACCGCCGAGGTGTTCGCGCGGACCCTGCAGGCGGTACGGGGCGGGGCCGGACCGGACCAGTCGGTGCGGGCCTACCTACTGACCACCGTACGCAGGGTCGCGGCGGCCTGGGGCAAGACGGCCAGGCGGGAGCATCTCGTCGAGGACTTCGCCGTCTTCGCGGAGCAGGCGGCCACGCGTACCGAGAGCGGCGCCGCGATGTCGGGGCTGTCGGGGGACGACACCCTCGAACTGGGCGCGGACGTACGGGCGATGCGGGAGGCCGAGCAGTCGCTGGCCATGCAGGCCTTCCGGAGCCTGCCCGAGCGGTGGCAGGCCGTGCTGTGGCACACCACCGTCGAGGAGGCGTCGCCGAGTGCGATCGCGCCGCTGTTCGGGCTGAGCGCCAACGCGACCGCGGTACTGGCCAGTCGCGCCCGGGAAGGGCTCAAGCAGGCCTATCTGCAGGCCCATGTGAGCTCGGCGCTGAGCGAGGGCGGCGACTGCGCCCGGTATGCGGACCGGTTGGGCGCCTATGCGCGCGGCGGGCTGCGGATGCGGGCGGAACGGGGTCTGCGGGGGCACCTGGAGGAGTGCGCGAAGTGCCGGCTGGCCGCCGGGGAGCTCAAGGACGTCAACGCGGGCATTCCCGCACTGCTTCCGGTCGCGGTCATCGGATGGTTCGCCGCCGGGTACGCGGCCAAGGCGGCCGGGGTGGTGGCCGGTGGGGCCGTCGCCGCGGGCGGGGCCGGGGCCGCGGCGGCCGCCGCGGGCGGGTCGGCCGCCGGGGGCGCCGCCGCCGGTGCGGCTGGGGCCGGAACCGGGGCCGGGGCCGCTGGAGGTACCGCCGGGTCCGGAGCCGGGGCAGGGGCTGCGGGTGGCGCTGCCGGCGGAGCCGGGGCCGGTGGTTCCGGGTCCGCGGCCGGGAGTGCTCTGGCGGCCGAGGGCCTCGGGCTGCCGGTCAAGGCCGCCATCGCCGCCGGTATCGCGGTGGCCACTGCCGCCGGGGTGGTGTTCGCGCTGTCCGGGGACGAGGCCGAGCCGCAGGCCCGGGTGACGCCCGCGCCGAGCGTGGCGGCGCCCGCCGTGCCGAAGGCAGCCGCCTCGCCGTCGCCCTCGGCGGAGCCGAGCCCGCCCGGGGAGGAGCCGCCGCCCGCGCGCGCCTCCGTACCGCCGTCGCCGAAGCCGACGCCTTCGGCCTCGGGCTCCCCGTCTCCGGCGGCGCCCTCCGCGTCCCCGTCCCCGTCGCCCTCTCCCGACCGGCAGAAGCCCGCGCCCGCGCCGTCCCCGAGCACGCCCTCGCCGAAGCCGACGCCCCCGTCGCCCGTCCCGAAGCCGCCGGAGTCGTTCCGGCTGGCCGCCCTGCCGTACACGGTGCAGGGCGACCACAGCGGCCCGGAGCTGCAGAGCTGGCGCAGCAGCTGGGTGTGGCAGCGCCGGGGCCTGCGGGTGGGCGACCGACGGTTCGCGCAGGGGATCACGGTGAACTCGCGTTCCTCGGTGGAGATCTCCCTCAATCGGCAGTGCACCAGCTTCTCCGCGTGGGTGGGGGTGGACGGCCTGTCGCTGCTCACCGACGGGTCGGTGCGGTTCTCCGTCTACGCCGACGGGCAGCGGCTGTGGCAGTCCGGGGCCCTCGGGTACGAGGATCCGCCGGCGGCCGTCCAGGTGTCCCTCGCCGGGCGCAAGTCGCTGCGGCTGGTGGTGGAGCCAGCTGCTCCGGGCAGCCTGCCGACGCTGGCGAGCTGGGCCGACGCCGTCATCGCCTGTCGCTGAGCGCCTGCCGGTGAGCACCTGTCGGTGAGCGCCGCCAGGGCCTGATCAGCTGCCGGTGAGTGCCGTGACGAGGTCGGCGGGGGTGAGCGCCGCGCCCGCAGCCTCCTCCCGGGCCCAGCGCTCGGGGCCGAGCAGCGCGCGGGTGCGCTCCGGGAGGCCGTCCACGACCTCCGCCTCGGGGACCGAGCGGGGCAGGCCCGCGCGCCAGGCGGTGGCCGCCGCGAAGGCCCGTACGGCTTCGGCGGGGCGGTCGGCGTCGGCGAGGAACCGGGCCGCCGCCTCGGCGATGCCGGCCAGGACGCGCTCGGCGCACCGCCCCTCGACGGCGGCGCCCAGAGCGGGCCCGATCAGGGCCAGTGCGGCCGCCGGGCCCTGTTCGCGTGCGGTGAGGACGGCTGCGACGGTGTCCAGCCCGGCGGTGAGCTGGGCCGGCACGGTGATCCGTTCGGTCTGGACGCGGGCGAGCTCGCACTCGGTCCGGGCCCGGACGGCGTCGCCCCGCTGGAGGGCGAGCATGGCCGCGAGGAGCCGGGCGTAGGCGCTGACGTCGTACACGCCGCCGTGCTGGTCGGCCTCCTCGTCGGCTTCGGCCAGGAGCCGCTCGGCGTCGTCGAGGTCGCCCGCGCTGTAGGCGGCCTCGGCGATCCGGGCGATGGCGAAGGGTGCCTCGACGTGGGCCCCGACCTCGCGGGCGAGGCGCAGGCACTCCTCGAACTCGGCGCGGGCCTCGGCGTACCGGCTGCGCGAGAGGGCGATCTCCCCGGCGGCGCTCGCGACCTGGGCGCGGGTCCAGCGGTCGCCGACGCGCTGGGCGATCGCGTGGAGTTCGGCGAGGTCGGCGTCGACGGTGGGCAGGCCTCCGGTGACGTCGATGGCGACGTGGGTGCGCAGCATGAGGACGACGCCCAGTTCCCATTCGCCCGCGTGGCGGCGGCAGTTCTCGACGGCCTGGTCCAGGTCGGTGTGGAATTCGAGGACGTCGCCGGTGAGGAAGGAGGTGGCGGGCCAGAGGATGCCGGGGAACACCGCGGTCTCGGGGGAGCCGTGGCGGAAGGCGGTCTTGATGTGGACGGCTAGGTCCCGGTACTCGGGGGTGCGGAACCTCTCGGCGGAGTTGCTCTCGGCGAGCAGGAACATGTCGAAGACCTGCAGCCGCATGCGGCGCCAGTAGGCGGGCGTGCCCTCGGGCGGTTGCGCCGGGGTGAGGGTGAGGATCCGGGTGGTCCACTCGGCGCCCTCGCCACGGTAGTTGCGCAGCCACCAGAACCAGCCGAGGGCGAAGGCCAGCCGCTGTGCGGATTCGACGTCGACCTCTTCGACGGTCGTGGTGTGGAGGGCGGCGCGGAGGTTGTCGAGCTCGGTCTCGACGAGCCGGATCCAGGGGAGCTGGGCGGCGGACCGGATCAGGGGTTCTGCCTGTTCGGCGAAGGCGAGGAAGTGGGCGACGTGGCGGCGGGCGGTGGCCCGGGCGTCGGCCGGGTGGGCGGCGGCGCGTTCGGCGGCGTACTCGTGGATGGTTTCGAGCATGCGGTAGCGCATGCCGTGGTCCTCATGCGGTTCGGCCAGGACGAGGGACTTGTCGACGAGGGAGCCGAGGGTGTCGGCGACGTCCGGGCCGGTGCCGGTGCCGTCGCCGCAGACGGCTTCGGCGGCGGCGAGGTCGCAGCCGCCCGCGAAGACGGACAGCCGGCGCAGGACGGTGCGCTCGGCCTCGTCGAGGAGGTCCCAGGACCAGTCGACGACGGCCCGCAGCGTCTGCTGGCGCGGCAGGACCGTACGGGCGCCGCTGGTCAGCAGCCGGAAACGGTCGTCCAACCGGTCCGCGATCTGCCGCGGCGTCAGCAGCCTCAGGCGCGCCGCGGCCAGCTCGATCGCGAGCGGCAGCCCGTCGAGGCGGGCGCAGATCTCGGCCACCGCGGCGGGGTCCTCGTCCACGGTGAACCCGGCGCGGGCCGCCGCCCCGCGGTCGGCGAAGAGCTGATGGGCGGGGTCGGGCGGCAGGGGCTCGACGGGGCGGACGGTCTCCCCCGGGATGCCGAGGGGTTCGCGGCTGGTGGCCAGGACCCGCACACCGGGGCAGTGGGTGAGGAGGCGTTCGGCGAGCTCGGCGGCGGCTTCGACGACGTGCTCGCAGTTGTCGAGCACGAGCAGCAGGCTGCGGTGGGCGCAGTGCTCGACGAGGCGGGTCGTCGGGTCGGCGGCGGCCGTCGGGGCCGGGGTCTCGCGGGCGACCAGGGAGTTCTCGCGCAGGCCGAGGGCGCTGAGGACGGCGCCGGGGACGGCGGCGGGGTGGTCGAGGCGGGCGAGTTCGACGAGCCAGCCGGGCTCGGGGTGGGCCGCGGCGGCGTGTTCTGCGAGGCGGGTCTTTCCCGAACCGCCGGGTCCGGTGAGGGTGACGAGGCGCAGCCGGGCCAGGTCGCCGTGGAGGGAGGCCAGGTCGGGCTCACGGCCGACGAAGGAGTTCAGGCGGGGGCGGAGGTTGCCGCGGAGGGCCTCCGGCCGGGAGGGCTGGACCGGCTCAGGCCGGAGCGCGTGCAGGGCACCGGGCTCGGCCGGCTGCGCGAGCGGGCCGGCGGGCTGCGCGTCCCGCTCGGCGGGCCGACTCGGCGGAGCCGGCGAGGCCGCCTGCGGGATCTGCGGGGCCTGCTGGGTCGGGTGGTTCGACGAGGCTGGCACGGCCGCCCCTGGGGTCTGCGGGACCTGCGGGGGCACCTGCGGGTACGGCGGGGCCGGCACGGCCGCCTGCGGGTACGGCGGGGCCGCCTGCCGGGCCTGCTGGTTCGGGTGGTTCGGCCAGGCCGGCACGGCCGCCTGCGGGGTCTGGGGGTTCGGCAGGGCAGGCAAGGTGGCCTGCGGGTGCGGCGGGGACTGCGGGGCCGCCTGCGAGGCCTGCAGGGTCGGGTGGTTCGGCCAGGCCGGCACGGCCGCCTGTGGGGCGTGCGGGACCTGCTGGTTCAGCAGGGTCGGCGAGGCCGGCACGGGCGCCTGCGGGGACTGCTGGGGTGGCAGGGGGCGGGGCCGGAGGAGTTCTGCGTGCAGGGCGGTGAGTTCCGGGCCGGGGTCGGTGCCGAGGCCGTCGGCGAGGGCGCGGCGCGTGCGCTCGTACGCGGCGAGGGCGTCGGCGGGACGGCCGGCGGCGCGCAGGGCCCGGAGGTGCTGGGCCCGCAGCGGCTCGTCGTACGGGCTCTTGCGGACCAGCGCCTCGATCTCGGGCAGGAGCAGCGCCGGGGCGGTGGTGCCGGTGAGCAGGTCCGCCTCGATGCGTCGGCGCAGGGCGGCGGAGCGGCGCGCCTCGGGGGCGGCGGCGTGCGCGGTACGGGCGGGCTCCGCCAGGTCGGCGAGGGCGGGGCCGCGCCAGAAGGAGAGGGCGGTGCGCAGGGTGCGGGCGGCGCGCTCCGGGTCGGCGGCCAGTTCCCGGTCGCCCTCGGCGGCGAGGCGGGTGAAGCGGTGGAGGTCGACGTCGTCGCGGGAAGCGGCGAGGAGGTAGCCGCCGGTGGGGGCGGCGGGGACGGTGTCCCGGCCGCCGAGGGCGCGGCGGAGGCGGGCGACGAGGGCCTGGAGGGCGGCCGGGGCGTCGAGGGGCGGGGCATCTCCCCAGACGTCGTCGACGAGTTCGGCGACGGAAGCCGGGCGGCCGGCCCGCAGGGCGAGGGCGGCGAGGAGCGCGCGCAGCCGGGCGCCGCCGATCGGGAGGGCGGCGCCGGTCTCGTCGTGTGCCTCGGTGACGCCGAGGATGAGGTACCGCACGCGCCAATTCTGCCCGGCCGCGCGGTGGGTGGCGGCGGGATCCGGAGTGCGCCCCCGCCCGGCGACCGCCGGGCCGTCAGGTGATCGAGGTGCCCGCACCGGCTTCCAGGGGGGTGCGCAGGGCCTGGGCGAGCGTGGCGATGCTCTGCTCGGTCAGCCGGATCCCGGACGGTGCGGCGGTCCTGGCCGTCCCGCACCCGTTCGGCCAGCCCCTGGTCTCCGTGCGGGTGAAGAGGACGTCGACCTCGCCCAGCTCCGGGTCGCGTTCGGCCGCGATCCGCTTCATCCGCTGGATCCGGGCGAGGCACTCGACCGGCCTCCTGCGGCCACCGGCCGGTGATCGCGTCCACCGCATCGCTCGTGCCCGTCCGCCGCCGCCGTCAGGACAGCGCCGGGCGGTGTACGGGGACTCCCTCGGGCACGGCCCGGCGGCGGGCCGCGGACGTTCCCGTCCAGCACGTGCCGCGCCGGGCCAGCAGCCGGTGCAGCCACAGCTCCATCGAGACGAGTTCCGCGAGCCCGTCCAGCGGGACCGGCCGGCCTTCGGCCGCGTCGAGCAGTGCCTGCCGCACGACCCGGGCCTCGATCAGCCCGGCGTCCGCGAGCAGCGGGGCGGCGAAGAGGTCCAGCAGGTCGCTCAGGGCGGCGCGCAGCCCCAGCCTGGTCGCCGTCTCGTTCGGCGTGTGCGCGGTGGCGCCCCAGCCCGGCGGGAGCTCGCGCACTCCGGCCGAGTACAGGACGCTGCGCAGGATCTCCGCCCGGGCTCCGGGCTGCACCCGCAGGGATTCGGGCAGGGCGCGGGCGGCCCGTACGACCTGGTTGTCGAGGAAGGGGGCGTGCAGGCGCTGGCTGCGGACCTCCACGGCCTGTTCGAAGACCCGGTGGTCGGCGGCCTGGCGGGCCAGCACGGAACGGGCCCGGGCCTCCCCCGGGCGCAGCGACAGCGGCGGCCGCCCGGCCGCGGCCGAGAGCCGGATCGATACTTCCGCCAGCGCCTCCCCCGTGAGCCAGCCCGCCGCCGGACCCGGCCGGGACCAGGTCAGGGCGGCGAGGGAAGCGTCCACCGGACCGGAGGCGCGCTCGGTGACCCCGCCCTCGCGGAGCCGGGCCGCGGCGGCCTCCATGCCCGCGCGGTACGTCGTACGGGCGAGTCTGCGGGCCGCCGAGTACACGGTGAGCGGCACCAGCAGGGACTCCCCGGCCGCTCCGGCGGCGGAGGCCGAGCGGGCCAGCGCCGCCACCGGACGCAGCAGGTGGCGGCGGCGACGGTCCATCAGGAGGTCGGCCATGCGGGCCGGGTGGGCGTCGAGGACCTGCCGGGCGCCGTGGCCGGTGAAGTGGTCGGCCGCTCCGGCGGCGAGTCTGCGCCGCTCCCGGGCGGCGAGGACCAGGGAGGGGCCGGGTTCGTCGGTGAGCGGTCCGTCCAGGTCGGTGTACGGGAGGGCCTCGGCCGCGGCGGCGACCACGACGTGGTGCAGGCGCGGGTCGGCCGCGATGGCCCTGGCGCGTTCCAGTTCGTCCTCGCGCCCCTGCGGGGTGGCCAGGTCGTTGAAGGTGACCGCCAGCAGGCGGGCTCCGGCGGGACTGGTGAGGCTCCCCGGCGCCCCCGGCAGACCGGCCGCCAGCAGGGCGAGCGTCGCGGAGGCGCTGCCGCCGGACAGGTCGGCGCCCACCCCGGGGGCCGGGGCGCCGCGGGCCGCGCGCCGATCGGCCGGTCCCATGCCGGGCACGGGGCCGGGATCGTACGGTGGCGGGATGTCGGGAGCATGCCGCGGAGCCGTGAGCCGGGCGCGCACCGCGTCCACCAAAGCTTCCCGTACGCCCTCCACCGCGCGGTCGGCGTCGGCCTCGGGGGCGGCCACGGCGAGCGAGGCCACCTGCTCGTAGCCGGTGATCTCGCGGGAGCCCTCGCGCAGGATGAGGGCGTGCCCGGGCGGGATGCGCCGGACCCCGGCGTACGGTGTGCCGTCGCCCAGCGCCTCGGGGCTGTCCGGACAGGCCAGCAGGGCGGCGAGATGGCCGATGTCGAGCTGCGCCTCGATGAGGTCGGCGAGCGGGAGCGCGGCGGTGGCATACGCCGTCCCGCTCGCCCAGGGGGTGTAGAAGACGGGCCGGGCGCCCGCGAGGTCGCCGACGACGGTGATGCGGCGGCCGGCCTGGACCACGGCGGTGTAGCTGCCGGACCACTGGGTGAGGTGGCGCAGCGCACCGCCGCGCGCCGCGTACAGGGCCCTGCGCAGTTCGGCGTCGGTCGCGCCGCAGCAGCCGAGGACCGCGAGCCGGGTGAAGGGGTCGGCGGGGTCCGCGGTGACGGTGCGGATCTCGTCGGGGCGCCAGTCGCCGACGGCCCAGAGGGGGTCGGGGTCGCCCCAGAGCAGCTGGGCGCCGACGGGGTGGACGGTGCGTTCCGCGTCCGCGCCGGGGTCGCCCGCGTGGGCGGCGTCCGCGATGCCGCCGTGCTGGGGCGTGCCGCCCGGGCCGTACGCGCCCGGGCCGTGGCCGGGTCCCTGGCCGGGTCCCTGACCGGAGACGCGGCCGGCCGTGCCGAAGCTCGCGGCGATACTGCTCCACCCCACCAACCAGCGCACCGCCGCCTCCCCAGCCTGTGGGCACATGACCGGGGCACGGGCAGCACGGACAGCGCTGAGGGCGCGATCGGTGGGACCCCGGTGGCTCGGGTCCATGCTGCCACGGGACAGGCGTGCGAGAGGGGTTATAGGGGGCGCACACACAAACGAACACGCCCCGGCCACGCAGTATTTGGCGTTCCGTTCCCACCGCCCCATAGGTCGCTTTCGGCCATTCTTCGGCCGCCTGGAGAGCCGTCGCGCGGTGTCGGCGCCCGGCGCGCGGGCGCGGCCCGGGAGGCGGAATCCGCCCCCCGAGCCGTTCCGCCACCCGCGGGGATTGAGGCAGCGGCATCCCCCGGCCCGCCCGGTTCGCGCAGCGGGCCGACCCACGCACCGCACATCGAATCGCCGGGTCCGCGGACCGGCCAGAGCGCACGGGCGGGCGCACGGCCACACGGGCGGAGCACGCGACGAGACGTGCGCCCCCGTGGCCTGCCCCGGGCCGGACCGTGCAAACGGACAACAATCCCGCCATACGGAAGTAAGGGCCTTAACGCTTGGGAGGCGGGGAACTACGCTGGGTTTACGAAATGCCGGGCGCCTATGCCCCGGCGGCGTATGCGTTCCGCGTGTGACGAGGGGTGGCGCATGTCCAGGGAGCTCCGCGAGCCCAATGAGAAGCTCGGCGCCGTCCTCGCCCTCGCGGGCATCAGCAACGCCGGGCTGGCCCGGCGCGTCAACGACCTCGGCGCGCAGCGCGGCCTGACGCTTCGGTACGACAAGACGTCGGTGGCCCGGTGGGTGTCGAAGGGGATGGTGCCGCAGGGCGCCGCCCCGCACCTGATCGCCGCCGCCATCGGCGCGAAACTGGGCCGGCCGGTGCCGCTGCACGAGATCGGCCTGGCGGACGCGGACCCCGCGCCCGAGGTGGGGCTGGCCTTCCCGCGCGACGTCGGCGCGGCCGTCCGTTCGGCCACCGACCTCTACCGGCTCGACCTCGCCGGGCGGCGCGGCGGTGGCGGGATCTGGCAGTCGCTCGCGGGCTCGTTCTCCGTGGCGGCGTACGCGACGCCCGCGTCGCGGTGGCTGATATCTCCTGCCGACAGCTCGGTGGCCCGGGAGCCGGCGGGTTCTGCGGGTTCCGGCGGCCCGGCGGGTTCCGCGGGTCCGGCGGGCTCCGCGGGTCCGGCGGGCTCGGCGCACCACCACCCCGCGGCTGAGACCTCCTCGATTCACGATGCCCCGGTTCCCGGCGCACCGGCCCAGGACGCAACGGCGCGCGACCTCCCGTCACCACAGCCGCCGAAGCCACCGATGCCCGGGACGCCGGAGACGGGTCCCCGGCGCTCCCCGGAAGGCCGTACGACCGGGCCGGCGACAGGCCCGATGACGGCACCGGCAGGCCGGACGACAGGCCCGCCGTCCACCGTTGTGCCCGCCCAGCACGGACCCGAAACGCTGCGCGACCACGTGCAGCGCGTGGGCCACAGCGATGTGACCAAGCTGCGCGAGGCCGCCGAGGACGCCCGCCGCTGGGACTCCAAGTACGGCGGCGGCGACTGGCGTTCGTCGATGGTCCCCGAGTGCCTGCGGGTGGACGCGGCACCCCTGCTGCTGGGCTCGTACACCGACGAGGTGGGCCGCGCACTGTTCGGCGCGACGGCCGAACTGACCAGGCTCGCCGGGTGGATGGCCTTCGACACCGGCCAGCAGGAGGCGGCCCAGCGCTACTACATCCAGGCGCTGCGCCTCGCCCGCGCGGCCGCGGACGTACCGCTCGGCGGCTACGTACTGGCCTCGATGTCCCTCCAGGCGACCTACCGGGACTTCCCGGACGAGGGCGTGGACCTCGCGCAGGCTGCCGTCGAGCGCAACCGCGGCCTGGCCACGGCGCGCACGATGAGCTTCTTCCGGCTGGTCGAGGCCCGGGCGCACGCGAAGGCGGGCGATTCGGCGGCCGCCGGGGCGGCCCTGCGGGCCGCGGAGGGCTGGCTGGAGCGGTCCCGCGAGGGCGACCCCGACCCGACCTGGCTCGGTTTCTACTCGTACGACCGTTTCGCGGCGGATGCGGCGGAATGCTACCGGGACCTCAAACTCCCCCGGCAGGTGCGGCGCTTCACCGAGCAGGCGCTCTCCCGGCCCACGGAGGAGTACGTACGTTCCCACGGGCTGCGGCTGGTCGTCAGCGCCGTCGCGGAGCTGGAGTCGGGCAATCTGGACGCGGCGTGCGCGGCGGGCACCCGGGCGGTGGAGGTGGCGGGCCGGATCTCCTCGGCGCGCACGACCGAATACGTACGGGACCTGCTGCACCGCCTGGAACCCTACGGGGACGAGCCGCGCGTCGCGGAGCTGCGCGAGCGGGCCCGGCCCCTCCTCGTGGCTCCGGCGTAGACCCGCGTGGCCTCGTTGTCGGTGCGGGGGTGCAGTATGCAGGGGTGGGAGGTGTCGGCGTGGGCGGTGGCGTGGACTGCGATGTGCTGGTGATCGGCGGCGGAATCGTCGGCCTGTCGACGGCGCATGCCTTGTCGCGCCTGGCTCCGGGTACGAAGGTGATCGTCCTGGAGAAGGAGTCGGGCCCGGCCCGGCACCAGACGGGCCGCAACAGCGGTGTGATCCACAGCGGCATCTACTACCGCCCGGGCTCGCTCAAGGCGCGCTTCGCGGTGAGCGGCGCCGCCGAGATGGTGAAGTTCTGTGCGGAGCACGGGATCCCGCACGAGGTGACGGGCAAGCTGATCGTCGCCACCGAGCGCGAGGAGCTGCCCCGGCTGCACGCCCTGGTCCAGCGCGGCCGGGAGAACGGCATCCCGGTGCGCGAGCTGGGGCCGGCCCAGATCACCGAGTACGAGCCGCAGGTGCAGGGGCTGGCCGCGATCCACGTCGGCAGCACCGGCATCGTGGACTACGGCCGGGTGAGCGCCCAGCTCGCGGAGTCCTCGGGTGCCGAGATCGTCTACGGCGCCGAGGTGGACCTGATCTCGCGCCGCGCGTCGGCGGTGGCCGTGCGCACCACGTCCGGCCTGGTGTTCCGGTCCCGGATGCTGGTGAACTGCGCGGGCCTGCACTGCGACCGCATCGCCCGCCTGGCCGGAGACGACCCGGGCATGCGGATCATTCCCTTCCGGGGCGAGTACTACGACCTGACCCGCCCGGACCTGGTCCGGGGCCTGGTCTACCCGGTGCCGGACCCGGCGTTCCCCTTCCTCGGGGTGCACCTCACCCGCGGCATCGGCGGCGGCGTCCACGTCGGCCCCAACGCCGTGCCGGCGCTGGCCCGCGAGGGGTACGACTGGTCGACCGTGCGCCCGCGGGACATCGCGGACGAGCTCGCGTGGCCGGGCGCTTGGCGGATGGCCTCCCGGCACTGGCGGTACGGGACGGGCGAGATCCACCGCTCACTGTCCAAGCAGGCCTTCACCCGGGCGGTACGCCGCCTCCTGCCGGCCGTCACCGCGGCGGACCTGCAGCCCGCGGCGGCCGGGGTCCGCGCCCAGGCCGTCCTGCGGGACGGCACCCTGGTCGACGACTTCCTGATCCGCGACGCCCCGCGCACGATCCACGTCCTCAACGCCCCCTCCCCGGCCGCGACGGCCTCCCTCCCCATCGGCCGGGAAATCGCCACCCGCGCCCTTCGGACCCTCGGCTCGGCCTGAGCGGTCCGGAGGCGCAGGGGGCCGGGTGGGGGTGGCGCGCCGCGCTCGCGGACCCGGCCCGCCCCGTGGCACGCCCCGCTCGCGCAGCGCCGCCACGACCCCCCGTCGTAGAATCAGCGCATTGTGTCTGAGTCCCTGAACCCCACGCCGCCCGCCGTCCCGGACGCCCCCGTCGCCGACTACTCCGACGGCCCCGCGCCGGAGGCGAACTCGTACGTGCCCCCGAAGTGGCGCACGGAGCCCCGCTTCCCCGACGGCCCCTCGCCGGACCCGGCCGGCTCGCACCACGAGCGGCGGATCCGGAGCTTCCAGCCCCGGCGCAGCCGGGTCACCACCGGCCAGGGCGAAGCCCTCAAGCGACTCTGGGGCACCTGGGGCCTGGACATCGACGGCCACTCGGTCATCGACCTGAAGACGCTCTTCGACGGCCTCCCGGTCGTCCTGGAGATCGGCTTCGGCATGGGCGAGGCCACCGCGCAGATGGCCGCCGCCGACCCCGGCACCGGGATCCTCGCCGCCGACGTGCACACCCCCGGCCAGGGCAACCTGCTCGCCCTCGCCGAGCGTGGCGGCATGACCAACGTCCGCGTGGCCAACGGCGACGCGATCATCCTGCTCCGCGAAATGCTGCCGCCCGACGCGCTGGCCGGGATCCGCGTGTACTTCCCGGACCCCTGGCCCAAGGCCCGCCACCACAAGCGCCGGCTGATCCAGCCCGAGTTCCTCACGCTGGCCGCGACCCGTCTGGCACCCGGAGCCGTACTGCACTGCGCGACGGACTGGGAGCCGTACGCCGAGCAGATGCTCGAAGTCCTCACGGCGCACCCCGACTTCGAGAACACGCAGCCCGACGGCGGCTACGCCCCGCGTCCCGACTTCCGGCCGCTCACCCGCTTCGAGGGACAGGGCCTCGACAAGGGCCACGTCGTACACGACTTGCTCTTCCGTCGCACGGAGAACTGACAACGTCACCGCGCGTGTCCGAGCGGATCGCTAGGGTCATGATGTGTTCCGAGCGCTCCGCCCCGTTCTCGCGCGTCCGTCCGGCACGGTCCGCACGTGCGTGCTCCTCGTGCTGCTCGCCGGCACCGGCATCGCCATCCTCGAGCTCGTGCGGGAGCAGACGGGCACGCCCGGCTTCTTCGTCGGCCTCGGCCTGGCCCTGCTGCCGGTGGCGCCGCTCATGGCGGCCTTCCGCTGGCTGGGCCGGGCCGCGCCGGCGCCCTGGTCCCAGCTGCTGTTCTGCTTCGGCTGGGGTGCCTGCACCGCGGCGCTGATCGCCATACTGGCCAACAACTTCGCCACCCAGTGGATAGCCGCAGCGACCGCCGACCCCTCGGAAGCGGACCAGCTCGGCTCGGTCGCCATCGCCCCGGTGGTGGAGGAGAGCGCCAAGGCGGCCGCACTGCTGCTGGTGTTCGCGTTCCGGAGACGGCATTTCACCGGTCCCGCCGACGGTTTCGTGGTGGCCGGCTTCACCGCCATCGGCTTCGCCTTCACCGAGAACATCCTCTACCTCGGCAATGCCTTCGTGCAGGACCTCGCCGACGGCACCGGAGTCCTGGACTCGGTGACCGCGGCGACCTTCTTCGTACGGATCGTGCTGTCGCCGTTCGCGCACCCGCTGTTCACCGTGCTCACCGGGCTCGGTTTCGGCGCGGCCGCGGTCAGCGCACGCCGTTCGCGCCGGATCTGCCTGCCGCTGCTCGGCCTGGCCCTCGCCATGGGCATGCACGCCCTGTGGAACGGCTCCTCGCGGTTCGGGGACCACGGCTTCTACGTCGTCTACAGCTGCGTGATGGTCCCGCTCTTCGGGCTGCTGGTGTGGCTGGCCGTGCGGATACGGCGCGGCCGGCTGCGGGCCGTATCCGGGGAGCTCGCGCTGTACGCGGCCGCGGGCTGGCTGTCTCCCGCCGAAGTACCCGCCCTGGCCTCGATGCCGGCCCGGTCGCTGGCCCGCTCCCTGGCACGGCGCAGCGGGGGCCGGGCCGCCGGCCGTGCGGTCGCCCGGTACGAGGCGGACGCCGTCGCCCTGGCGCTGCTGCGGAACCGGGCGCGCCGCGGGGGTCCGCTGCGCGAGGCGGACTTCGCGGGCCGGGAACGGGAGCTGCTGAACCGGCTGTGGCAGCGCCGCGCGACGGCCGGACCCGCGCTGGCCCGGGCGGCGGTGATGGAGGAGCTGCTCCCGGCCTGCTTCGACCCGTGGGATCAGGTCGCGCCGCCGGAGCCGTTCACGCCGCAGGAATCGTTCGCGCCGTCGGAGCCCGCGGCCGCCCCGGCCGGTCTTCCCGGGCCGCGGCGGGAGGGGCCGTTCGTCAGACGTTCAGGCCCTTGGACTCCAGCCACGCCAGCGGGTCCATCGTCGATCCGCCCTTGCGTACTTCCAGGTGGAGATGGGGTCCGGTGACGTTTCCGGTGGCGCCGACCCGGCCGATGGTGTCGCCGGCGCCGACCGATCCCGAGGTCACCGACATCGAGGAGAGGTGGCAGTACCAGATCTCCGTGCCGTCCTCCAGCTCCAGCACGATCCGGTAGCCGTACGCCCCGGACCAGCCGGCCGAGGTGATCTTCCCGGCGCCGACCGCCTTGGCGGGAGTGCCGGTCGGGGCCGCGAAGTCGAGGCCGGTGTGGCGGCCGGAGGACCACATGGAGCCGGAGACCCCGTAGTGCGAGGTGAGGGTGTAGGCGGAGGTGGGCAGGGACCAGCTCCCGGCCGATGCGGCGGGCCGCTCCTGCGCCGCCTTGGCCTCGGCTGCCTTCCTGGCGGACTCGACCTCTTCCGCGGCCTTCGCCTCGGCCTGCGCCTTGGCCTCCTCGGCCGCCTGACGGGCCTCTTCCAGCTTGCCCTTGGCCTCCTGGACCGCCGCTTCCCGCGCGACGCGCTCGGCTTCCGCACGGGCCGCCGCCTCGGCCGCCCCCTGCTGCGACTCGGCCTGCTGGAGGATCCGGTTGCGCAGGATCTCGCCGGCGTCGGCGCCGCGGTCGGCCTGCTGGGCGATGATCCCGGCCGTCCCGTCGCGGTCGGCGTCCTGGCCGGAAACCCCGTCGCCCTGGCGGTCGTTGCCCCCGGGCATCAGGTCCGGGAGGGAGGGCATGGATATCGCGACCTGCGGCCGGTCCTGCGCGGTGGCGATGCCGCTGGCGCCGACCGCCGCGATGACACCGACACCGAGCACGGTGGAACTGCGGGCAAGTCCCCCGCGCTGCTTGGCGACCCGGTGCTTGCCCCGGACCGGACGGACCGAGTCCTCGGTGGGGTTCCACTCGCCCCAGGCACCCGCGGTGGGCGGCTCCTGGATCTCGATGCCTTCAGGAGCAGGCGAGTTGGAGGCCACGGGGGCACACTCCTCATTGACACGCACGCGCACGGTGCCGTCTCTTGCGACGGCCGGGACGACCGCGCTGCGTTATCGAAAGGTAATAGAAGTGAGGGAGTGATTCCAAGCTGTTGCGCTTGATCGTTCCCACCAATTGACCACGGCCTGGCTTGCTTTGGCCATACCTTATCGGCACATAAAGGATGCAACCAGGGCAAAAATCAAGCGAGTCACCCATCTCCTCGGCCACAGGCTTGACATGACTGACCATCAATCAGCTTGCGCAGCGCACTTGTTCAGCTACTCATTGTCACGACACGTTGTCGCCCCGTCTCACCACCGGCACCGTCCGCCGCCGCTCCGTCCGCCGCCGCTCCACCTGGCTCCGCTCCGGCCGTCGCCGCACGGGCCGGCCCACCGCGAGCAGCGCCATGTCGTCCGTCGTCCCGCCGCCCGTGTGCCGCCGTACGTCGCCGCTCAGCGCGCCGAGCAGGGCGTGCGGGCCGGCCAGGACCCGGCCGCGCAGCCGGGCCGCCGGATCGTAGAAGGCCCCCGTCCGGTCGCGGGCCTCCGTCAGCCCGTCCGTGTAGAGCAGCAGGGTGGCCCCCGCCGGGAAGGCCCACTGCTCGGCCCGGCCGGGCCGGACGCCCAGATCGCCCATGCCGAGCGGCAGGGCCGGCTCGGCCGGGGCGAGCACCGCAAGGTCCCCGTCCCCGTACAGCAGCAGCGGCTCGGGGTGGCCCCGGTTGAGCAGCCGCAGCACCCCCGACTCCGGCGGGATCTCCCCGAGCACGCACGTCGTGAACCCCTCCACCGCGTCCAGGCCCTCGCGCCGGGCACCCTCCCGGTCCAGGGCCCGCTCCAGCCTCTGCGCCACCGCCTCCAGCGTCGGCTCGGTCTCCGCCGCCTCCCGGAACGCCCCGAGGACCACGGCGACGGCCTCGACCGCCCCCAGCCCCTTGCCCCGTACGTCGCCCACCGCCAGCCGCACCCCGTACGGGGTCTCCTGCACGGCGTACAGGTCCCCGCCGATGAAGGCATCGGCCTGCGCGGCCTCGTACCAGGCGGACACCTGCAACCCGCCGATGCGCTCGGCGGGCTTCGGCAGCACCGCCCGCTGCGCCGCCTCGGCGATCCCGCGGGCGGAGGCCAGCCGCTCACCGCTGCGCCGCACCACCCGGTTGATCAGCAGCGCCAGCCCGGCCACGGTCACCATGGTGGCCAGCTCGGTCAGCCCCTGCGCCGTCCAGGAGGTGCCGTGGTGGACGTGCAGCAGGAACACCGCGAGCACGGCCAGGACGCCGGTCATGGCCGTGGCCCACAGGGTGTACAGCGGAGCGGCGATCAGCGGGGCCGCGGAGAAGGACGGTGATCCGGTGAAGCTGGGCGGCGTCAGCAGGTCGAAGACCAGGCCGACGGCGATCAGCACGCCCGGCAGCACCCGGAGCACCCGGCGGGCCGTACCGCTCCCGCCGCCGGCCACGCGCCGCCCGCCACCGCTGCCCTTCCGGCCCAGCCCCACCACACGCTCTCCTGCCGCCCGGTCCCGCGTCCACGGGTGCGGGCCGCCGCCGCGCCCCTCAAGGCTGGCGGCAGGAGCGGGCGTACGGCGACCCGGCGGTGGCCGTACGGGTGACGGGGCGCGAAGCCGGGCCGCGAACACGACGAAGGCCCGGTTCCCAAGGGAACCGGGCCTTCGTCTTCAGTAGCGGGGACAGGATTTGAACCTGCGACCTCTGGGTTATGAGCCCAGCGAGCTACCGAGCTGCTCCACCCCGCGTCGGTAAACACAACTCTACGCCATCCGGGAGCGCCCCTTCACCAATTACCCTCCAGCCCACCCAGGAACCGGCATCACTGCAGGTCAAAGCCCTAAAACTGACCCGAAACCGGCGCCCCGCGGACGAAGATCATCTCTGTTGCACGGCGGTGACATTGCAGGGATGGTTCCGCGATCAGATCCGGGCGAAGATTCATCTGTCGCCAGGGCCAGGGGGAACACGGACCGGCCGGACGACACCGACCACACCAACCGGCCTCGGCACTCTGCCGATGCCCTCGTGATTCCTGGGGGGAGTCCACCATGTCCGTTCGCACCGCAGCCGCCATCGCAGTCGTCGCCGGCGTTGTCACCACTCTGCTGCCGCTCTCGGCCACCGCCGCGTCCGCCGCACCCGCCGCCGACGACCACGCAGTGCTGCGCACGGAGATGGGTGCTCCCGTCCCCGGCGGCCCGCTGTCCCGCGGCGGCGCCACCGAGACCTTCGACCTGACGGTGAAGAACCCGACCGGCAAGGCCGTCGAGTACAAGCCGTGGATGCTCCTCGACCCCAAGGGCCCGAGCCTGCTCCAGAGGGACGACGTCGTCTTCAAGGTCGAGGCGGTGGACGCCCCGGCGACCAAGTCCTCGGTCGGCCAGCAGGACGGCGGCTGGCAGGGCACGTTCTCCCCCTCCGCCAAGGACGCCTACGCGGGCTTCGACATCCCCGCGAACGGCAAGATGACCTGGAAGGTCACCATCGGCCTGGGCGCGAACTACCCCACGAACAACGGCGACTTCAACTTCACCGCCACCAGCTACAACAACTCCGTCGCCACCGGCGGCGCGGACTCCCACCTCTTCAAGGTCGACCCGCAGACCAAGACGGGTGAGCTGAGGACCTGGTTCAAGCAGGTCAGCTCGGGCAAGGACGGCCAGGAGCAGCGCGCGTACCTGGACCTGAACTACCAGGCCACCGGCGACGGCGCGTTCGGCACCGCTCTCGCCACCAGCCTGATCCTGTCGCACCCGGGCGAGCAGGACGCGGACTTCCGGCTCCAGGCGCTGATCGACGGTCGCTGGCAGGACGTCAAGGCCGAGGACAGCCGCTACGCACTCCCGAACATCGCCAAGGGCTTCGGCGCCGCCTCCGGCGTCCACACGCAGCCGCTGCGGCTCAGCCTGGGCAAGAACAGCAAGCTGACGAAGCGGACCACGATCACGATGGAGGCCGAGGTCCGCCAGGCCGAGGGCAACACCTGGCCGCTCATGACCGTCCCGGTGAAGTTCCCGCTGGTCCCGATCGCGGAGCCGGCGCCGACCGAGCCGACCACCAACCCGACCACCCCGACCACCAACCCGTCCCCGACGCCGACCCCGACCCCGTCCTCCACCTCCTCCTCCGCCGTCCAGCAGGCCGTCGTCACCACCACGGGCAACTCCAACGTGACGACCACGGGCTCCTCCACGGGCTCCCTGGCCACCACCGGCGCCGGCTCGTCCACCGGCCTGTACGCCGGCCTCGCCGCGGCCCTGGTCGCGCTCGGCGCGGCCGCCACCTGGCTCGGCCGTCGCCGCCGCACCCACGCCTGATCGCACCTCCCCACACCCCGAACACCCCGAACACCCCGAAGCGCCCCGCCCGATCCCCCGGGCGGGGCGCTTCACATGGCGCGCGGACACCCTCAGGCGGCGGCCGGTGCGCGGTGGCGGGTCAGGACGTGGGTGGTGGAGCCGTCGTCCTCCCGCAGGTCGCGGACGTGCGCGAAGCCGATGCGGGTCAGCAGGGCCAGGGAGGCGGTGTTGGGCTCGGCCACCGTGGCGTGCACCTCGGTCAGGCCGAGGCCGGTGAAGCCGTACGCGACGATCGCCTCCGCGATCTCGGTGCCGAGGCCGGATCCCCAGGCCTCGGGGGCCAGGGCGTAGATGATCTCGTGGCCGTCGACCTCGTCGGTCCGCTTGATCTCGGCGTGCCCGACCAGCCGCCCGTCCCTGCGCACGGCCCAGACGTCGAACAGGTCCTCGGCGTAGACCTTCGTGAAGACCCGCCCGAACAGGGCCCGGTCCTCGGCCTCGGTGGCGGGGCCGTCCCCCATCCACCGGGAGACCCGGGTGTCTTGGAAGAGGGCCACGAAGGCTTCCTCGTCCTCGGGGGTGTACGGGTCCAGGAGCAGGCGTTCGGTACGCAGAACCGGAGTCACGGCGGCGACGCTACCGTCCGCCGCCCCGGGCTTCACCCGGTTTACGGCCCGACCCGGACACAGCACAGCGCCCCGTCCGCGGCGGGCGGACGGGGCGCTGGGAGCGGTAGGCCATGTCGGACTCGAACCGACAACCAACGGATTAAAAGTCCGCTGCTCTGCCAATTGAGCTAATGGCCCTCCGGGTGCTCACCCCAGAGCATAGCCGGACAGCGCCGGTCAGCCGATCGGGTATCGACCGACCGGCCTGTCGGCGTCAGTTCAGGGGCGTGCCGGCGGCCGGCCGCCGGTCGCGGGCCGGGTCATGGAGACCGTCCCCGACGTGCTGACCTCGGCCCCCCGGCCGTCGGCCGGGCGGGCGGTGAGCGTCCACTCGTACTCGCCGGAGAAGAGGTGGGCGCCCGTCGGGGACCTGCCGTCCCACGCGGGGGCGATCAGGCCGCGCGCGTCGGTGCCGGTGCCGACGACCGTGGTGATGCCGGACGACGTGCTGCGCACCGTCAGCTTCCAGGAGGAGACCGGCTTCGGCAGCCACCAGCGGGCCTGCCAGGTCTTCACCTGCCGGAAGTCCGCGGTGGCGGCGACGTCCTGGTCGATGACCGCGAGCGGTGAGGCCGAGCCGGTCACTCCGGCCAGGTGCACGGTCTCGTCCGGGCCGGTGTAGGCGAGGCGGCCGCCGAACCGGTCGACGGTCCAGTCGCTGCCGTACCGCAGTGCCTCCGGCGCGATGCCGTCTTCGCGCACCGCCGTTCCGGAGCGCAGGTTGTAGACCTCCAGACCGGCGTCCGCCTGTCGCACGAGGTATCCGTCTCCGAGCTGGACACGGCCGCTCTCCGGCGCGAAGGGCAGCGAGACGAACCTGTGGGTCGGCAGGTGGAAGACACCGGGAGATTCCAGGGCGGCGGGGCACAGCCCATACAGCCACTCGCCGCTCACCTGGATCTCGCTCGGGCGGCACACCCCGAAGCCCTGGTGCTGCGTGACCCGGCCGGTCCGCAGGTCTCTGCCGTCCGCACCGTAGTTGCTGCCGCGGTCCCAGAGCGTCGACCCCCACAAGGTGGCTGCCGAGGAGGGCGCGAAGTCCAGGACCTTCCCCGCGTCGATGTCGGCGACCAGCAGCCGGGGGGTGTTCTTCTCCGTCACCGTGAAGAGCACGAAACGGCCCGAGGCGTTCTTGATCAGGTATGGCTGCATGCCGTCGGTGCCGGGCAGGGGCACCTGGCGGACCGTGCCGCCGGGGCGGGTCTCCCGGACGTTCACCGCGATCCCTGCGCCGTGGGTCGAGAGGGAGACGATCCGGCCGTCGCCCGTCGGGACGGTCCAACCGGGAAGTTCGGCCTGGGGCCGGCAGAGCAGGGTTTCCTTCTCGTCGCAGCTCCAGTCGGGGGTCTGCTTCGCGGGGGCCGTCCCGGACACCGGCACCGTGTAGCCCTGGAGGCTGCGGCCGGGGTCCTCCTGGCCCGCGATGAGCCGTCCCTGGGCGAGGCTGAGCGTCACCCGGTCCGCCGGGTTCGGCGGCAGGGCCGCCACCGTCGACAGCACCGGGGCGCCGTCGGGGCCGGACGCGATCCGGTACATGGCCCAGTGGCTGGAGTCGGTGCCACCGGCCAGGTAGGCGGAGCCGTCCGTACCCGTCTTCAGGCCCCGGTCCGAGGTGCGGGCGAGCAGGGTGCGCGGGGCGCCTCCGGCGACCGGAAGCGCGGTGACCGCGTTGCTCATGGCGTTGTGGTCCTGCACGACGAGCCAGTCGCCCACGGGGTGCGTACGCCCGTGCGGGGCGGAGGTGTTGACGCTGCGCGTCACGGTGAGGTCGGCGCGGGAGCGCAGGGTCGCCGTGCCGGAGCCGTTCTTGCGCAGCGAGACCCATTGGGCGCCGAGCGAGTAGTCGACGTAGCCGGGGTCCGTCGCACCGTCCGGCAGAGCCAGAGGCGTCAGCGTGGCCTTGGCGTAGTCGAGCAGGGCGAGGGTCTCCTGGCCGGCCGCGGACCGGTAGGTGATGAGCGCGCCCTTCTCGTCGGAGGTCCGCACCCAGAACGAATGGGCCGGGATGTGTTCCGGCGCGGTGACGGCGACGTCCTTGCGCGGTTCGTTCTCACGGCCGATCAGGTGCAGGGTGAGCCGGCCCTCGGCGTCCACTGCGGTGGCCAGCACCTGTGTGGCCGAGAAGTGAGGGGTCCAGGACCGGCCGGCCGGCGCTGCGAGGGTCTCGGTGCGGCCCGTGGACTGGTCGATCAGGGTCAGCGGGCCGGTGGTCGTCGAGGACGTCCTGCGGTACTGGCAGCCGACGGTGTCGCCGAGGTACATCCACGAGCCGGCGGCCCCCGTGTCGCAGTCCGTGAGCGGCGCTTCCCGGCCGTCCGCGAGGCTCTTCCAGTACAGCCCCCCGGCGGGCCGGTCGAGCATCACGCCGTTCGGACCCGCGCCGAAGACCAGCCGGTGCGACGGTTCCTGGTGCGGCAGCGGAGCGATCGTCAGTTCGTCTGCGGCCGCCGGTCCTGCGGCCGCCGGTCCTGCGGTCAGGGCGCCGATGCCCGTGGCCAGTGCGAGCGCGGCTGCGCCCAGCACACGTGACCGTCCCATGTGTTCCATCCCCCCAAGCGAAACGTCGGGGGGTGGTTGGTCGCGTGTTCGCGCTCGCCGTGTCCCCCCGGCGCAAAGTTCGGATCGTAGCGCAACGCGACAGGGCCCCCGCGACCGAAGTCGTGGGGGCCCTGTCAGGGGGTCAGCTCAGCCGGGGTCAGCCGTTGCGCTTCCAGCGCGGCTTGTCGTCGCGGCGGCCGCCGAAGCCACCGGACGGACGGTCGTCGCGACGGAAGCCGCCACGGTCACCACCGCGGTCACCGCGGTCGTCACGGTTGAAGCCACCCGACGGACGGTCGTCACGACGGAAACCACCGGACGGACGGTCATCGCGACGGAAGCCGCCACGGTCACCACCGCGGTCACCGCGGTCGTCACGGTTGAAGCCACCCGACGGACGGTCGTCACGACGGAAACCACCGGACGGACGGTCGCCGCCACGGAAGCCACCCGACGGACGGTCGCCGCCACGGTCACCGCGGTCGTCACGGTTGAAGCCACCCGACGGACGGTCGTCACGACGGAAACCACCGGACGGACGGTCGCCGCCACGGAAGCCGCCCGACGGACGGTCGCCGCCACGGAAGCCACCGGAGGGACGGTCGCCGCCACGGAAGCCGCCACGGTCGCCTCCGCGGTCACCGCGGTCGTCACGGCGGAAGCCGCCACGGTCACCACCGCGGTTGTCACGGCGCTCGAAGTTGCCGCGGTCGTCGCGCTGGGCGCGGTTCTCCTCGCGGCGCTCCTGTGCGGCGATCTCGGCGGCAGCGGCAGCGGCGGCAGCCGCGACCTCGGCCTCGGCGGCCTCGGCCACCTCGGCGACAGCGGCCTCCGGGTCCTCGCCGCGCTCACGGGCGGAGCGGGCGACGAGGCGGTCGGCCTCCTCGCGCAGCTCGCCGGCACGGCGAGTCAGGCGCTCCAGCTGCTTGGTCAGCTCGGCGACCTCACGCTCGGCCTGCTTGGCGGCGTTGTTCGCGGAGTCGGCCTGGACCTCGGTCAGCGAACGCGCACCGGTGATCTCGGCGACCTCGGGCTCGAAGGCGCCGGCGCCCTGGACGATGTGGCGCGAGGCGTCGACGCCCGCGTCCTCCATCAGGCGGAAGATCTGGCGGCGCTGGTGCGGCAGCGCCAGGGAGACGACGACACCGGACTTGCCGGCACGGGCGGTGCGGCCCGAGCGGTGCAGGTAGTCCTTGTGGTCACCGGCCGGGTCCACGTTCAGGACCAGGTCGATGCCGTCGACGTGGATGCCTCGGGCGGCGACGTCGGTGGCGACGAGCGCGTTGACGTAGCCGTCCTTGAAGTCCGCGAGGACGCGGGTACGCGCGCCCTGCGTCATGCCGCCGTGCAGGGCGTCGGCCTTGACGCCGGCCTCGACGAGCTGCTCGGCGATGCGGTCGGCGCCCAGCTGGGTGCGGACGAAGATGATGGTGCGGCCCTTGCGGGCGGCGATGGCGGCCGTGACCGGCGCCTTGTCCTTCGGCTTCACGACGAGGACGTGGTGCGTCATGGTCGTGACGTTGCCCTGCGCGCTGTCGACCTCGTGCGTGACGGGGTTGGACAGGTAGCGCTTGACCAGGGTGCCGATCTCGTTCTCCATGGTGGCGGAGAAGAGCATGCGCTGGCCGCCCCCGGGGATCTGGTCGAGCAGCTCGGTGACCTCGGGCAGGAAGCCCAGGTCGGCCATCTGGTCGGCCTCGTCGAGGACCGCGACCTGGACGTTCTCCAGGGAGCAGGCACCGCGGTTGATGATGTCGCGCAGTCGGCCCGGGGTGGCGACGAGGATGTCGACACCGCGCTCCAGAGCGTAGATCTGGTTGCTCATGGAGGTACCGCCGCAGACGACCTTCATCTTCAGGCCGAGGACGTCGCCGTACGGCTGGAGGGCGTCCGCGACCTGCATCGCGAGCTCACGGGTCGGCGTGAGGATGATCGCGCGGGGCTTCTTCTTCTCGGTGTGGCCGCCGGCCAGTGTGGCCAGGGTCGGCAGACCGAAGGAGAGGGTCTTGCCGGAGCCGGTGCGGCCGCGGCCGAGGATGTCCTTGCCGGACAGGGCGTCCGGGATGGTCGCGGCCTGGATCGGGAAGGGCGTGGTGACGCCGTTCTGGGCGAGCTTGCGCACGATGCCCTCGGGCAGACCCAGGTCACCGAAGGTGATCGTGGGCTCGGCGTCAGCGTCTGCATCGGCGTCGAAGTCGTCGGTGGAGTCCTCGAAGGACTCGCCGTTCACGTCCGCCTCGAGGGCCTCGATGATTCCTTCGGCTTCCGCGGCCTCGATGGCCTCGGTGACGACGAGGGCCTCGGCGTCGATGAGCTCGTTGGAGTCGTTCTCGGGCATGACGGAACGGTCAGAACTGGAAATGGACATGCGAAATGCGAAACCTTCCGGAGTCTCGGCACGCGCCCAAACTCCGTGAATCGCAAATCGACCGCCTCAATGCGGTCAGCCACGGCTAGGGAGAGTACGCGCCACACGGCGCTCTTCGGATTCGGCGCCGGGCAATGGGATCAAACGATCTATAACCATACGCACCCTCCCCCGGGTCTGGCAAGTCGCTCCGGCAAAATCGCCGCTGACCTGCACAAATGCCCGCATCGGGAAGGCGTGACCGCCCCTCCTGGAGCCGCTGCCGGGCGCCGCCGCCCCTACGCCTGGGGTGCCGGCTGGGTGGTGGGCTCCGGCTGCGGGCTCGACGGAAGCGGAGTGGGTTCCGTCACAGGGGGCGTCGGAATCGGGGGCGCCGGCGTCGGGCTCGCCGACTGCTGGCCGCCCCCCGGCCCGCCGGGACCACCGGAACCCGAACCGCCGGAACCGCCCGTGGACGGCTCCTGGGGGCCCTGCCCGCCGGCGCCGCCGCCCGGTCCGGCCGACGGCGCGGGCACGCCCGGCGCCCCGCTCGGCGCACCCGGGCTGGGCGAGGCCCCGGTCGCGCCGGAGGCCTTGCCGTCCTCCTTGTGCTTGCCGTCCTGGCCCTCCGCAGCGTCCTTGGCGCCGTGCCCGTTGCCGCGGATCCCGGAGCCCCGCCCGGAGGCGGCACCCGCACCCGCCTCGGAGCCGGAGCGCCGGTCGGCCGCGGCGGAGGGCCCTGGCTTCGCCGCGTCCTCGCCGACACTCATGCAGCCGGCCGTCGCCGCGACCGCGAGAGCGGTGACGGCCAGTCGGAGGGAAGCGGACAACTGGCGCACGGGGGCACCTCCGGAGCCTGGGGACGAGAGGCCCGCAGGAGCGGGTCGATGTGCCCAACTCCCTTTGCACCGCAAGGGACACGCCCTCAGGCGAACAGTTGTCGCGCCACCTGCGAGCCGAGGTGCACCGCGCCCAGCCCGACCAGCACCGACATCGCCACGTTCGCCGCCGCCAGGAAGCCCCACCCGCGCTCGGCCAGCCGCAGCGTCTCGTACGAGAAGGTCGAGTACGTGCTCAGCGCCCCGCACAGCCCGGGCCCCAGCAGCAGCACCACCCACGAGGAGGCGGCCCCGGCCGTCGCGGCGCCCGTCAGCGCCCCCAGCACCAGGCAGGCGGCCGCATTGACGACGAAGGTCCCCCAGGGGAAGACGGAATCGTGGCGCCGCTGCACCGCACGGTCGGTCAGATAGCGCAGCGGCGCTCCGACGACCGCGCCCGCCACCACGAACAGCCAGTTCACCGGAGCGCCCGGTCCGGTCCCCGGCGCCGCAGGGCGAGCCGGGTCACCGAGGCCGCCGCCCACACCGCGCCCAGGGCGGCCACCACCGTGAGCCCCGCGTACGCCAGCGCGGACCGCGCCTCCCCCTCGTCCAGGAGCCGCGAGAAGTCCATCGCGTAGGTGGAGAAGGTGGTGAAGCCGCCGAGCACGCCGACCCCGGCGAAGGGCCGCAGCAGCGGATGCGGCGCCGCCCGGCCGCCCTCGCTGATCAGCACCATGAGTACGCCGATCAGCGCGCACCCGGAGACGTTGATCCACAGGGTCGCCCACGGGAACGCCCCGGGCGCGGCCGGCCAGAGCAGGGAGATCCCGTACCGGGCCGAGGCCCCGACCGCACCGCCGGCGGCCACCGCCGCGAGCACCCGGCCCTGCGGCTCGGCCCGCTGCGCGGGCACGTGCAGGTCGACGTCCGGGTCGATCGCCTCGGCACCGGGGCCGGGCCGGGAGCCCCTACGGCTCACCCGTACCCCAGCGCGTGCAGCCGCTCGTCGTCGATCCCGAAGTGGTGGGCGATCTCGTGCACCACGGTGACCTCCGTCTCCGCGACCACGCTCTCCCGGTCCTCGCACATCCGCAACGTGGGATTGCGGTAGATGGTGATCCGGTCCGGCAGCACCCCGGCGTACCACTCGCCGCGGTCCGTCAGCGGGGTCCCCTCGTAGAGGCCCAGCAGCTCCGGATCGTCGGCGGGCGGTTCGTCCTCGACGAACACCGCCACGTTGTCCATCAGCCGCGTCAGCTCCGGCGGGATCCGGTCCAGGGCCTCTGCGACAAGCTCTTCGAACTCCTCGCGCGTCATCTCCAGCACCGGGCCATTGTCCCTCCGGGGGAAACCGTTTTGGCGATAGCTCCCCGGATCCCATATGCTTCTCACGTCCCCGACGCGCTGGAAAGCGCCCAGGCGGGCCTTTAGCCCTCATCGTCTAGTGGCCCAGGACGCCGCCCTTTCAAGGCGGTAGCACGGGTTCGAATCCCGTTGGGGGTACGCATTACCGTGTGCAAGACTTTGTCTCGCACACTGCAAGGTCCTGTGGAGCAGTTGGTTAGCTCGCCACCCTGTCAAGGTGGAGGTCGCGGGTTCAAGTCCCGTCAGGATCGCTGAGGCCGGAAACGGTCTCGTGGCTGGGTAGCTCAGTTGGTACGAGCGATCGCCTGAAAAGCGATAGGTCGCCGGTTCGACCCCGGCCCCAGCCACCACCAGGAAGGCCCCGTCCATCGGACGGGGCCTTCTGTGGTTACTCCGGCGCCTCCTGCGTCCGCGCCCGGCGGCGCCACTGCACCAGGCCGAAGACCGCCGCCCCGAGGGCGGCCAGCCCGAGCAGCGCCCAGTCCGGGACCGCGTCCGCCAGCGACCGCACCCGCTGCTCCACCGCGAACGAGTCGTCCACGTCCAGCAGCCCCGGCAGCGCGCTCGCCCCGTCGTAGACGAGGAACAGCACGCCCAGGGTGATGAAGAACAGCCCGGACAGCAGCGAGGTCGTGTGCAGCTCCCGGCGGCCCACGCGGAAGGCCCGGCCGCGCAGCCAGCGCCGCCGGCCCAGGTCGAACCGCTCCCACAGCAGGGCCATCACGAAGAGCGGCACGGCCATCCCCAGCGCGTAGACGGCCAGCAGCAGGCCGCCGTAGACGGGACTGCCGCTGACCGCCGCGACCGTGAGGACACTGCCCAGGATCGGGCCGGCGCAGAAACCGGCCAGTCCGTACACCGCGCCGAGCGCGTACACGGACAGGGCGGTGGTCGGCCGGATCCTCCCGGACAGCTCCGAGATCCGCTTCGAGGCGAAGCCCAGGCCCAGGATCTGCGCCACTCCGAGGACGATGATCAGCCAGCCGCCGGCGAGGACCAGCTGGTCACGGTTGCTGTGGAAGAACCGCCCGGCGTACGAGCCGGCCGCCCCCAGCGGTACGAGGGTGCTCGCGAGGCCCGCGTAGAAGATGCCGGTGCGGGCCAGCAGACGGGAGGCGGAGTCGATCGAGTACGCGAAGAAGGCCGGCAGGAGCAGCGCGCTGCACGGGCTGAGCAGCGCGAGGAGGCCGCCCAGCAGGGCGGCCAGGTATCCGATGTCGGTCACTGCTTCGCCGCCGCCTCGGCCTGCGCGATGGCGGCGGTGAAGGCGCCGATCGGCTGGGCCCCGGCGATCGGCTTGCCGTTGACCAGGAAGGAGGGGGTGGAGGTGACGCCGATGCGGTAGCCCTCCTCCTGGTCCTTCTTCAGGGCCGCCGCGGCCTGCTCGCCGGCCATGTCGGCCTTGAAGCGCTCGATGTCGGGGACCCCGGCCTCGCGGGCCAGCTCCAGGAGCCGCGGCTCGGCGAAGCCCTTCTCCTTGGAGCCGTCGGCGTACGCGGCCGCGTGGAAGGCGGCGAACCGGTCCTGCTGCCCGGCGGCCCAGGCGGCCTTGGCGGCGGCCTCCGATTCGGCGCCGAAGATCGGGAAGTTGCGCCACTCGATGCGCAGGGTGCCGGCCTCGACGTACTTCTTCACCAGCTCGGGTTCGGTGTCCCGGGCGAACTTGCCGCAGTAGCCGCACTTGAAGTCGGAGTACTCGATGAGCACGACGGGCGCGTCCGCGCGGCCGACGGCGAGCTTGTCGCCGGCCTCCCGGCGGGCCAGGGCCTGCAGCGCGGCGGAGGTGTCGCTGCGGGGCGCGGCGGCGGGCGCGGAGCCGGCGGAGCCCGGGTCCTTCCCGGCGGGGGCGGTGGCCTGCCAGGAGACGAGGCCGAGGGTGACGGCGGCGAGGGCGACCCCGGCGGAGATCAGCAGGGGCTTCGCGGCGGACGTCTTGGGCTTGGGACGGTTCTTGGACGAGGACATACGGGTGCTCCAGCGATGCGGTGGTGAGGTGGACCGGGGGGAACCGGTACTTCTAGACCCGCATCACGGACAGCTCCACCGGGCCGGGCGCCGGGCGGTCGGGACCCCGTACGAGGACCCGTACGGGCGGGGCGGCGTACGGACGGACCGCCGCGGGAACCGGGCGGCCCGGCGGGACCTGCGCGTGGTCGCCGGCCCGGGCCGGGGCGGCGGGCGTACCCCCGCGGTCGGGGGGAGCGGGGGCGCAGGCGGGGCCGCCGCCGTGGACGGCAGGGTCGGCGCGCGGCCGGTCGGGGAGCGGAGCCGCCCGGGAGGCGCCGGGCGCCGCCGGGGCCGCGGCCGGGCCGGCCGGCACGGAATCCGGCAGGAACGGTCCGCCAGCGGCGGGGGCCGTCCCGCCCAGCAGCACCGCCAGGACCGCGAGCACAACGCAGCCGAAGAGGCGGGGGCGGGACAAGGTGGGCTGCCTCTCATTCGTACGGCCGAGGGACTCGTCCCGAAATGGTACGGGTCCACCCGACAAATGCGTTCGCCACCCGGAGGGCCCAGGTGAGATCCTCGATCAGGTATGTCTACTTCCTTCGCCGCCCTGCAGACGCTTCTCGGTGAGATCTCCCTCCGTGACGCGCACCGCCTCGGCCGCCGCCTCGAAGGCGCCCGCCGCATCCGCAAGCCCGAGGCCAAGCAGGCCGTGCTCGACGAGATCGCCACGGAGGCCGCGAAGGCCGCCGAGCGACTGGCCGGCCGTGCCTCGCGGATGCCGGAGGTCACGTATCCCGAGAACCTGCCCGTCAGCCAGAAGAAGGACGAGATCGCCGAGGCGATACGCGACCACCAGGTCGTGATCGTCGCGGGCGAGACCGGCTCCGGCAAGACCACGCAGATCCCCAAGATCTGCATGGAGCTGGGCCGTGGCGTCCGCGGCATGATCGGGCACACCCAGCCCCGCCGGATCGCCGCCCGCACGGTCGCGGAGCGCATCGCCGAGGAGCTGAAGTCCGAGATCGGGCAGACCGTCGGCTGGAAGGTCCGGTTCACCGACCAGGTGGACCAGGACGCGACCTTCGTGAAGCTGATGACGGACGGCATCCTGCTCGCCGAGATCCAGACGGACCGCGAGCTGCGCGCCTACGACACGATCATCATCGACGAGGCCCACGAGCGGTCCCTGAACATCGACTTCCTGCTCGGCTACCTGGCGACGCTGCTGCCCAAGCGGCCCGACCTCAAGGTGGTCATCACCTCGGCGACGATCGACCCGGAGCGCTTCTCCCGCCACTTCGGCGACGCCCCGATCGTCGAGGTCAGCGGCCGCACGTACCCGGTGGAGGTCCGCTACCGGCCGCTCCTCGAAGAGGACTCCGAGGACTCCGACCGCGACCAGATCACCGCGATCTGCGACGCCGTGGACGAGCTCCAGGCGGAGGGCGCCGGCGACATCCTGGTCTTCCTGTCCGGCGAGCGCGAGATCCGCGACACCGCGGACGCGCTCATCAAGAAGAAGCTGCGCTTCACCGAGGTCCTCCCCCTCTACGCCCGCCTCTCGCACGCCGAGCAGCACCGGGTCTTCCAGCAGCACACGGGCCGCCGGATCGTCCTGGCCACGAACGTCGCCGAGACCTCGCTGACCGTCCCCGGCATCAAGTACGTGATCGACCCGGGCACGGCCCGGATCTCCCGCTACAGCCACCGCACCAAGGTGCAGCGCCTGCCGATCGAGCGGATCTCGCAGGCCAGCGCCAACCAGCGCAAGGGCCGCTGCGGCCGTACCAGCGACGGCATCTGCATCCGGCTGTACTCCGAGGACGACTTCAACGCCCGTCCCGAGTTCACCGACGCCGAGATCCTGCGCACGAACCTGGCCTCCGTCATCCTCCAGATGACCGCCGCCGGCCTCGGCGAGATCGAGAAGTTCCCCTTCATCGACCCGCCGGACCACCGCAACATCCGCGACGGCGTGCAGCTCCTGCAGGAGCTCGGGGCACTGGACCCGGCCGAGAAGGATCCGAAGAACCGGCTGACGCAGATGGGCCGCAAGCTGTCCCAGCTGCCCGTCGACCCGCGGCTGGCCCGCATGGTCATCGAGGCCGACAAGAACAACTGCGTCCGCGAGGTCATGGTCATCGCGGCGGCCCTGTCCATCCAGGACCCGCGCGAGCGGCCCTCGGACAAGCAGACCCAGGCCGACCAGAACCACGCCCGGTTCAAGGACGAGACCAGCGACTTCCTCTCGTACCTGAACATGTGGCGCTACGTCCGGGAGCAGCAGAAGGAGCGCGGCTCCTCGTCCTTCCGCCGGATGTGCAAGCAGGAGTACCTGAACTTCCTGCGGATCCGCGAGTGGCAGGACATCTACTCGCAGCTGCGCACGGTCGCCAAGAGCATGGGCATCCACGTCAACGAGGCCGACGCCCCCGAGCAGGTCGTCCATGTCTCGCTGCTGGCCGGACTGCTGTCGCACATCGGGCTGAAGGACACCGACAAGAACGAGTACCTCGGCGCGCGCAGCGCCAAGTTCGCGATCTTCCCGGGCTCGTCGCTGTTCAAGAAGCAGCCGAAGTTCGTGATGTCGGCCGAGCTGGTGGAGACCTCGCGGCTGTGGGCCCGGGTGAACGCCAAGGTGGAGCCCGAGTGGGTGGAGCCGCTGGCGCAGCACCTGGTCAAGCGCACCTACAGCGAGCCGCACTGGGAGAAGGACCAGGCGGCCGTGATGGCGTACGAGAAGGTGACGCTGTACGGCGTGCCGATCGTCGCCCAGCGGAAGATCAACTACGGCCGGATCGACCCCGAGGTCTCGCGCGAGCTGTTCATCCGCAACGCGCTGGTCGAGGGCGACTGGCGGACCCACCACAAGTTCTACGCCGACAACCGCAAGCTCCTCACCGAGGTGGAGGAGCTGGAGAACCGGGCCCGGCGCCGCGACATCGTGGTGGACGACGAGACCCTCTTCGACTTCTACGACCAGAGGATCCCCGAGCACGTGGTGTCCGGGGCGCACTTCGACTCGTGGTGGAAGCACAAGAAGCGCGACGAGCCGGAACTGCTCGACTTCGAGCGGGAGATGCTGCTCACGGAGAAGGCGGCCGGGGTCACCAAGGCCGACTATCCGGACTCCTGGCGGCAGGGGCAGCTGAAGTTCCGGGTGACCTACCAGTTCGAGCCGGGCGCGGACGCGGACGGCGTGACCGTCCACATCCCGCTCCAGGTGCTGAACCAGGTCACCGACGAGGGCTTCGACTGGCAGATCCCGGGCCTGCGCGAGGAGGTCGTCACCGAGCTGATCCGCTCGCTGCCCAAGCCGATCCGCCGGCACTACGTACCCGCGCCGAACTACGCGGGCCGCTTCCTGGACACGGCCGTGCCGCTGCAGGAGCCGCTGCCGGTCACCCTGGCGCGCGAGCTCCAGCGGATGGTCGGGGTACCGGTCACGGCCGAGGACTTCGACCTGACCCGGATCCCCGACCACCTGAAGATCACCTTCCGGATCGTCGACGAACGGCGCCGCAAGATCGCCGAGGACAAGGACCTGGAGGCCCTGCGGCTCAGGCTGAAGCCGAAGGCCCGCCAGGCCCTCTCCAAGGCCGCCGCGGCCACCGCCGAGCGGGCGGGCGGGGAGTCGGTGGAGCGCACCGGGCTGACCGACTGGACGATCGGAGCCCTGACCAAGGTCTTCGAGACCCGGCGTGCGGGCCAGCCGGTGAAGGCGTACCCGGCGCTGGTCGACGAGGGCGCGAGCGTCTCCGTACGGCTCTTCGACACCGAGGCGGAGCAGCAGCAGGCGATGTGGCTGGGCACCCGCCGGCTGATCCTGCTGAACATCCCGGTGAACCCGGCGAAGTTCGCCTCGGACCACCTCACCAACCAGCAGAAGCTGGCCCTGTCCAGGAACCCGCACGGCTCCATCCAGGCGCTGTTCGACGACTGCGCGACCGCGGCGGCCGACAGGCTCATCGCCGACCACGGCGGCCCGGCGTGGGACGAGGCGGGCTTCCGGAAGCTCTACGAGGCCGTCCGCGCGGACCTGGTGGACACGACCGTGCGGGCGGTGAACCAGGTGCAGCAGGTGCTGGCCGCCTGGCAGGCCTGTGAGCGGCGGCTGAAGGCCACCTCCAGCCTCGCGCTGGTCGCGAACATCCAGGACGTCAGGACGCAGCTGGCGGCCCTGGTGCCGGCCGGCTTCGTGACGCTCACCGGGCTGCGCAGGCTGCCGGACCTGATGCGCTACCTGGTGGCGGCGGACCGGCGGCTCCAGCAGATGCCCACGGGCGTCCAGCGCGACACCACGCGCATGGAGAAGGTCCACGAGATGCAGGACGAGTACGCCTGGCTGCTGGAGCAGTTGCCCAAGGGACGGCCCGTCCCGGCCACCGTCACCGACATCCGCTGGATGATCGAGGAGCTGCGCGTCAGCTACTTCGCGCACGCGCTCGGCACGGCGTACCCGATCTCCGACAAGCGGATCGTGAAGGCGGTGGACGCGGCAGCGCCATGATCCGGTTCGACTGCACCCCCTGAGCTGCGGTACAGTCTGATTCGCAGCCGCCGAGCGGCCGCAAATCAAGGACCTGTGGAGCAGTTGGTTAGCTCGCCACCCTGTCAAGGTGGAGGTCGCGGGTTCAAGTCCCGTCAGGTTCGCAGAAACGTCAGGGCCCGTATCCCCCAGGGGATACGGGCCCTGACGCGTTGGGGGACACGGCTGCCCGGGCCGGGTTGGGGGGCGGGGCGCCCCGACCGCCGGCCGGCACCTCGCGCGGCCGCTCCCGGCGCACTCCCCACGTGGCTCCCCCGCGGCTCCGCACTGCCTCCCACGGCGCCCCTCAGCTCCCCTCAGCCCCACTCAGCTCCCACGAGGGCCGCTCCACGGCCGCGACGACTCCTGCCGGCCGACCGCCCGGCCCGACCGGGCCCGCACATCGCCCCTTCGGCGGAGAATCCCCCGTTCGCATGATGGTCACCGCGACGCACTTCCCCATTACGGGGTGCATTGCCGGATATACAAGAGTGATCATCTGTGACGGGTGTCACCGCATGAGTTTTTCGGACTCACACTTTTATCGCATCCATACGCCGGCTCGATTTAATATGTGCAATGGCACCTACCCTGCCAGGCGTCCCGGCGGGCTTCCGGCACCCCCCTGACCTGGGCATAAAAAAGATCGCGCTGGACCCGGCGGAGTCCAGCGCGATCGAACGACCGGAGAACCTGTTGGGGCAGGTCGGGCCGTATCAAGCAATGTGGGTTTTCATCGGATTGGGGGACCCGATAGAGACCCGTTTAAAGCGGGGTGTTTACGCGACCTCAGGCCTCGCTGCGCTGCTGCGGAATTCCCGCCAGCAGTGCGCGGACCTCGGCCTCGCGGTACCGGCGGTGTCCACCCAGGGTGCGGATGGACGTGAGCTTGCCAGCCTTGGCCCAGCGGGTGACCGTCTTAGGGTCCACGCGGAACATCGTGGCAACCTCAGCCGGGGTCAGCAGCGGCTCGGCATCAGGGGTGCGAGCGGTCATGAGCGGCCTCCTCGGGAGAACCGAACCATCTCGGTTCTTTCCTCTAAATTCTGCACCTTGGCCCGCGTTGCCCGAAATGGACATACGCGGGCCGAGTCGGTTATAGGACGAACGGCTTGTCCTCGGCACTACAACTACACCATCCGTCCAGCCTCGACGGCCAAACCGACGGAATTGCCCTCCGAGGTGTTCATCAGCGGCGGAAGCCCGATGGACCGTCCCATAACGGACAGTCACCCCACTGTGACGATCAGTCACAGAGCGATCAGGAGTCGTCAGACCCCCCGTAGAGTGCAATGCCGAGCATTCCGCCCTTAGTTGGGCGGAAGGAACCCTCCCCGGACTCCTTGTCCTATTTTGGCACGAGGGTAGGGGAAGGGCGCAAGGGTGTGGTTAGTGCGGTCCGTCACGCTTGGGCCAATGGCCCGTATCGGGACGTAGGTCCTGGCACTACGTCCCAAATGCCACGATCAGGGCTCTGATCAGCCACTTTTGACCGAACGACCGATACGCGGCGGTACGTACGGACCTCCGAAAGGTGAAACCAGCCACACCGGCGGTTTCCGGCCTAATTCGCGAAAAGTCGCTCCCGGACCGCCCGCCACCGCTCCGCGAGCCCCCTGTAGACCTCCTCCGCACCCTCGGCGTCCCCCGCCCGCAGGGCCGCGATGCCCGCCGCGAGGTCCCCGGCCGAGCGGTCGGCCGCGAGCCGGTCCGCGGGCAGGGCGTGCACCAGCCCGCCGTAGTCCAGCTCGACCATCGAGCGCGGATGGAACTCCTCCAGCCAGCTCCCCACCTCGACCAGTCCCTCGGCGAGCATCCCGTACCCCTCCGCGGCGCGCAGCGTCCGCAGGGCCCGGGCGAGGCGCCGGCGCGCCTGCACCATCGGCGTCCGGTAGCGCAGCCGCTCCCCCGGCACGTACTCCCGCTCCTCGTCCGCGACCAGCACGAACCAGCGCAGCGGGATCTGCCACACCCCCGTACGGATCCACGGGCGCGCGTCCGGGTTCCGCTCGCGCCAGCGCTCGTACTCCTCGGCCGCCCGCCGGCGCGCCGACGGCGGGAGCGCGGCGTCCAGCACCGGGAGCGGGAACTGCTCGACCAGCTCCGCCAGCGCCATCCAGCCGCGCAGCCGGGTGCGCCACGGGCAGACCAGCAGCACCCCGTCGACCTCCGCGGTGAAGGCGTCGGCGCTCTCGTGCGCCGGCACCCCCACCAGGGGGACCCGCACCAAGTCCGCCAGCGACCGGCGCAGTTCGTCCTGGGCGGTCGGGGCCGTCCCGCGCCGGGCGTACTCCGCCCAGTGCGTGCGCTCCGGCTCCGGATAGGCGGCCAGGGGTTCGTAGACGCGCAGGTAGGAGGCGTACGGGACGGCCGGCGCCGAGCGGGCGGAGGGCAGCAGGGGATCGGGGGATTCGGTCACCCTCTCGTACTCCCCTCTTCCGGGGCCCGCTTCACCTCGGGCGGCCCGTCGCCGGGCCCGGACCGCCTCCCGTACTCCGGGAGTGTTTCGATCCCCGGACAGGACACCCCCATCCGGCCCACAGGTCTTACTCTGCTCCCAGCACGTCCTCCCCCACCCGCAGGAGGGCGTCTTCCCGCCGCATCTCTTCCATGGGAGTCACCACCGTGACCGAAATGACCGACGGCGTCCTGCACACCCTGTTCCGCACGGAACAGGGCGGCCACGAGCAAGTCGTGCTGTGCCAGGACCGAGCCACCGGCCTGAAAGCCGTCATCGCGATCCACTCCACCGCCCTGGGCCCCGCCCTCGGTGGTACGCGTTTCCACGCCTACGCCTCCGACGAGGAGGCCGTGCGCGACGCGCTCAACCTCTCGCGCGGCATGTCCTACAAGAACGCCATGGCCGGTCTCGGCCTCGGCGGCGGCAAGGCCGTGATCATCGGTGACCCCGACGTCATCAAGACCGAGGAACTCCTGGAGGCCTACGGCCGTTTCGTGGAGTCCCTCGGCGGCCGCTACGTGACCGCCTGCGACGTCGGCACCTTCGTCGCCGACATGGACGTCGTCGCCCGTGAGACCCGCTGGGCCACCGGCCGCTCCCCCGAGAACGGCGGCGCCGGCGACTCCTCGGTGCTCACCGCCTACGGCGTCTTCCAGGGCATGCGCGCCAGCGCGCAGCACCTGTGGGGCGACCCGACCCTGCGCGGCCGCAAGGTCGGCGTCGCGGGTGTCGGCAAGGTCGGCCACTACCTGGTGGAGCACCTGCTCGAGGACGGCGCCGAGGTCGTCATCACCGACGTCCGCCAGGAGTCGGTGCAGCGCATCCTCGACAAGCACCCGGGCAAGGTCACCGCGGTCGCCGACACGGACGCCCTGATCCGTGTCGAGGGTCTCGACATCTACGCCCCGTGCGCGCTCGGCGGCGCCCTGAACGACGAGACGGTCCCGGCCCTCACCGCCACGATCGTGTGCGGCGCGGCCAACAACCAGCTCGCCCACCCGGGCATCGAGAAGGACCTCGCGGACCGCGGCATCCTCTACGCCCCGGACTACGTGGTCAACGCGGGCGGGGTCATCCAGGTCGCCGACGAGCTGCACGGCTTCGACTTCGACCGCTGCAAGGTGCAGGCCACGAAGATCTTCGACACCACGCTGGAGATCTTCGCTCGTGCGAAGGCGGACGGCATCCCGCCGGCCGCCGCGGCCGACCGGATCGCCGAGCAGCGCATGGCGGACGGGCGCCGGACCCTCCCGGTCACGGCCTCCTAGGGGCCCGTCGCGGGGCCCGCCGGGGTGCGGCGAGACGGAACTCACTGCACTTCGGCGGGTCGCCCGCCAGGAAAGGGTTAAAATCGCAGCTGACCAGCGAGGACGGGGCGCCTTGTTGGTTCTGCACCGGGGCGCGTCATGCGGGCGGCGTACCGTATGGCCGCGGAAGCAGGTACCGTTAAACCCCTACGGACGGTCTCTCCACGGAGAGCCCGCTCCGAACCATGAACGCGTGTCAGACTCTGGGGCCGTCGAGCCCCGTCACCGAGGGGGTCGAGCCATGGGGCGCGGCCGGGCAAAGGCCAAGCAGACGAAGGTCGCCCGCCAGCTGAAGTACAGCAGCGGCGGGACTGACTTGTCGCGTCTGGCCAACGAGCTGGGCGCATCGACCGCGGAACCGCTGCCTGTCAGCGAGCCGGTCGAGGTAGACGACGACGAGCTGGACGAGGACGACCCGTACGCTCGGTACGCGGACCTCTACAACAGCGATGACGACGACGAGGACGAAGAGTCCGGTCCGTCGGCACAGCGTCGCGGCGCTTGACGCCCTGAGGCGTCTGCACGGCACATCAAAGACTGAAACCCGGTCCAGGGCATAGGCCCCGGGCCGGGTTTCAGTGCTGCTCAGCTCGCGTAGGAACCGGTGAGGGTCGCGCCCTCGGTGCGGTCGCCGCGGTCCAGGATCTCGCCCGCGACCCAAGCGTCGACACCCCGGTCGGCCAGCGCGGTCAGCGCCACGTCCACGGACTCGGCGGGCACGACGGCCATCATGCCGACGCCCATGTTGAGGGTCTTCTCCAGCTCCAGCTGCTCCACCTGCCCGGCCTTGCCGACCAGGTCGAAGACCGCGCCGGGGGTCCAGGTCGAACGGTCGACCGCGGCGTGCAGGTGGTCCGGGATCACCCGGGCCAGGTTGGCCGCGAGACCGCCGCCGGTGATGTGCGAGTAGGCGTGCACCTCGGCCGTCCGGGTGAGGGCCATGCAGTCCAGCGAGTAGATCTTGGTGGGCTCCAGGAGCTCCTCGCCGAGCGTCCGGCCGAGCTCCTCCACGTGGCTGTCGAGGGACATCCCGGCGCGGTCGAAGAGGACGTGGCGGACCAGCGAGTACCCGTTCGAGTGAAGGCCGGACGAAGCCATCGCGATGACGGCGTCCCCCGTACGGATACGATCCGCGCCGAGCAGGCGGTCGTACTCGACGACGCCCGTTCCGGCGCCCGCCACGTCGAAGTCGTCCGGACCCAGCAGGCCGGGGTGTTCGGCGGTCTCGCCGCCCACCAGGGCGCAGCCGGCGAGGACACAGCCCTCGGCGATGCCCTTGACGATGGCGGCGACACGCTCGGGGTGCACCTTGCCGACGCAGATGTAGTCGGTCATGAAGAGCGGCTCGGCGCCGCAGACGACGATGTCGTCCATGACCATCGCGACCAGGTCGTGGCCGATGGTGTCGTACACGCCCATCTGGCGGGCGATGTCCACCTTGGTGCCGACCCCGTCGGTGGCCGAGGCGAGCAGCGGGCGCTCGTACCGCTTGAGGGCGGAGGCGTCGAAGAGGCCGGCGAAACCGCCGAGGCCGCCGAGGACCTCGGGGCGCTGCGTCTTCTTCACCCACTCCTTCATCAGCTCGACGGCGCGGTCTCCCGCTTCGATGTCGACGCCCGCGGCTGCGTAGCTGGCACCGGTGGTCTTCTCTGTCATGACAGGAGAGAGCTTTCGTGTCGTTACTGCGGTTGGTGCGGGGCCCTGGGAAAAGCCTGAAAGACAGGGCCCCGCGCAGGTCGAGCCGGGGACTTACGGGCGGCGGAGCGCGTCGGCGGCGTCCGTGCCGCCGGCCAGCTCGGTCTCCAGGAGCTGCTTGCCGAGGAGCTGCGGGTCAGGGAGCTCCATCGGGTACTCGCCGTCGAAGCAGGCACGGCAGAGGTTCGGCTTCTGGATCGTCGTCGCCTCGATCATCGCGTCGAGCGAGATGTACGAGAGGGAGTCCGCGCCCATGGAGGTGGCGATCTCGTCGACCGTCATCCCGTTGGCGATCAGCTCGGCCCGGGTGGCGAAGTCGATGCCGAAGAAGCACGGCCACTTCACCGGCGGCGAGGAGATCCGGATGTGGACCTCGGCCGCGCCGGCCTCGCGGAGCATCTTGACCAGGGCGCGCTGGGTGTTGCCGCGGACGATCGAGTCGTCCACGACCACCAGGCGCTTGCCCCGGATGACTTCCTTGAGGGGGTTGAGCTTCAGGCGGATGCCGAGCTGGCGGATCGTCTGCGAGGGCTGGATGAAGGTCCGGCCGACGTAGGCGTTCTTGACCAGGCCCGAGCCGTACGGAATCCCGCTGGCCTCGGCGTATCCGACCGCGGCGGGCGTGCCGGACTCCGGCGTCGCTATCACCAGGTCGGCATCGACCGGGGCTTCCTTCGCCAGGCGCCGGCCCATCTCGACACGCGAGAGGTAGACGTTGCGGCCGGCGATGTCGGTGTCCGGGCGCGCCAGGTAGACGTACTCGAAGACACAGCCCTTGGGCTTCGCTTCCGCGAATCGGGACGTGCGCAGACCGTTCTCGTCGATGGCGACGAGTTCACCCGGTTCGACCTCGCGGACGAAGCTGGCGCCGCAGATGTCGAGGGCGGCGGTCTCGCTCGCGACCACCCAGCCGCGCTCCAGGCGGCCGAGGACCAGCGGGCGGATGCCCTGCGGGTCACGGGCGGTGTAGAGGGTCCCCTCGTCCATGAACACCAGCGAGAAGGCGCCCTTGACCTTCGGGAGCACCACGCGGGCGGACTCCTCGATGGTCAGCGGCTTGCCGTCCGCGTCCACCTGGCCGGCCAGCAGGGCCGTGACCAGGTCGGTGTCGTTGGTGGCGGCCACCTGGGTGGCACGGCCGTCCTGACGGGGGAGGTCGGCGACCATCTCGGCGAGCTCGGCGGTGTTCACCAGGTTGCCGTTGTGTCCCAGGGCCAGGGAGCCGTGGGCGGTCGCGCGGAAAGTGGGCTGCGCGTTCTCCCACACGGACGCGCCGGTGGTCGAATAGCGGGCGTGACCGACCGCGATATGACCTTGGAGCGAGCCGAGGGAGGTTTCGTCGAAGACCTGGGAAACGAGGCCCATGTCCTTGAAGACGAGGATCTGGGAACCGTTGCTCACAGCGATTCCCGCGGACTCTTGTCCACGGTGCTGCAGCGCATACAGTCCGAAGTAGGTGAGCTTGGCGACCTCTTCACCCGGAGCCCAGACACCGAAGACGCCGCAAGCGTCCTGGGGGCCCTTTTCGCCGGGGAGCAGGTCGTGGTTGAGTCGTCCATCACCACGAGGCACGTTCCCGAGTGTAGGCGAGATCGACCACTGGTCCGAATTGGGGACGGCCGGGAAATGTCACAGCACAGAGGGTGACCGCACGGCCCCGTCTCGGTATTCGGATCACCTTGTTGACATCTACGAAGGCATTCGTACAGGCTCTCGGTCCATGCAGCCTCTCGGTGACCGCACCGTCACCCTCTTCGAGCGCCGGCACGTGGACCTGGTCCGTGTCGCGAGCGCCATCTGTCGCTGCTCCGCGTAGCCACAACTCTTCCTGCGCCTTCCCCTTTTCCGCTCCGCCCCGCCCTGCTCCGCCGTGCCGCGCGCCGTCCCGCGCCCCGCCCGGAGCCGGCCGGCGGACCGTGCCTTGGAGTACCTGTGTCTTCGTACGAGAACAAGCTGTCCCGACGTGCCTTCACAGGCGCCGTCGGAGCCACCGCGGCCGCCGCCGCCACGGGGCTGGGAGCCGCCCCCGCCCGGGCCGCCGAGGGCCCGCAGGCGGGTCCCGCCGAGCGCGATTTCCGGGCCGCCCGGGGCCGCCCGTCGCGCCGCCCGAACATCCTGTTCATCCTCGGCGACGACCTGGGCTGGGCCGACCTCTCGGCGTACGGATCCCCGCACATCAAGACCCCGAACCTGGACCGGCTCGCCCGCCAGGGCGTCCGGTTCACCGACGCCTACTCGGGCTCCGCGACCTGCTCGCCGACCCGGTTCAGCCTGTACACCGGCCGCTACCCGGCCCGGACCAGGGGCGGGCTGGCCGAGCCGATCGCCGACAAGTCGGTCGGCCTGGAGCCCACCCACCCCACGCTGGCCTCGCTGCTGAAGGCGTCCGGATACGCGACCGCGCTCATCGGCAAGTGGCACGCCGGCCACCTGCCCGACTACAGCCCGACGAAGTCCGGCTGGGAGGAGTTCTTCGGCAACTTCGGCGGGGCCCTGGAGTACTACTCCAAGCTGGGCCCGGGCGGCGAGTACGACCTCTACGAGGGCGATGCCGAGTACGAGGACCTGCGCTACTACACGCGGATCATCACCGAGCGGGCGAGCGAGTACGTCTCCCGCGACCACCACGGCAGGCCCTGGCTGCTGAACCTGAACTTCACCACCCCGCACTGGCCGTGGATCGCCGACGGGGACGCCGCTCAGAGCGCCGAGATCGTCCGGCGCATCAGGGCCGGCGACGGGCGCGCCCTGTGGCACCAGGACGGCGGCTCGGTCGAGAAGTACAAGGAGATGGTCGAGGACCTCGACCGGTCGGTCGGCGAGGTCCTGAAGGCCCTGCGGCGCTCCGGCCAGGAGGAGCACACCCTCGTGGTGTTCTCCAGCGACAACGGCGGCGAGCGGTTCTCCTACAACTGGCCGCTGTCGGGCAACAAGGCCTCCCTCCAGGAGGGCGGCATCCGGGTGCCGAACATCCTGCGCTGGCCCGCGAGGCTGGACGGCGGCCAGGTCAGCCGCGTGCCGGTGTTCAGCCCGGACTGGACCGCGACCCTGCTGGAGGTGGCCGGTGCGCGCCCGCACCCGGCCTACCCGCTGGACGGCGTGAGCCTGGCCGGGTACCTGCTGCGCGGCGAGAAGGTCGCCGAGCGGGACCTGTTCTGGCGGGTCCGCGGGGAGCGGGCCCTGCGCCGCGGGGACTGGAAGTACTACCGCGGCAGGACCGGCCGCGACCAGCTGTTCAACCTGGCCGGGGACGTCCGCGAACAGGCCGACAGGGCGACCGTCGAGCCCGCCCGGCTGGCGGAGCTGCGCACGGCCTGGGAGGCCGTGGACGCGGGCCTGCTGCCCTATCCGGCGTGAGCCGGGCGGGTCGGGGCGGAGGGCCGTCGGCCGCCCGCCCCGACCTACCGGACTGCGCTATTCGACGTCGGACGGCGCCTCGGCGATCAGGCCCTTGCCGTCCGTGGCGGTGAGGGTCAGCCGGCGGCCCTCGATCCGGGAGACGAGGGGGCCGCTCGCGAACAGCTCGGTCAGCTTCGCCTCGACCTCGCCCGCCGGGCCGTCGCACGCCATCCGGGTGGTGGTGAGCGGCCCGAAGGTGAGCCGGTCGCCCTCGCGGGTGACCTGGGCGCTGAACCGGTTGCAGCCGAGGGTCCCGCTCACGGACAGGTCGGCGGCGATGGTGAACCGCGCCGCGCCGGAGGCCCCGGCGGGCAGCGAGGACACCGACGTGCCGCTGATCAGGGACTGGACCGTCCATTCGACCGCGGTGAGCGGTGCGTCGGGGGTCGCGGGCGCCGAGGTCATGGCGATGGTGCTCCCGTCGGCGGTCTTCAGGGTGAGCCGGTCGGGCCCCCGGTCGATGGTCAGGCGCCCGGTGAACAGCTTGGCGAAGGCCGTCTCGAACTCCATGTCGGCGCAGGCCATGGTGGTGGAGGCGCCGGGAGTCACCGTCACCGCGGAGGTGCCCGCGAAGGAGGCGGTCGCCGTGAAGCCGTTGCAGCCGTAGTTGCCCTTGACCTGGTTCTCGCCGAAGTCGAGCCGGGCCGCCTCGGGGGCGTGCAGGGTGCGGCCGTCCGTGGTCAGGGACTCGACGGCCCAGCGGCCCACGGGATCGGGGAGCACCGCGCCCGCGCCCTGGTCCTCGGCGCGGCCGCAGCCGGCCGCGGCGAGCGCGAGGACGAGGGCCAGCCCCGCGGGGATGTGGACGTGCCGGAGGGTACGCATGCCCCTGGGACGAAGGCGGTCCCCGGTCGGTTCCACGACGGCCGCGCCCCCGCTCAGCTCATCAGCGGGAGCAGCGCCGACAGGTCGGCCCGTTCACCGCCGGCCCGCACGTGGGCCGCGTCGACCGCCTCGGCCCATGCCGTACGGCCGGTCGCGAGCCGGATCCAGGTCAGAGGGTCGGTCTCCACCACGTTCGGCGGGGTGCCCCGGGTGTGCCGCGGGCCCTCGATGCACTGGACCACCGCGAAGGGCGGGATCCGTACCTCGACCGAACCTCCCGGCGCCTTCAGGGCGAGGGAGTCCGCGAGCAGCCGCGTGCAGGCGGCCAGCGCCTGCCGCTCGATCGGGATGTCCAGGCCGGCGGCCCGGTTCAGGTCGTCGGTGTGGACCACCAGCTCCACGGTCCGGGTGACCAGGAAGTCTGCCAGGGTCATGTCGCCGATCCACAGCTGGAGCACGCGCCCGCCGGGGTTCGCCGCGAGCCCCTCGGCCATGGCGCCGGCCGCCCGCTCGTACAGCTCGGGCAGGGGGGCGCCGGTGAGGGTCTCCCGGGCCGCCTCGGAGATCTTCCCGGCGAGGGACGCGGTGGCGAAGGGCCATTCGGTCGCGGTCAGCTCGGGGACGGCGGCGGGCGGCCGCGCGAGGCCGGCGGCCAGCGAGTCCGCGATCCACGCGATGTGCGCGGCGAGGTCGGCGACGGTCCAGTCCCCGAGCCCGCTGGAGCGCTGCAGCTGCTCGGGCTCCAACTCCCCCACGGCTCGGGCGACATGGCCGAACTGCGCGGTCACGGCCGCACGGATCTTCACGGGGTCGTAGGCGCGCGGCTTCTTCCTGGCGGGCGGCATGCCCCGACCCTACTCGGGCGGTGGGAGGACCAGGCCGGTACACCCGCGCCGCGCGGCCGCGTCGGTGGCGTACGCCCTGAACAGCTCGTCGAGGCGCGCGCCGAGGACGGACCGGTAGCGGTACGGGACGGTCATCGTCAGGGTGGCCGGCCGGCCCTGGCAGGTCGCGGAGCCGTGGAGCACGTCGCCGAGGCGGCCCGCGGTGCCGGGGGCCACGGGGTCGGGGATCCGCTTGCCGGGGGCCTCGACCGCGAACGCGGCCGCGTCGTCGCCGAAGTACGACCTGGTCCGGACCCACCAGGACGAGATCCGCAGGACGGAGTCCAGGTCCAAGTGGGCACGCTGCTCCTTGCCCAGTGTCGGATGGATGCGCCGGGTCGCCGCGGGCCCCACGGCGAGCAGGCAGCCCTCCTCGCGGGCGGCTCCGCCGAGGGGCACTCCGGCCGCCCGGTCGGGCAGCGACCCGCCGTCCGCCGTCCGCAGGTGGGCGGCGTACCAGCCGCAGCTGTCGGACCGGTCACCCGCTGCCGGGCCGAGGTCGACGACGGGCTCCGGCAGCCGGTCCGGGAGTTCGGGCAGCTGCGCCCGGCAGCCGTACTCCGCGGCGGCGCCGACGGCGGCCCGGCGGGCGAGGCGCGCCAGGACCGGGCGGTCGCCGGCCTCGTCGCGGGTGTCGGGGGAGGTGGCGGTCACGATCAGGGTCGTGGTGCCGGCCTCGGCCGGCTGCTCGCAGCGGGCCACGACGGTGACGTCGTCGGGGCCGTAGTCGCCGAGCCGGCCGTCGCCGAGCGGCATCCGGTCCGGAAGCCTGGTCCGGGCGGTCATGTCGCCCTGCGAGCCGAGGGCCAGGGTGGTGAAGGGCTCGTCCGGGAAGTCCTCGACGGTGTGCAGGGCGCGCTCCTGGGGCAGCCCTTTGATGTCGAGGGTGAACTGGCGGATCTGCACCTCCCGGCCGTGGCGTTCCTCCACGCGGCTCAGCACGCAGCCGTCCGGGATCCCCTCGAAGCCGACGGTGCGGGGCTCGTCGCCGCCGAGCACCACCCGGTGGGTGCCGCCGTCCAGGCGCATGACCGCGTCGGGGTCCACCAGCCCGGCGCATGCCCGGGTGATCAGCGCGCGGGAGGCCTCGGCATTCCGGTGCGTCGTGTACGTGTCGTGCAGCGCCCAGCCACCGAGCACCACGCCGCCGGCACCGGCCGTGCACAGCAGCAAATTGACCGCATTGCGCCATCGGCCCCGATCGGGCAACGGCCCGCCCCTGGACGGCCCCAGCGGTTCGAACATCCCCGGCCCCCACTCTTGCACCTGCGATTCCGGCGCCGACCGTACCAACAGGGGCGGCGGCCCGGAACGGCCGAGCCCCCGGCCGGTGGGGTCACCGGCCGGGGGCTCGTACGAAAGCGGCGGGATCAGGCCAGCAGGGCCGGGATCGTCGCCTCGTGGGCCTCGCGGAGCTCGGCCAGGGGCAGGCTGAACTCGCCCTGGATCTCGATCTCGTCGCCGTCCACCACGCCGATGCGGGCGACCGGCAGGCCGCGCGCACCGCACATGTCGGTGAAGCGGAGCTCCTCGCTGCGCGGGACGGCCACGATGGCGCGGCCCGCGGACTCGGAGAAGAGGAACGTGAAGGCGTCCAGGTCCTCGGGGACCACGACGCGTGCGCCGTTGCCGCCCTTGAGGCAGGACTCGGTCAGCGCCTGGATGACACCGCCGTCGGACAGGTCGTGCGCGGCGTCGATCATGCCGTCGCGCGAGGCGGAGATCAGGATCTCGGCGAGCAGCTTCTCGCGGCCCAGGTCCACCTTGGGCGGCAGGCCGCCGAGGTGGTCGTGGACGACCTGGGACCAGGCCGAGCCGCCGAACTCGGCGGCGGTGTCGCCGAGCAGGTAGAGCAGCTGGCCGGCCTCCGCGAACGCCATCGGCGTACGGCGGTTGACGTCGTCGATCACGCCGAGCACGGCCACGACCGGGGTCGGGTGGATCGCGACGTCGCCGGTCTGGTTGTAGAGCGAGACGTTGCCGCCGGTCACCGGGGTGCCCAGCTCCAGGCAGCCGTCCGCGAGACCGCGGGTGGCCTCGGCGAACTGCCACATGACGCCCGGGTCCTCGGGTGAGCCGAAGTTCAGGCAGTCGGAGATCGCCAGGGGCTTGGCGCCGGTCGCGGCGACGTTGCGGTACGACTCGGCCAGGGCCAGCTGCGCGCCCGTGTACGGGTCGAGCTTGGCGTAGCGGCCGTTGCCGTCGGTGGCCATGGCCACGCCGAGGTTGGACTCCTCGTCGATGCGGACCATGCCCGCGTCCTCGGGCTGCGACAGCACGGTGTTGCCCTGCACGAAGCGGTCGTACTGGTCGGTGACCCAGGACTTCGAGGCCTGGTTCGGGGAGGAGACCAGGGCCAGGACCTGCGCGCGCAGCTCCTCGGAGGTCTGCGGTCGGGGCAGCTTGCCGGCGTCGTCGGCCTGGAGGGCGTCCTGCCAGTCGGGGCGGGCGTAGGGGCGGTTGTAGACCGGGCCCTCGTGGGCGACGGTGCCCGGGGGCACGTCCACGATC